>NZ_WWEQ01000054.1 GCF_009857845.1 Brevibacterium rongguiense | reverse complement strand
GTTCTACAACCACGACCGTCGGCACAGCTCAGCAAACATGATGAGCCCCGTCGACTACGAGACCAGCAACGCGGCTACGCTGCCCGAGGCCGCATAGGAAGTCCTCCACGATTCGGGGGGAACCACAAACTCCTCGCTGGCGCCGCCACGTTCACCGACGCCACCAGCTGCCGGCGGGCTGTGTTCCGGTGGGCCACCCGCTACAACACCCGCCGACGCCACTCCTGGTGCGGCCACCAGTCCCCGTCCACCTACGAGGCCCACCGGGCCGCTACGCTGCCAACCGCAGCATAATCAACCAACACCGTGTCCACGATCCGGGGCGAAGGCCCTGTCGGGGCGGAAGCCTGACCAGGCATCGAAGTCGTCGCTGTCCGTGTCGTCTCCCACGACGACGACGGGGGCTTGCGCGAAGCCGAGGTCGTCGATGATCCATTCGAGAGCGTCTGCGTTTTCTTCGATGTTGACTTCCCGGTAGCTCACGCCCTCGCGGTCGAGTACGCGCTTGGTCATGTCGCACTGGGGGCACGTGGTCTTGCCGTAGACGGTGATCATGGCGCTTCTTCGTCACCCTCGGCGCCCTGGCCGCCGTTCGGATCGACGTTGAGGTACTGCATGAGCGCTTCAATCACGACTTCGCGCAGCGTTCGATCTTCTTCTAGGGCCCGCTTCTTCAGCTCCCGGTGCAACGTCTTCGGAACACGGGTGTTCAAGGGGGTTGCGGGCTCATCCGTCGGGGCTGCTCGAGTTGCGGGGACGATCTTGGGCTTACTCTGGCTGGCCGGCGTCTGCGCGAACTTACTGAACTTGTTGTTGCCAGTCATGCCTACTCGCTTTCGTGAATGGAATTAACAACCTGCATGAGTTCAAGGTAGAGCTTGTCGTAATTGCCCAGACTGCGCGGCATTGGCTGACCGAACGCGCTTGCAATCGCCACACGTCGGGGGATCACGGTCTCGAAGTCGGGCGCGTCGGAGTTGCGCAGCTGCAAGAGTGTGTCCCATGACTCTCGCTCGTTCTTGACATACCGAGTTAGCAGGATGCCGGCAGGCGCTCCGTTGCCCATCCCCCACGTCTCAACGGCTCGTTCTGTCTCATCAGACGTGGGTCCAGTCGGAATGACGGTGATGTCTGCCCACTGGAAGGCTGCACCCGTGATCTGCGGATTACCCGGAGGGGTGTCCAGCACGACTACACCCGCCGCGGGCTCAGCTCTGCGCAGCCCCGCGAGGTTCATCGGTTCGACGGTGAAGCCGAGGGGCGTCTGGCTCTCCAGACACCGATCTGCCCACGAAGTGGCCGTCCCTTGTTGGTCGATGTCCCATACGGCAGCCTGCTCCCCCGCGCGGCGTGCCGCTTCTGCGAGAAACATCGCAGTGCGGGTTTTGCCGACACCGCCCTTGGTGTTCTGCACCGCAATTTTCATGAGCCCTCCCAGTAGCGAACGTGCACTCTAGCGAACAACTTACCTATTAGCCTAGCACGCTACTAGAGCTGCTGCCTAGCAAAGTGGCGAAGCACTGCGCTAGCTCACGAGGGATGCTTATCACTAGTTCTCTGCCAAACCATCTATCTTGTGTGCTAGGGAGTGGGAATGCTATGAACCTACACACGGTGCGTCCTCGGCAGCGATCGCACCGCGGCCATAGCTTCCCTGCGGGCCTCTGTCGCTGCCGGGTCGTGCCGCAGCCGCCGGCGTTGCGCCTGCCGCTCAGCAATCGCGCGACGCTGCGCCGCTTCCTGAACTTCACGCGCTGCTTGACGACGCTCGAGCATTTGTGTGTGCGACTCGACCGGGTGCCCGGCAGCATCTCGCCAGTGGTTGAGGCGGAAGCTGATCCAATGCGGGATGCGGTCCTCGGCAATGGTGTCGGCACCGGGCAACGGCACCCATTCACCCTCGGACACGAAGCCTTGGGCACGCCCGTCTGGCAGGTGGTCTAGCGCATAGAGCACATCAACGACGGACCACCCAGCATCCTTCATGAACTCCCTGGTCAGACTGGCCAAGTACCTGGCAGAAATAACCCGAAGCCGTGGGGCACGGGCTTGAATTTCGCGGCAAGCCTGCACACGCTCATCCTTGCGGTTCGCCCGAGCGTGACCGGGCCACAGCGGTTTGGCTGGGCTTGTGCTCGCTGGTGGGCTCGGCTGGCCGCCTGCGGCCAGCCTGGAGAGGTGGTTGGGCCGCGTAGCGGCTCGATTTGGGGGTTCTTCCTCGCGCGCGTGCGTGGTTCCTTTAAGAGAGCCACTTGTAGTGGGAGGGGGGCCAGTTAGATAACTGCGTCGCTGGGGGATCGTGAGCATGTAGACGGGTGCGTCATTCTGGAGCGCTTCATCGCCTGTCCAACCTCCCTCGATCTTGGCCTTGGAGGAACGTCCAGGTGCAACTCGCGCGATCCAACCTAGCTGCCACAGCAGCCGCAGACTGCGCTTGACGACGCTGCGCGAGACGCCGGCTATGCGCCCAATGACTTCCCACGTGAGGCTCGTTGTGCAGCTGGTCTCCCAGCAGGCATGTCGGACCAGGACTGTGGCCACGGCGAGGAGATTGCGCGTAGCGTCTGCTCGCCGGCGAAGGCGAATGGCCTTGCGTCGGAGCTGGAGGATCCACTTCCGGTGGTTCCTGGTGACGTCGGCCGGCACTGGCTGCTCGCCTAGTGCCCGTCCGCGGTGCAGGGGGCTTGTCTCACGTGCGCGCGAGGGCCGGCGGATGCGCGTCTTGGGGTTCGTTCGCCACGCGGGATTGACCGCGGGGGAGACGTGCGGCTTGTAGGTGCGCACGGGCGCGAGGGCCGTGGCGCCGTGTACGGGATAGCTGTCAGGGACACCGCTGCGTCCGGGGTTGAAACTGGTTCCGGGTGTGCGGTAGCCTGAACTCGACTTTGGCAAAAGAAGAGTCCTTCGGGTTCTGAACCGAGCGCCAACTCGATTCGGGTTATTAACTTGAGGACGGCAAGCTGAGCCTCCCGCGCCAACGGGGGGCTTTTTGCTGTGCTTAAGCGGTTAGTGGTGTGCCAAACAGCTCTCCTTGCGGATCATCGACGACAGGAAGCTCTGGGGCATACTCCGCCATACCGAGGGCATGAGCAGCCAGGTATGACACGTATTCGCCGTAGGGCATGCCCACCTTTTCCGCTCGTGCGCGCACGACGGCATCCACCGGCTCGCGCAGCCTCACGGCAATCGGGCGGTTACTCCGCCCGGGCACAGGCTTGCGCCCTGTGCGGCGGACCTCGGGTTCTGAACTGGGCATGCGCCCACCCTACATGATCACTCTTTTAGAAACGTTGAATTCAGGGCGTGTTGCGCCGGGAGCGCACCGGCGGCATCACGTAAAGACGCAGCTCATCGAGCAGGACGGCCAGTGTGCGGATGTCAACGCGGTATCGAACTCGCGCACCCGTCCGCACCTCGGTATCCGATACGACCGCGCCGACGCCTTCGAGGATCCGAATGTGACGGATGATCGTGGGTTGCGGGATTCCAAGCTCATGCGCGAGGAAACCGGTCGTCGCCCCGGCCGGGTGCTGGTGGAGCTGGTGGAGGATGCGCGCGCGCACGTCGCTGAGTCCGAGCATCGTGAATGCAGTGATGACTTCGGGGGAGGGCGACGTGGATGCAGCGTCCGTGGGCACCCCCTCATTCTCCCAAGGCATGGTGCGCATTGCCTCCTTTTCAGGCGTTGACAAGCTGGGGCGACGGAATAGGGTAGAGGCGGTGCGACACTGCGCCTCGGCCCGGCCAGCAGCACAGAGGGGAGCGACCGCGTGAAGGTAGCCGTCGGCATCTTGCTTTCGTTGGTCCTTCTGGTGCCCCTGTGCCTCGTTGTGCTCCTGGGGGATGACGCGAGCGGCAACGGTGGCGATGGCTGCGAATCGACCGAGGAAATCAAGGTCGGCGGGCCCAACGTCAAGGTCACTGGTGTCAAGGCGATCAAGGGCTACTCGAAGAAGCAGATGTCCTACGCCGCGATCATTAACAAGGTCGTCGATGACGAGCGGATGGGCCAGCCCGCGAAGATCATGTCGATCATGGCCGCGATCAAGGAGAGCACGCTCGGAACGGGTGCCGGGTGGGATAAGCCCAACGGGGACCACGACGCCGGGCTGTTCCAGCAGCGCGTGCCGCGGCGTCACTGCGCCGTTGGAGCTCGGCGTCGCGGGCCTGCTTCATCCGCTCGATGTGCTGCTTCTTGCGCTGGCGCATCTCGCCCAGCTGCATTCCGGCCATGCCCAGTCCACGGATGATGCGGGAGAAGTCCTGGACGATCTCAGTTTCCTCGTGTGCTTCGTGCTGGACCATGACGGTCTCCTTACTGTTCGCGGTTCTTCTCGGCCTCACGGGTCGTCGACGGGTCAGTGCGGGGGCGGGACACGGAACGGCTCGTGGGCGACGCGTGGGGATCGAACGTGCCCATGTGCTCACGGATCCGGGCGAGTTCTTCGGCCGGGATCCGGCGGCCCTCACTGGTCGCCGCCGCCTGCGTCGGACGCGCGGTGGTCGCCGCGCGTGCGGGCTCCTTCCTCGGCGTGGGCGCCGGCGCATTCGGGGCGTCGATGACGGTTCGGATGATGCCGCGGTGTTCCTCGGCGAGCTTGGGCAGGTGCTGGTCGAAGTTGTCCTGGGCCATGAGCATGGACAGCCGCCCGGCCTGGCGCAGCACGGCAGTCCAGCCGATCATCGCGTCGTGGCTCGTTGCACGGTGGAGCTGGCGGGCCATGTAACCGGCCGGCGGCGGGTTGCTGGCCACCTGCGCCAGGTGCTGGCTGGCGTCGTTGAGCTTGTCCGGGCTGAACCGCTCAAGCTCCAGCGATGCCGCGGCGTAGAGGTTGGCCAGGTCGGCGGTGCTCGCGTTGCCTGATCCGACTCGTTCGCACAGGGCCTCGGTCGGCGTGAGTGTAACCGGGCCGCCGGTACGCGGCACGGTGCCGATGTGGTGCTCCTGCCAGATGCCCAGCGCGGCGGGGTCTCCACCTGCCGGCGCACCGAGTGCCCGTCGCACCGCCGGCAGTGACAGGTTCTTGTCCAGCCGGCTGGGGCTGTAGCGGAACGCGTCGCGCTTCGTGCCCTCCGGCGCCGGCAGTGCGACCTTGTATCCTGCCACCTTCTGCGTGGTGCCCTTGGCAAACCGCGGTTCGATGATGACGCCGGCGGCGTAGACGTTCGAGACGAACTCCGCCTCCGTGCTCGAGGCGGCCAGCGCTGCGCGCAGCCGCCGGGTCAGCTCGTTCTTCTCCACCCACGGTTGGCGCTCTCGCGTGGCCCGCTCGCGCTCACCGCGCTTGGTTTGCGCGACAGTCTGCCCGTGAGCGCGGCCCTCGGTGATCGCCAGACCGAACTCGCGCTCGAGCTGCCCGCACACTTCCTGGGCACGCGAGTAGTCGTTGTGGGTCACGGCCTTCGAGCCGTCCTCGGTGACCATCTGGGCGACGATGTGAACGTGGTCGTTGCCGTTGACGTTGGGTCCGTGGTGGATCGCCACCCACCGGGAGGTCTTCGCACGGTCCTCGTCGACGAAGCCCATGCGCGTCATGAACTCTTCGGTGATGCGCGCCCACGCCTCATCCGACAGGGGCTCGTCCTCGGGCCCGTTGGACAGCGAGCACTGCCACATGTGAGTGTCCCGCCTGCCCACGACGACCTGCTGCCCGGCTTCCTCGTCCCACTCCTTCACCGGCGAGGTGACTTCCACACCGTGCATCTTCCTCGGCCGGTCGAGCACGTTGGAGATGTCGAGAGCGTCGTCGCGCGACAGGAGCTTGCCCGGCTCCACCATCGCGGTGATCGTGTCGTCGCCGGTGATGATCCGCTGGTTGATGTGCTCGTCGTGACGGCCGGGCCCAATGAGGTAAGCCATGAAGCCGGCGATGCGCCCGCCGCGGGTGATGTTCGGGATCATCGACCCACCTGCTCGATGAAGCGCGCCGATGTCGGCTCGATCCGGCGCAGCGCGTCGCGGACCTGGACCAGGGTGTTCGTGAGGTCCGCGTGCACCGAGCCATCGGTGTTCATCTGGCGGGCCATCTGGTTGAGGTTGTTGCCGATCCGAGCGAGCTGGTACTCCAGGCCCATGAGGTCCTGGGCTGCTGCGCTGCGCTGGCGTTCGCTCGGCATCCCGGCCGCGTTCAACCCGCTCTGCACCAGGTAGGCAGGAACCGTCATCCGCTCCCGCAGCGCAGCCGCGTTGAGCACCTGATCCTCCTCCTCGGTGAGCTTCACGAGGCGCTGCCGGGGGCGGCCGCCGCCGACGTTCTCCTGCCGCATTCGACTGCTTCGCATCGACTCACCACCCGCCAAGTGCAACGACCACCCTGGAATCTCCAGATTTCCAGTGTGGCAGGACCGCAGCGCAGCCGCAAGGGACGAGAGCGACTTAGACTATCTAAGTCTATAGCTCGCTCCGCCGGAGGCTCCGTTTCGCACGCGCCACTGGCCGTGCGCGCAGAACCGTGAAAGCGTTGTACGCGGTCACGGATTCTGACGTTCAGGTGCGCAGCATTCACCTGCATGGCATGCTGGACGTAGACCGTTTGCTGCTGAACCGGAGGTGCACGACATGTCGAAAGCACAACGTCCCATTGAGCGCATCGAGCGCGACCATAAGCACGATGTGGAGCTGATCAAGAAGCTCGACGGCATCATGGCCAAGATCGACGATCTTGACGACAAGCGTGCGCGCCTCGTCGAAGAACGCGATGCCGAAGTGAACCGACTTCTTGATGACGAAGAGGTGTCTGTCGCCAAGCTGCGCTCGTGGGCTGTGCCGATCCCGCGCCGCAAGCGCAAGACGAAGTTGAGCACTTCGGACGATGCTTCCACGACGTCGGACGCGTCTGCCGATACTGCAAGCTACGCCTCATAGTCGACCGACGCACCACATGCCGAAGGCCCCCATCACCGTCGTGGTGATGGGGGCCTTTCAGCGTCAGTGAGTGCCGAACTTCGCACCCTTAGACTGCGATGTCAGCCGCGGCTACCGCAGTCCTCGCACACGCAAAGATCGGGTTCTGAGTTCACTTCGTCTCGGGTCAGGCGATCCCAGTTGTCCAAGTCCGTAAGCAGGTATCCCGGGTCGGTGCTGGCTGCCAGCGCCGCTCGGAAACCTCGGCCTCCGTGGCGTTCGCAGACGATGCGTCCGTTCGCATTCATCCACAGCTTCGGGGGTGCAATCCCCGCGTTGATTGTGTCGGCCATGCCTGTCTCCTTCGGTCGTGCGTAACGCGTTGGGCACTTACCTGGTCCCTCACGTTTTTTGCCGTGAAGGCACGAAGTGCCATCCAGGGAGAGTGAACGGAGCAGCAACACGGAGGGGGCGGGGGGAGAAGAGTTTTGTGACGACGAAGGAGGATCAAAAGTCTTCGGAGGACGTCGCGCGTAGCGCTTGTGCGCAGTGAGCCGACCGTAAAATGCCGCAGGCTTCACGGCAAACAACGTCGCCGCACGGCGACAATTCTGACGCGCGCAGTGCGTTCCGTTCGGTTCAATCAGCACCGCAGTAGGCGGTTCCTAGTGAAGGATGAGCGGATACCGCGGGGGATGTTCCCCGCGGCATCCGCTGCGCTCCTTAGACCGGACGGTCGGTCAGTTCCTGGACCTGCGTGACGAGTCCCGTGCAAGGGAAGACTGCGATGGGCTCGCCGCATTCGAGTTCACCGTTGTACTCGTCCCAGACGCTCGTGGTCGTCGTGACCGGCACAGTGCACACGATGTCGACGTGAGGTGCGCGGTAGTGGGTGCTGCGCGTGTGGGCGCAGCCTGTGGCGTGGAATTCGACGTCGTACTTGGCGGTCGGTGCGTTGCAGCGGTAGAGCTTTCCGGTGGGGTTCGTGTTCATGATGCTGGTCCTTCCGGCGTGGTTGGCGTTTTGTGCGCAAGCGACTCGACGCCCAAAGGAGCGGAGGCAGCCAGTGCAGGAACCGGGCCGGATCGCAAAGTTTTTCAGCGAGGAACGAGCGCCCGGAAAAAGTTTTCGCGTAGGCCCGGCGGCGCAGCCGCTGCACTTGTGCCGCAGCGACGACGGCGTAGCTTGTGCTGCAACAAAACGGCTTCGCCGGAAGGACAACCGCACACGCACCCCACACCCGACCACCACGCGGGTGCTGCGCCCGGTGAGTGATCGCGCGCGGCTCCGTATGGGGTTTCTGCTGCCGCCCGGATCGAAGATCCGGTTGCCAAGGAAGAACCGCACACCGCGCCGCTGTGGTCATGCGAAGGGGGGTTCGGTTGCGCTCGCATGTCGCACCCGGTGCCCCTCGCCTGCGTGTGCTCACCGGCCGCTGTGGGGCCGCAGGAGCGGCCCGGAACTTGCCACGTGTGTCCTGTTGGGTGCGGGCCCCAACGTGTTCGTGGGGCCCGCCGCACGGCTTAGCTGGCTGCCTGGAGGGCGATCAGCTTGTCGGGTCGGAAGCCTGACCACTGATCGGATTCGGGGCTCATCGCATTTAAGGGTGTAGTCGCGGGTTCAATCTGGTGACCTCGGCACACTCTTGGTCTGGCTCAAAATCCGTGGTCGGGTCGAACCTGGTGTCATCATGTTTGATCATCCAGCCCAGCGTGATGTGCTCCGTGACCACGAGCCGTCGTATCAAGCTTGCTTCTCCGTTCGATGGTTTGACCAGGACCTCTTGTGTCGGTGAGCACCCCGCACGACTGACGTTGCCTCACCGACTGGGTTCATGTCCCGCTCGGGGGAGCCATCCCGTCGCTTGCCGCGGTAGGGGCGAGAGTCCGACTTGACCGACATCCCATCTAGGCTGATACATTCGTACTGTACGGTCGTACAGAGAAAGGGGATGCTGTGAGTAAGCACATATGGTCATTTATTGTCGGTGCAGTCATTATCGTCGGGGGTCTGGTGATGTTCTTCGCTTTCCTTGACGTCGAAACCCCGGTCATCGGTTTACGCCAAGCCGGCCTGGTGATCGCGGTGCTCGGCGTGATCGAGATCGCCGCGACCGGATGGTCGATGATCGGGTCGAGAGGATCGGAAGACGGATGACTGTCCCCCGCATACTCGACGGCGTGCTGACTGTCCTCGCCGAGCAAGGAGTCGGAGCTCTGAGCGTCCGCAGTGTCGCCGCGGCGGCGGCCGTATCGCCGGCACAAGTGCAGTATTACTACCGCACGAAGAGCGAATTGGTGCGCGCAGGCTTCGAGTACGCGGGAGAACAGTTCCTCGCAGATGTGGTGGCCGCGCAGCCCGCCACGCTGATGGGCTTCGTGCAGCAGTGGCTCCCTTTGGACGATCGACGCGAACGCCGCGCCCGTGTCTGGCTCGCCTACGCCGCGCTCTCAGCCGGCGATGCCGCGCTGGCTGCTGCCTCGGCGCAGCTCGATGAAGAACTTCGTCGATGGTTCATCGACCAAAACCTCTCGAGCCACGCGGCCTCGCAGCTCTTTGCAATGATCGACGGAGTCACTATGCAGTGCCTCATGCTGCTTCAATCAGAACGTCGATCGCTCGTTGAGCGCACAATAGTGCCCTTCGTATCGGGTCTCGGGTCGAACTCTTGAGGAATTCAACGTGCCCGACACGACCCTCGCGCGCCCTGACCTGACCACGTTCTGCCGCCTCGACGAGCTCGGTCTCGTCGCCACGGGGCAGCGTCTCGAGCCCGAGAGGGCCGTGATCGAGTGCCGCCTTGCGGAGCCTGACCCGTGGTGCCGCAGCTGCGGGGCAGAAGCGACGCCGCGCGGCACGATCGCCAGGCGGCTGGCGCACGAGCCGTTCGGGCACCGTCCGACAACGTTGGTGCTGCGAGTCAAGCGCTTCTCCTGTGCCACGTGTTCGCGGTTCTGGCAGGAGGACACCACCCGGGTTGCCGAGCCGCGCGCGAAGCTCACCAGGGGTGCGCTGTCGTGGGCGCTCCGCGCGCTGGTCGTCGACCGTCTCACCATCGCCCGCGTCGCTGCCGGTCTCGACGTCGCCTGGCACACCGCGAATGACGCCGTCATCATCGAGGGACGACGGCGTCTGATCGATGACCCGGCCCGATTCGACGGCGTTCGGGTGATCGGCGTCGACGAACACGTCTGGCGGCACACGCGCCGCGGAGACAAGTATGTCACCGTCATCATCGACCTCACCCCGGTCCGTGATGGCACCGGGTCCTCACGGCTACTGGACATGATCGAGGGCCGCTCCAAGCAGGTGTTCAAGACCTGGCTCGCCGACCGTCCCAACGCCTGGCGCGAGGGCATCGAGGTCGTCGCGATGGACGGGTTCACAGGGTTCAAGACCGCCACTGCCGAGGAGCTCCCTACCGCGATAGCGGTGATGGACCCGTTCCACGTCGTCCGCCTCGCCGGCGAGGCCCTCGATGTCTGCCGGCGTCGCGTCCAGCACGACATCTTCGGCAGGCGCGGTCGCAAGGACGACCCGCTCTACACGGCCCGCCGCACCCTCCACACCGGAGCAGGGCTCCTCACAGAGCGCCAGCAAGTCCGACTGGACGCGCTGTTCGCTGACGAGAATCATGTTGAGGTCGAGTCCACCTGGGGCATCTACCAGCGCATGGTCGCCGCCTATCGCGAACCGAACCGCGAGGTCGGGAAGAGCCTCATGCAGGCTGTCATCGACTCCCTGACGGACGGCGTCCCCACGGCGCTGGTCGAGCTGCGCAAGCTCGGCAGGACGCTGAGACAGCGCGCTGCAGACATCCTCGCGTTCTTCGACCGCCCCGGCACCAGCAACGGACCCACCGAGGCGATCAACGGACGCCTCGAGCACCTCCGCGGCTCCGCACTCGGATTCCGCAACCTCGCCAATTACATTGCGAGGAGTCTGCTCGAAGCAGGCGGCTTCAGACCACTTCTACACGCTCAACTGCGATGAGCCGGATTCGGTGATGACGACCGGGAGCTGGCGGAAGCCGAGGTCCTTGAGCTTGGCGATCACTTCGTCGCTGTCGGCGGCGATGTACTCGATGTCGGCGTCGAGCTTGTCGAGCTGGCGCTTCGTTGCTGTGCAGGCGGTGCAGTTGGTCGTGACGTAGACGGTGGCGGTGGGGTTCGTGTTCATGATGCTGGTCCTTCCGGCGTGGTTGGCGTTTTGTGCGCAAGCGACTCGACGCCCAAAGGAGCGGAGGCAGCCAGTGCAGGAACCGGGCCGGATCGCAAAGTTTTTCAGCGAGGAACGAGCGCCCGGAAAAAGTTTTCGCGTAGGCCCGGCGGCGCAGCCGCTGCACTTGTGCCGCAGCGACGACGGCGTAGCTTGTGCTGCAACAAAACGGCTTCGCCGGAAGGACAACCGCACACGCACCCCACACCCGACCACCACGGGACCCCGCCCCTCACACCAGTGAGCGGGACTGCCGCATCCCACTGCCGACAGCCGCCAACCCCTACTGGACACCGGGCGCTGCGCCCGGTGGCCACCGGGTCAGTTGTCGGTGCGGCCCGAGGTGGTGGACGCTTGGTAGTGGGTGAGTTGGCCGTGGAGGTAGCGGGTGACCGCGTGCCGGGAGACCCCGACGGCTTCGGCTATCTGGGTCTTGTTCATCCCCTGCTCGGCCAGCTTGTCGATGTGGCGGGCCACTCCCGGTTTGATCGAGGGTTTGCGCCCCACCTGCTTACCCGACGCCCGGGCGGCCTGGAGGCCGGCGCGGGTGCGTTCGAGCATGAGGTCACGCTCGAACTCCGCCATCGAGGCGATCAGCCGAAACAGCAGCCGGCCTGACGGGGTGGTCGTATCAATCGGGTCTGTCAGGGAGCGGAAGTCCACGCCCCGCTCCCCCAGTTCGTCGATGAGCCCCACGAGGTGGGACGTCGAGCGGCCCAACCTGTCGAGCTTCCACACCACCAGCGTGTCCCCAGCCTGCACGGTGGCCATGAGGTCCGCCAACGCGGGCCGGTCGGGGCTGGCGCCGGATGCCTTGTCGGTGAACGTGTGCTCGGCGTCAATGCCGGCGGCGGTCAGCGCGTCGAATTGGAGCTGCGGGTTCTGGTCCGCCGTGGACACGCGCGCGTACCCGTAGACGCTCACAGTTCCCGCCCCCGCTCAACGCCGGGGCCGGGCGCCTGGCCGCGTACCGCCGGGCCGGCGCCGGCATCGGGGGTGGCGCGGCCGGTGGGGTCTTGGATGCTGTCAGGGTGTGTGCCTGTCATGCGCTGCTGGACCTCGGCCAGCTCGGCGGGGTCCATGCCGGCTGCCCGGGCCGCGGCCGCCACATCAACCCCCGCCTCCGCGCGGTCGGGGGTGGGGCGGGTGGCGTCGATGGTTGCCCCGGTGGTGGCGGCTTCTGCTTCGAGGGCGCGGTTGGTCTCGATGATGTTGGCCATGTCCCGCTGGCCCTGGTGGCCGGGATTGTCGATGAGGTACTCGCGGGTAAACGGCAGGCTGTAGGACACGCGGCCCCACTCGGGGGCCTCGATGACACCCGAGGCCAGCAGGCGGTCCCGGTAGGTGCCGGCGTTGCGGGTATCCATCCCCATCCGCTGGGCCACCTCCGCCGTGCGGGAGGTGCCTTGGTCTGGGGTCATCGCGTAGAGGTAGTGGCGATCGCGGTCGGAGAGATCGGCCATCGTGGGGGCGTGAATCTGGCGGTACATCGCCTCCCTGGCCTCCACGGTGGCCGCGCGGACATGCTCGACGGTAATGGTCTCCGTACCGCCGGCTTGCTTAAAGGACTCGTCTCCGATCAGCTGCACGAGGTAGGGGTAGCGGCCCGAGGTGCTCACGGCGGCGTCGAGGGCGTCGGGGGTGATGGTCTTGCCGGCTTCCGCAATCGGGGTGGCCAGGCCCTCGCGGGCGCCTGTGTCGGTGAGCAGGCCCAGGTCGACGCGCTCGGCGCGACGGAGGTAGGTCGAGACGTCGTCGTTGACCAGATCGTTGATGGAGGTAGGCAGGCCGGCGCCGGCGAAGGCGACGGGGGCGCCTTCGGCTACGGCGGTGCTCATCGCGTCGGTGATCTGGCGCAGCTCATCGAGGTTGGAGCGGTGGACCTCATCGAGGGTGATGAGCAGCCCCGAGCCGCGCTGGGTGAGGATGTCGGCTGCGGCCATGACCTGGTGTTCGAAGTCAGGCGTGACGGGGAAGCGATCTTCACTGCTGGTGGCCACGCTGCCGCCAAAGCCCATGAGGTTGACACTGCCGCCGGTCACGCGGGTCTTCGACGCAGCCTCCTGGTCGAGGGAGGACAGGGCTTCGGGGATGCGGGCGCTGGTGAGGCGTTCTGCGAATCCGGGGCTGGCCTGGGCGTGGGCGCTGATCCACCCGCGGGAGGCTGCGACCTCGCGGAAGACTCCGAGCATGACGCTTTTGCCCATGCCCCGCTGCCCGGTGACCAGGGTCGCCTGGCCGCGGGCGCCCGGGCCCTGGTCGAGCATCCGGGCGAAGGCGTTGACCAGCTGCTGGCGATCCGCCAGGCGGGGCGGGATCGCTCCGAACGTGGGGGTGAAGGGGGAGAGCTGGTAGCTGCCATCGGGGACGGGAGGGATGTCGAAGGAGCTGACCATGCCGCACCACCTTGTGATTGTTTGTGATGATTATGATTTTTATGATTTTACGGGGTCCCCGCCCGGCAGGCTCACGCGCGGCCGCCACCCTGACGGTGGGCTGCGATCTTGGCTGCGATGAGGTCATCGGCGCTGACGTCACCGAGGGTCACGCGTGCTTGGTTAACGATTTCTTCGGCCGGGAAGTGCAACCCCTCGATAGCAAACGATGCGATGCCTTGTTCGAGTCCGAACCGCTGATCCTCGTTGAGGCGGTTGATGACGTGCTGCTGTTCGGGGGTGAACTCGTACTGGTCGAGGTAGCTCACGTTCTCTCCCTTGTTTGGGGTGTTCAGCGTTCGTATCCGCGGCCGCGCTCGGCGCCGGTGTCGTGGGTGCGGTTGGTCCTGGGGCTCTCCCCCGCGCCTTGGGGGCCGGTGATGGGGCCTTGGATGCTGTCGGGGTGTGTGCGGTTCAGGCGTGCGGTGACGTCGCGGTACTCATCGACGCTCATGCCCGCAGCTTGGGCAGCCTCAGTGACACGCTCGCCTTCGAGCGATTCTGCGTTTTCTTCGCTCGTGAGGGCGGTGGCCCAGTCCGCAAAGAACTCCACGACTGCACGCTGCTGCGATGGTCCTACGTCGTATTCAGCAAAGTCGTCCGTGGCATATCGGGCAACACTGGTGAAGCGTTCGGCCAGCATCTCGCGGTCCATCGGCTGGGCTTCTTGTTGATCGGCCATCTCGAGGACTTCGGTGCGTGTGAAGGCTCCGGAGTCGATGACGTTGTAGATGTCGATGAAGTCACGCGCCTCTCCGCGTGACCAGAGGGCACTCATCTTGCTGGCGACCGCGTCGCGCAGATCCAGGACGGGGCCGACGTCGAGGTTGGCCGGGGTGAAGTCACGGTAGTTGAGGCCGAACTGAATGTCGCTGGATTCGCCGGTCTGGGGATCGCTGACGTTGATGTCGACGAAGAGTGGGCTGACGGTGGTATCGGTGATTGTCAGGCCGGCGTCTGTGAATGCTTGGCGCATGTCATTGACAGCGGTGGCGAACGTCTGGGGGTCGGCATCGTTGGTGAAGAGGTCGACGTCGGCTGAGAGGCGGTTACCGATGCCGTGGGCTGAGATTGCGTAGCCGCCTGCCAGAACGAAGCCATGTTCGGCCGCAGCGACTAGGCCAAGCCGTGTGAGGCGTTCATGGAAGCTACGCATGGGCGTCCTTCCCGTGGTGGGTGAGTTCGGGGAACTTGGTCTCCCAGATCACCCGACAGCGAGTGGGCAGGTTCAGGTCGGGCCACATGGCGATGAGCAGTTCCTTGTTCAGGTAGCGGGCGTGATCGGCAGGTGTTCCATCGCGCACCGTGGCGCTGTAGAAGCTCCGAGCCCGTGCTGGGGAGTCCAGTGAATATGTGGGGTCAAGAGCCGTGTTGATGTGGTGGCCGACTGTCACGCTTCCGGCGGTAGGGCCGTGAAGGTCATTGAGGCTGTCTGGGGTCTGGTGGGGGAAGTTCGCCGCGTAGGAGTATCCCCGCTTCACAAGGGTCATGCCTAGAGTCCTCTCTCCTGGCCGGTGCTGGGGCCGGCGTCGCGGTTGCGGTGGGTCCTCGGGCTCTCCCCCGCACCTTGGGGGCCGGTGATGGGGCCTTGGAAGATGTGGCGGTGGATGGCCTTCATGTGTTCGAAGTCGAACCGGCCGCCGGCGGGCTCAATCGGATACTGGCCCAGCTCGTCGAGCCGGGCGACGGTGAAGACTTCTTCCTTCCGGCGCAGCTGCTCGGGATTGCGCTCACCGAAGTTGTTGCGCAGCACTCCCTGCCTCGTGCGGGGGTCGATGGTCTCGGGGTAGAAGTAGTCCGTCCAGTCGCGCATCTTCGCGGCCACGGCAGGTCACTTCGCGTCGATGTGGGCGACGGCGAGGCACTGGTACTCGTCCATGCTGATTTCGCCTTCGAGGCGCTGGCGGCGCAGCTGGTTGATGTAGGGGTCGGTGACCTGGTGGCCGGCTGCTCCGAGGGCTCCGTCTGCGAAGGCCATTGCCTCTTCGGTGCTCACGGCGGGCCGGGTCTGGGTGGTGGGCTGCTCGGTCATGGTGTCCTCTCCCCTACTGGCTGGCCTTCCCATTCTACCGTTCGTGAGCGATTTTGTCAATAGTAACGGGTTTCGCTCACTTTTGTTTCGAGCACTAATTTTCGCTCATCTGGCGGGCGCTCTCCTGCTGGCCACCGGCGGGGTGCGCGAAAACGAAGGTTTTTGCACCAGCCGAGGACTGCAGCTAATTGGTCGTTGCGCAGCCGCCGACCCGAGCGCTCGAACGCGCCAATAGGGCCGCCCCTAGATTCCGCATGTGCGAAAGCGTGCATCTGAAGGGGTTCCTACTTGCGGAAGGTGCGGTACACCCCACCCGTGAATTTGGTCCGTTGCGCCCCGACACGCCGCGGTCTCATGACGCGCACGGCAGATCATGCTGCAGAATGTTGAGCCGTCCAGTGGTGGGGCGGTTCTGCTCACTGGGCGTCGCCCACAGTTGATGCAGGTAGGGACGCGGGGTGGTTCAACGAGCCGAGGCAGAGCGGCTCGCTCTGGTCGGTGGTGTACCTGGACCAGCGGGGCGTGCTTGGGTGCGCTTAACTTGGGCGCATGGGTGAGTCTTTGCGTGAACGTGGCTGGCGTCTGTTCGACCAGATCATCGAGTCAGCCCCCGGCAGGGACACCAGCCCGTGGGCTCTGATTGAGGGGCGGGTGACCTTCGTCCCGGACTACGACACATTGTCGAAGCTGTTGGGTGTGCCCGTCTACTTGAACGCGACATCCCAGTCGGGGGTTCCAGCGTTAGCGCTGGATGTGTGGGTGTCGTACGAGATGCGACGGGCTGGTTTCGACGCGGACAAGGTGTGGCCCCGGGCCTCAGAACCGCGCGTTTTCCCCTACGAGATACACGCGTTCGTGGAGAGCTTGCCCGCGCAGGTGAAGAAGCTGGTGCGCGAGCGGATCGCGGGTGGCAAGGTCGCTGGCGCGGCTAAGAGCGCGAACCTGCTGGGCAAGAACTACGTCAAGCAGGTCGATGTCGTGATGAGTTCTTGGGCGACAGGCCCGGAGCTGATGATCTCAACGAAACGAATGGATTCCTCCTTTGGGAAGAACGCCGCCAACCGGGTTGAGGAGTCCTACGGTGACGCGAAGAACCTGCGCCTACGCCACCCTCAGTCGGCGCTGGGGTTTGTGTACGCCCTTAACGCGATCGCGTTGAGCGCAGAGCATGACAAGGCGATGTGGCTGATCGACCTGCTGCAAAAGCTCGGGCGGGAGGATGACGCGTACGACGCGGTCGCCCTGGTCATGCCCGACCTCGTCGGTGCCGATGAGCAGGCTGGCACTGAGGAACCCGATGAGGCTGGACCTTTGGATGCCGGAGCGATCCCGGACCCCGCCGATGACTCTGGCGCCGGGGCTGACCACGTAGGTGATGATGTTGAGCAGGTAGTGCCGGTCAGGTTGTCGACCGCTCAGGTGCCTGCGGCGCTTGATCCGGGTGCGTTCTTCGCAGTGATGTGCTCGCGCGTGCTCGACAATTCCCCGATCAACTTCCACACCGCAGCGCGCGCCCGCCGTGCCGCCGCCGAACCGGGCGCGGCCCCACTAACTACCGCTGTGGACGCTGATGCGGGGTTGTTCTGATTCGAGCGCATGGGCGTGGTTGTCCCCGGTGGCTGTCAGAATGTGACGCATGAGTTATGCTGCCCGTGATCCGCTCGACACTGCTGAACGTCGCAAGGCTCGGGGCGCGTTCTTCACCCCCGCGCTGATTGCGTCATTCATCGCACAGTGGGCGATCCGCGACGCCAGTGATCGTGTGCTCGAGCCGTCCTCAGGGGACGCAGAATTCCTCGTACACGCGGTACGTACGCTGCATGGATTGGGCCACGAGCGTCCGCAGGTGTGGGGGGCGGAACTGCACGAGTGGAGCGCCTCGTATGGCGCGCAGCGCGTCGACGAAGCAGGTGGCATCGCGCACGTTGAGGTTGGGGACTTCTTCACCCAACGTCCGGGGGAATTGTTCGACGTGGTGATCGGCAACCCGCCCTACATTCGCTTCCAAGACTTCGCCGGCGAGCAACGCGCCCGCGCCCGCGCCGCGGCGCTGCAAGGCGGGGTAGCGCTGTCGGGGCTGGCCTCGGCATGGGCAGCGTTCACCATCCACTCCGCCATGCACCTCGCACAGGGTGGACGGCTGGGGTTCGTGCTCCCGGCTGAGCTGTTGTCCGCGAACTACGCAGCACCGGTGCGCCGCTTCCTCTTCGAGCGGTTCGCTTCAGTTGAGCTTGTCCTGTTCGAGCAGCGCGTGTTCGCAGAGGCAGAGACTGAAGCTGTGTTGTTGCTGGCTGACGGTTACCAACAAGGTTCGAGTACCTCGGCGAGCATCCGGCAAGTCACCAACGCGGACGGGCTGCAGCAGTTGCCACCAGCACTGGTCTGGTCTCCTGCCAACCCCGAGCACAAATGGTCTGGCGCAACCGTCACCGCCGAAGCAACCACGACCCTGCTCGACGCGGTCTCACAGGGCCACTTCACCCCCCTGACGACGTGGGGCCACACCCGCCTGGGCATGGTCACCGGACGCAACACTTACTTCGCGATCCCCCCTGCTCAAGCCGCTGACCTCGGCCTCGCCCGCCGAGAGACACTGCCATTGTCTCCGCCCGGGTCGCGCCACCTCCGCGGTCTTGAACTCACCCCGCAGGCCTTGACTGCACTAGGACGTGAGGGCAAACGCACCCGATTGTTCCGACCCGGCGAGACCGGCATGTCCGCGCAGGCGCAGGCCTACATCGAAGCCGGCCGTACCCTCGGGGTGCATGAGGCGTATAAGTGCCGCACCCGACGCACCTGGTGGCAAGTACCTCTCATGCCGCCCGCAGATCTGCTGCTGACGTACATGAACGCTGACACCGTGCGCATGGTCACCAACACCGCCGGCGCGCACCACCTCAACAGCGTTCACGGCATCTACTTGCACGACGAACACCGGGCCCTCGGGCGCGAGCTGTTGCCCCTGGCCGCGCTGAACTCGTTGACGATGCTCAGCGCCGAACTCACCGGCCGCGCCTACGGCGGCGGCATCCTCAAAATGGAACCCGGTGAAGCCACCCGCTGGCTCGTACCCTCCCCCTCCAGCCTCACGACGGCGCATGAACAACTAAGGCTGGTGCGGCCAGCCGTCGCCAGCCACCTCAAGAGTGGCTCCCTGGATCAGGCGGTGCGACTCGTCGACGACACCCTTCTAAGAGACATGCTGGGCGTCTGTGGGGGCGCTATCGCGCAGGCCCGCGACGCGCGCGACAGCCTGCTTGAGAGGCGAACCGCGCGTAGTCGCAGCTAGGTCAGGCGGCGGGACCGGGGATTGACACGACGTACACCGGGACGCCGCGTTCCTCAAGCGACGTCGCTTGCCTGACCAAGTTGACTTTTGTGAAGGTGAAGAGATTCTCTGGGGTGACGTGCTTCCCAGCACCCCGATACATAGCCAGGACAACGCGTTTGGGCTTTGATCCGACGTTGGATGCATCACCGCCCAAGGTTTTGATCTTCTCCTTCAGCTTTTTCCGAGCTTGAGCGTCACTGCACAGCGCATCAGCCGACACCAAGGCCTGAGCGAGAAGGTGGCTGGCGGCAGCGGACTTTTCCGTCTTCTTCACATGGATCAGAGTTCCGTCAGGGATGTAGACGTCGCAGGCTTCGATCCCGCGACTGTGGAGGTCAGTCCTGATCAGCTTCTTGTCGAGACACACCCCTCCCAGTGCCGCTGCCAGCTCCTTGTTGTATGCATCCTCGTCGTGGTCGAACGCCCATGCTGGGAAGGTTAGATCTTCAACTTCACGGGCGAACAACTTTTTCACTCGCTCGGTGATGTTGCCGGCATAGTCGTGGTGGATCTCGTACCAAGATCCGTCATAGAGCGCGTATGTCCGATCGTCGAGGTCTGTCTCGAACGCGAGCCATCGACGAAGGGGAATGTCTTGGCTGATGGCGTCTTTGCCCTCTGTATCTCGACAGAGTCGGATCGTGGCCGATTCCACGCGGTCCAGGCGCTGTCCGCAGGGGACTCCCGCAAGGGCGGCTCTGATATCAGTCCAGTCGGGTTGCCCCGGTCGGACCTCACTGCGTCGCCCGGGCCACAACCGGTGTGGCACCCATGAATCGGGAGTCCCGTTCTCGTCGACTCGTTCATGGGGCCAAGCGAGCCCGATATTCCCGGAGTCATTGTCGAGTGCCGCAGCCAGCTTTACATCGAGCTGCTTCTTGGTCTCGGGGTTCCGGACGGCCGCCAACTGCTCCAGTGACTTGAGAGATGGATGAGGTTCTTTAGCGAGTAATCGTTCGAGTGCATCCAGATCTGTGAGCACCTCTGCAGGGGTGTGACCGAGCGGGACGTTGAGGGCGTCAGCACCTCGAATCTGAAGCGGCTCCCCTGCGGACCTTGACAGCATCGGCAGCTTCGCGCTGGCTACGATCCTGCTGACCGCCTCACCGACGTCGCCCACGCCGAATCCAAGGAGGCCGTCACCTTGCGGGATAGTTGCTCGCGAGGTCCGCGAGCGTTCGTCCATCGTGGTGACGGTGAGCGAGCGGAGCTTGCGTGGGTCGGCGGTGCGGATGGCGATGCGTTGTCCGAAAAGGTTGTCCAACCGACCCTGCTCGAGCAACTGGAAACCCATCCCATAGCTCAGCGCGTACACGACACCTTCCTGCGGAGCGCTCTCGCCCTCGGGTCGCACCAAGAGCACGCCGGCTGGCGTGATCCCGCCGATCTCGACTGCTTCGCCAGTGAGCGTGGTCACCGCGGCACACCAGTCCGAACGTTCCTTGGCCATGGCTCCCGCCACCAGATAGCCGGGACGATCACCGACCTCCACTTCGTGGGCCTCGAACCCATCCTGACCGAGGTACTTGTCGCGGATAGCGCTCTCGAACTCCTTCACGCCAGTGAGTCGGTAGATCGTCGTGCGTCTACCAGCCCTCTGCTTGGCCATGTCTATCCCCTTGTTTTCGAGTTCGGGCCTTCGCCCCGGATCGTGGACACGGTGTTGGTTGATTATGCTGCGGTTGGCAGCGTAGCGGCCCGGTGGGCCTCGTAGGTGGACGGGGACTGGTGGCCGCACCAGGAGTGGCGTCGGCGGG
>NZ_WWEQ01000053.1 GCF_009857845.1 Brevibacterium rongguiense | reverse complement strand
GGCACGGTGATCCCCGATCACCAGCCCTACCTCACCACCATCGCCGAGGAGATCAACAATCGACCCCGCCGCCGACTGGGCTATCTCACGCCCACCGAGGCATTCGCTCGACTGCTCGCCGGCGAGCCCCATGTTGCTTCGACGCCTTGACATCGCCGAATGCGTCGAAGCCGTCTGCATACCTGGGCACGTACTCGGTGAAGTCGTCGGATCCGAAGGTCAGCGGGGCATTTGAGGTGGTCTCGAAGGTGTCCTCGGGTGATGACGGGAAGCCCGGTTCGAATGACGATGGCGATAGCGGTTCGGACAACGGCAACGGCGGCTCGGATAACGGCAGCGGTTCGGGCAACGGCAATGGTTCGGATAACGGCAGCGGTTCCGATGGTGGCAATGGTGGTTCCAGGCTGCCGCGGACCGGTGCTGAGTTGGGTGCGCTGGGTCTGGGTGCGGGACTGCTCGCCATCGGCGGTGTCTCGCTGATGCTCACCCGCCGTCGCCGCGGCTGAGCGGAACCCGGGAAAGCCGCGCTCCTGCGTCCGGATCGGGACTGACCCCGCAGGGGTCATCGCACGAACCGACCGCGCGGGGCAGCCCGACCGCGCGGGGCAGCCCGCCCGCGCGGGGCAGCCCGCCCGCCCCGCCGGCCGCTCCGGGCGGGTAGGCGGCGCGGTTGCGCGAAGGACCCCACCTTCCCCAGGGTGGGGTCCTTCGCGTGTGCGGCGATCATCGGCGGGGCGGCCGAGCCGACACCTCCCGCGCGAGCGGGAGCCCCGCCTGCGGGCTCAGCGCTCGGCGGTATCGGCTCCGGACGCGCCATCTGCCCCCGGTCTGGTGCCGGCCCCGGTGCCGGCCCCGCTCCCGCCATCGGCCGCGGCCGCCGCCCCATGACCGTGATGGCGGTGGTAGCCCAGCTCCTCCTCGGCCTCGCGGACCTCGACGTCCTCGAAGTCGAAGGACCGGATGGAGCGGCGGAAGCCGCGGGTGAGGAAGACCATGTAGACGAGGCCGATCGCGGCCCACACCACGCCGCCCACCAGCGCGTCGAGCTGCAGGTTCACCCACAGCAGGCCGGTGAGGGCCGCGCCCACCACGGGCAGGACGATGAACGAGACGACGTCCTTGGCGGTCTTGTAGCGCTTCTTGATGAAGACGAAGTACGCGATGACGGACAGGTTGACGAACGTGAAGGCGATGAGCGCGCCGAAGTTGATGAAGCTGGAGACGAGCTCCAGGCTCATCGACACCGCGGCCAGGGAGACGACGCCCACGAGGATGATGTTGAACAGCGGTGTGCGCAGGCGGGGGTGGACGTAGCCGAACGCGCGGCGGGGCAGCACGCCGTTGCGGCCCATGACGTAGAGCAGGCGCGCCACCGACGAGTGCGAGGCGAGGGCGGAGGCGAAGGTCGCCGCGAACGCGCCCGCCACGAAGACGAGCTGGAAGATCTTGCCGCCCACCATGAGGCCGATCTCCGGCAGCGGATCATCCGTGTTCGTGAAGACGTCGACGCTGGGGAAGAGGGCCTGGGCCATGTAGCCGCCCACGAAGAAGATGCCGCCGCCGATCATGATGGTCAGCAGGATCGCCTTGGGCATGTGCCGGGGGTCCTTGGCCTCCTCGGTGTACATCGTCACCGCGTCGAAGCCGATGAACGAGAAGCACACGACGGTGGCGCCCGTGAGCACGGTGGCGACCTCGGTGCCCGGCCGGAACAGGGGGTCCACCGTGAGGATCGTCCCGTCGCCCATGCCCTTGCTCAGCGCGATGAAGCCGAAGACCAGGAACGCGGCGATGAGCACGATTTCGAAGACGACGAGGATCGCGTTGAGGTTCGAGGTGCCCTTCATGGACCACGCGTTGATGCTGGTGCACACCGCCACGATGCCCAGCACCCACACCCAGGCGGGGACGGTGGGGAACAGCGAGGTCATGTAGATGCGGAGGATGAGGACGTTGACCATGGGCAGCAGCAGGTAGTCCAGCAGGGCGGACCAGCCCACCATGAAGCCCAGCGCGGGGTGCATCGTCTCGCGGGTGTACGTGTACGCCGAGCCCGCCGAGGGGAAGACCCGGACCATCTTGCCGTAGCTGATGCCAGTGAACAGCATGACGACGAGCGCCACGAGGTAGGCCAGCGGGACGACCCCGTTCGTCTCGTCCGAGACGATGCCGAACGTGTCGAAGACGACCGTGGGCGTCATATAGCCCAGGCCCAGGCCCACGATGGCCCACAGGCCCAGGCTGCGCTTCAGGGTGGTGTTGGCCATGTATCGAACTCCTTGTGGGGTGCGCCCGGGGGAGCGGGGCGCGGCGGGCACGCGGTGTGCGGTGTGCGGTGGGAGCCTCCGGCGGCTGGGGTGGTCCGGCGCCGAGGGGAGGGCCGGGTCGCGCTCGGTCGGGCCGGGCTGGCTATGTGTCGGGGAACACACTAAGGCAGATTGCGGTTTCCGTACAGCGAATGCGCTGATTCGACGGAAAAAGCGGACCACCGGCACATTATGGGGCCTTTTCGCGGTTGCTCACGAAACGAGACCGCGGGTCTCAGTGCACGCGCGGGCCTGCGGAGGTGAGTTCGGAGCCATGGGACAATGAGCCTGCCGCCCGGGCGGGCGGCCGACTGACAACGACCGGCGCGCCGCAACGGCGGGGCAGAGCGGAGGTGGAGATGACCGGGGCCAATCCCCGCGTGCTCCGTGCGCTCGGTGCCTCCGCCGTCGCCACCGGTGCGGCGCTGGCGCTGCACCACGCGGTGGGCGGGGCGGCCTCGCTGCTTGCGGCCCTCGTCTGCCTGCTCTTCACCTTCTGGGCTGCGCTCATCCTGCTGCGCCGCCGCCTCAGCCTGGCGGGCCTTGCCGTGACGGTCGTCGGCGCCCAGCTCCTCATGCACGGCCTCATGGGAGTCTTCGGCGCCGTGGCGCTGCCGGAGCTGACGGTCTCCGAGGAGCCCGGGGTGGAACACGCCGGAGCCGCACCTCATGCCCAGCACGCGCCGTCGTCGGCCCTGGAGCGCTCGTACGGCTCGCACTCGCACACCGCCCCGGCATCCGCTGGACCTGCGGCCGGTGGCACCGGGCGGTCTGCGGCAACGGCGGGCACGGGCGCCCAGGCCCCGCACGCGGCCGCGCACGCCCACGGGCCGGCTGCGCATGCCGATGGCGCCTCGGCGAACCTGCGCATGCTCCTCGCCCACGCCCTCGCGGCCGCCGTCACCGTGGTGCTCCTGCGCTACGGGGAGGCTGCCCTGCGGGCGCTTCCCGCCGCGCTGCTGCGCACCGTGGCGCGCATCGCCGTCCTCGTTCCCGTGCGCTTCGCGCGCCCGCGCATCCGGGTTCGCCCCGCCGATGCGCCCCGCCCTCTCCTTCCCGCCCTGACAGTCCCGCGGGTGCTGCGCGGCCCGCCTTCCGCCTGCGCCTGATTCCGCGGTTCCGATTCCGCGGGCCCCCCGCCCCGTTCTCCGGGAGCTGACACCCCCGCGACCCGCCAGTGGTGGATCGCCCCGGGGTCGTGACCTCCCGGTCCGGTTCGGGCACCCGTGCGCGGTGCTGCCGCTCGGCGCCGATGCGAGCGGGCCGCGGCTGCCGGCCGTCGAACGCCGGCTGCGGTCCTCGCCGCCTGCCGCCGCCTGAGCGGAGCGAGCGAAGCGGACGCAATGGTCCCGATCGGCGCTGCCGCGAGGGTCAGCCCCGCGGCTCGGCGCCCGTTCGGCCACGCCCGTGGACTCGCCGCTCTGCGGCCCGTCTGCCCCGCTCCGCGGTGCCCCTGGTGCAATGCGCGGCAGCGCACCCGGTGCGCGCTGCGCGGGGCACCGCGCCCGCGGCCGCCTGGCTCAGGGCACTCGGCGGATCAGGGCACTGGGCGGGTCAGAGCGCTCACCGCGGTTCGCCGGCGGACCCGACTCCGGGCAGCCGCGCAGCCCCTTGCGCCGGCCCCGGTCGGTGCGCGACCAGCGGCCGCCGAGGAGCGCCTCGGCGACCCCCACACAACAGACACCGGGCGCACGCGCGCCCCCACCCACGCACGCTCGCCGTGCTGACACGAAGGATCACCATGAAGAAGAACATTGCGATCGCCCTGACCGCCCCCGCCGCTGCGCTTGCCCTCGCCCTGGGGGCCGCCGGATGCGGCGGGCCCGGTGGCGCGGCGCAGAGCTCCGCGGCCCAGCCCCAGAGCGCACAGGATGCCCTGCACCTGGAGCGCGGCTGGGTGAAGGCGGCCGGCAAGGGCCAGATGACCGCGGTCTTCGGCACGCTGAGCAACGACTCCGCGTCCGCGATCACGGTCACCGGCGCCGCCACGGACGCCGCGGGCATGGTGCAGCTGCACGAGACGAGCACGGACTCCAGCGGCGGCACCACCATGCAGGAGAAGAAGGGCGGCTTCAAGGTCCCCGGGCAGGGGGTCTACGAGCTCAAGCCCGGCGGCGATCACATCATGCTCATGAAGCTCGGCAAGGCGCTCAAGCCCGGGGCGCAGATCGACCTCACGCTGCAGACCAGTGCGGGCGAGGCCAAGCTGACCGTGGGCGCCAAGGACTTCGCCGGGGCGCAGGAGGAGTACGGCGGGGCCAGCCCGTCGGACGCCTCGGGGGCGGCCACGCAGATGTCGGACATGCCGGGCATGAAGTCGGATGCCGGCCACGCCTCCGAGGGCGCCCACGAGGGGCACTCGCACGGATGAGCTGGCGCAGGCGGCGAGCGGATCCGGCCCGGGGCGCGCCGGGCGGGGGTGCCGGTGCGGCACCCGGTGCCGGCCCGGGCGCCCGGCCCACGAGCGGGCCCGTCGAGACGCATGCGGAGGGCTCCGCGGAGGGGCCGGGCGAACAGCCGGGCCCGCCGCCCCGCGGTGACTCTTCGCAGCCCGCACCCGCATGCCCCCACCGGGGCACGACGCGCCGGGGGGTGCTGGGCGGGGGCCTCGCGGGCTTCGGGCTGGGCGCCGGGGCCGCGCTGCTGGCCAGCAGTGCGGCCGGTGCCCGGCCCGGGGCGGGGAATGCCGCCGAGGCGCGGATCGATGCGCAGGGCGCCAACGGCTCCGAGCGCGTCCCGTTCTACGGGGGACACCAGGCCGGCGTGGAGACGCCCCCGCCGGCCCACGCGCAGTTCGTCGCGCTCACGCTACGCGACGGCGTCGACGCCGCCGGGGCAATCCGCCTGCTGCGCCTGCTCAGCGACGACGCGGCCGCGCTCACACAGGGCGAGGGGCCGCTTGCGGACACGGAGCCGGAGCTCGCGCTGCGCCCGGCGCGGCTGACCGTGACGTTCGGATTCGGGCGCGGGCTCGTCTCCCTGGCCGGCCGGCGCGCGGTCCCGCCCTGGCTGGGGCCGCTGCCGCACTACCCGATCGACCGGCTGGAGGCGCGGCTGTGCGCGGGCGACCTGCTGCTCCAGGTCTGCGCGGACGATGCGCAGGCCGTCTCCCACGCCGTGCGCATGCTGCTCAAGGACGCCCGCAGCTTCACCCGGATCGCGTGGACGCAGGCGGCCCAGCGGCGCGCCTACGGCTCCGACCCGGCGGGCACGACCCTGCGCAATCCCTTCGGGCAGGTGGACGGGACCGCCAACCCCGCCCCCGGCACGGAGGACTTCGCACGGCTCGTGTGGGGTGAGACCGCGGGCTCCGATGTCCCGGACAACACCGCCCGGGGCCTGCCGCCGCTGGGGCTGGCCGCGGGCAATCCTGCTTGGCTGCGCGGCGGGACCGCACTGGTCCTGCGCGACATCGCCATGAACATGGCGACGTGGGACCGTGCGGACCGGCCCGCCCGGGAGTTCTCCGTGGGCCGCACGCTGGACACCGGGGCACCCCTGACCGGGCGCACCGAGCGCGACGAACCGGACTTCGCCGCCACGGACGCCCGCGGGCTCACGGTCATCCCCGCCGCCTGCCACATGGCGCGCGCCCGGCTGGACGGCAAAGAGCAGGCCCCCGCCGAACAGCAGATCTACCGCCGGGTCTACGCCTACCAGGAGGTGGTGACCGGCGGCGTGCACGTGCCCCGCAGCACGGGGCCGGCCGCGCGCGAGGACGCCGCCGCCGAGGAGGCCGAGTTCGATCGCACGGGCCTCATGTTCGCCTCCTTCCAGGCCGACATCGAACGCCAGTTCCAGCCCATCCAGCACCGCCTGGCGCAGGTCGATCTGCTCAACGAGTGGACGACGCCCATCGGCTCCACGGTGTGGGCGATCCCTCCCGGCGCCCGGGGCCCGGGGGACTACGTGGGCAGTTCGCTGTTCGGGTGAGGCGCCGCCCCGCGCCCGAGGTGCGGGCGCGGGCGGGCTCGGTCCGCGCCTCGGCGGCGGAGGGCCAGGGTGGGCGTCCGGGGTGAGCGTCGAGCACGGTGGCCTGGCGCCCGAGCCGGGTGCTGGGGCTGGGAGTCCCGGGGTGGGCGGCGAGCCGGATGTGCGGCCAGGCGCCCGGGCTGGGAATCCCGGGCGCATTCGTCTCGAATGCCCGAGCGGGTCTGTCCGGTGCGGGGCGGCGTCGCTAGGCTGGCGGCAGCGGTCCGCGCCGGGGCGTCCGTGCGGGGCACGTGCCCGCGCAGCCCACCCGCGGCCGGACCACGGGCGCCGCGGCATAGCCGATGGCGCCCGGCTGCACACTGGCCCGCGGTGCGCGCGGGCACGTCGAGGGCGCTTGCCCGCGGCGAGTCGCGAGGACAGAGAAGGAGACGCGCAATGAGCGCTGGCTACCGCATTGAGAATCCGGCAACGGGCACGGTCGAGGAGACGTTCGACTTCATCGCCGACGACCAGCTCGAACAGACCCTCGACACCGCAGCGAAGGCCCAGGCCCAGTGGGCCGCCAAGCCCATCGAGGACCGCGCGAGCGTCGTGTCGAAGGTCGCGGCGCTCTTCGACGAGCGCAAGGACGAGCTCGCGAAGATCATCGCCCAGGAGATGGGCAAGCGCGTGAGCGAGGGCGTGGGCGAGGCCGAATACTGCGGCGAGATCTTCCAGTACTACGCGGACAACGGCCCGAAGTTCGCGGCCCCGCAGCCGTTGGAGGCGGACAACGGCAAGGCGATGCTCGAGCGCAGGCCCGTGGGCGTGCTGCTGGGCATCATGCCGTGGAACTTCCCCTACTACCAGGTGGCGCGGTTCGCCGCCCCCAACCTCATGCTGGGCAACGCCATCCTGCTCAAGCACGCGGAGATCTGCCCCAAGTCCGCGCTCGCCATCCAGCAGATCATGGACGACGCGGGTGTGCCCGCCGGCGTCTACACCAATGTCTTCGCCTCGCACGAGCAGGTGGAGGACATCATCGCGGACAATCGCATCCAGGGTGTCTCCCTGACCGGGTCGGAGCGCGCGGGCGCCGCCGTCAGCGCGATCGCCGGCAAGAACCTCAAGAAGGCGGTGCTGGAGCTGGGCGGCTCCGATCCCTACGTCATCCTCGACACGGACGACGTCAAGGCCGCCGCGAAGGACGCCTGGGAGACCCGGATGTACAACACGGGCCAGGCCTGCGACTCGAATAAGCGCCTCATCGTCATGGAGGACATCTACGACGAGTTCGTCGCGGCGCTCATCGAACAGGCGCAGCAGATGAAGCCCGGGCCCGTCGACTCCGATGACCCGACGGTCTACCAGCCGCTGTCGTCGAAGTCCGCCGCGGAGAACCTCGCCGCGCAGATCGACCAGGTCCGCGATGCCGGCGGCACGGTGCAGATCGGCGGCTCCATGACCGGCGACGGCGCGTACTTCGAGCCCACCGTCCTCACGGACATCCCGCGCGGCTCGGACGTGTACTACGAGGAGTTCTTCGGCCCCGTCGCCGTCGTCTACGCGGTGTCCTCGGACGAGGAGGCGCTTGAGGTCGCCAACGACTCGCAGTTCGGCCTGGGCGGCACGGTCTTCGCCACGGACGTCGAGCGCGCCAAGAAGGTGGGCCAGGGCTTCGAGGTGGGCATGGCCAAGGTCAACTCGTACTCCGCGGAGGGCGCCCAGCTGCCGTTCGGCGGGGTCAAGCACTCCGGCTACGGCCGCGAGCTGGGCCCCATCGGCATGGACGAGTTCGTCAACAAGCGCCTGTACTTCGTCGCCGACTGACGCCTGAGGCCCGCTGGCGCCGGCGGTCTCCCGGTCGGCAGGCCCGCGGTGCTGGCTGCCGTGACACGCCCGTCCGCCCCCGTCCTCATGGACGGGGGCGGACGGGCGTGCGCTCAGCTGAGCGGTCCCACAGGTGAGCGGGCCTTCAGTTGAGCGGGCAGCGCAGCGGCTCGCCGCGCAGCGCCCGGGCCATCTCCTCGGCCGCGAAACGCTGGAGGTTGTCCATGGCCCGCGTCGAATAGAACGCCGAGTGCGGGCTGAGCAGGGTGTGCGGGCTGCGGCGCAGCGGGCTGTCGGCCTCGAGCGGCTCGGACTCGAAGACGTCGAATGCGAGGCCGCCCAGCCGGCCCGCGGTGACAGCCTGAGCCGCCGCGGCCGTGTCGACTAGGCCGCCGCGACCGGTGTTGACGAGGATCGCGGAGTCCTTCATCGCGTCGAGGGCAGCGGTGTCGATGAGGTGGCGCGTCTCATCGCTGAGCGGCGCGTGGAGCGAGACGATGTCAGCGGTCGCCAGGAGGTCGGGCAGCGAGACGAGCTCGACCCCGGAGCCGGCCAGCGCCTCGGCATCCGCGTACGGGTCCGCGGCGATGATGCGCGCCCCGAACGCCTGCAGGCGGTGGGCGACGAGCAGGCCGATCTGCCCCACGCCCACGAGTCCCACCGTGACGTCGGAGAGCGCCGGAATGACCCCCACGTCCGCGGGTGCGCACCAGCCGTCATTGCCGTCCTTGAGCGCGCGGTTGTATTCGTCCAGGTGGCGCAGCGAGGCCAGGGCGAGCATGGCGGTGTGGTCCGCGACCGTGTCCGCCCCGTAGTCCGGGATGTTGCACACGCGGATGCCCAGGGTGGTCGCGGCGTCGATGTCGACGCAGTCGAAGCCGATGCCGTAGCGGATGACCACTGCGCCCGGGTTGAGGCGCCGCAGCGCCTCCTCGCCCACCTGCAGAGTGCCGATGAGCGCGACGTCCGCCCCCTCGAGCGCCTGGGGCACCTCCGCGTCCGTGAGGCCGGCGGGGGCTACGAGCTCCGCGTCGCACTCCCGGGCCGCGGCCTGTTCGTGGTGCAGGTCGGGGAACATGTGATCGGTGACGACGACGCGCTGCATGGCGACTCCTCTCGGCAATGCTCGGCACGCGCGCTCCGCTGCCGAGGTGCCCCGGGCAAGGGGTGCGCGCTCGCCTTCCACGCTAGTCCAGCCGCCGGTGGTTGGCGGGGTGTGTGCGTGTGAGTTCAACCGGGGGCGGTCCGCCGTTCACGCGGCGTTTCGGGGCGCCGGTTCCAGCGCTGGCGGTGAAATCGCGGGGGTTGTGCACTCCGAGTACGGTTGCGGCCCCTTGGCCTCGCCACGGCGTCGTAGGGTGGACGCATGTCGGAGCCGTTGGTGGTGGTGGGGGCCGTGATCGTCCATGCGGGACGCATCCTGGCATGCCGCCGCGGTCCCGCCCAATCGGCCGCCGGTCAGTGGGAATTCCCCGGTGGCAAGGTGGAACCCGGTGAAACACAGCAGCAGGCCCTGCGGCGTGAACTGCGCGAGGAGCTGGACATCGACGGTCGGGTGGGTGAGCTCGTGCACTCGGCGACGACGGACGTGGCGGGCAGGCCCATCGAGTTGCACTGCTGGTGGGTGCGGGTGCAGACGGAACCGCGCACCAGTACCGATCATGATGCAATGAGGTGGCTGGCACCGCACGAGCTTGCACGCGTGGCCTGGGCCGAGCCCGACCTGCCGGCGGTACGCGCGCTTGAGAGCGCGGCGGGCAACATCGAACAGTGGGAGTCCGTGTGGAACCGGTAGGCGCGCGAGCGGCGGCCATGGAGTGGTTGACCATGCGCACGGATGATGGGCAGATTCCGCTCTCCCGTGAGGAGATCGGTGACTTCTCGTTCCGCGGCGCACGGCTGCCGCTCGTTGACCGCATGCGCGGCATTTGGCGGCCGGCGGGCTGGGCAGCAACGCTCTCAGTGCTCACGAAGTACACGCCGCCAGACAAGAAACCCCCGTACAACGACGAAGTGGGGGAGGACGGGCTCATCCGGTACGCCTGGATGGGGGAGGACGGCAACCACGCAAACAACGTGGGCCTGCGCAACGCCATGGAAACGCGCTCACCGGTGATCTGGTTCGTGGGGGTCTCGGCGCAACCCGTGCCTCGCTACAACGTCGTGTGCCCCGTGTACGTGGTGGGCGAGGAATGGCACAACAAGCGTTTCATTCTTATGCCCGTCACCATGGACGATGCCCCGCCCGTCGAAATCGGATCCGCCATGGAACACGGTTTCCGGGAACTGGAGAAGCGCTACATCCGCCGCAGCGTCAAACAGCGCCTCCACCAGCCGCGTTTTCGCTCCGAGGTGTTGCTGGCATACGAGAATCACTGCGCCATTTGCAACCTGGCCCATTCGCCTCTGCTCGACGCCGCCCACATCGTGCCCGATCGTGACGAGGCCGGGGTTGCACAGGTGAGCAACGGCATGGCGATGTGCAAGATTCACCATGCCGCGTTCGACGGTTATTTCCTGGGGATCCGACCCGGACGTGCCGGGAGCAATGAACTGCGGGTGGAAATCCGCCAAGACCTGCTCGCCGAGGTCGATGGGCCGATGCTGCGGCACGGGCTCCAGGAGCTCCACGGCCGCGACCTCATGAAGATTCCGCGTCAGCGCGCCGCCCGGCCGGACCGCGCGCTGCTTGAACGCGCCTACGAATCGTTCCGCGCCGCCTCGGTGGATGATGCCGACCCGGGAATCCTCGGCACCGCGACCTCTCGCGACTAAGCAGCAGTGGAAACAAGAGACCCGAGCACGTAACGAGCACCCAACCCGCGTAGCCGAGCAGGCAGGAGCCGATGATGACCACGGAACCCACGGGACCCGCCGACGAGCACAATGCGTATGTCACCCGGCTGCACCGCCGTGGCACCACCGAGCCCGGAAGTGGCAGTGCAGCCCGTTCCGGCGGTTCGCGCCCCCTGGCGGGCATCCCCATCGCCGTCAAGGACGTCATCGACGTGGCCGGTGTGAGCGCCACGTTCGGCTCGCGCGTGCCCGTGCGCCCCGCGTCCGCCGAGCGCAGCGCACCGCTCGTCCGGGCGCTCGAGCGCGCCGGGGCCACCGTCATTGCCACGACGAACTGCCAGGAGTTCTCCTACGGCATCCTGGGCGACGAGTCCGCCCACGGCCGCAGCATCAACCCCATCGATCCGGCGCTTGTGACGGGCGGGTCGAGCATGGGCTCGGCCATCGCCGTGGCCACCGGTGACGTCCCGTTGAGCATCGGCACGGACACCGCGGGCTCCGTGCGCGTCCCCGCGGCCTGTGCGGGGGTCATCGGATTCAAGCCCACATTCGGCTCGCTGCCCGTCGAGGGCATCTTCCCGCTCGCGCCCACGTTCGACACCCCGGGGCTCTTCGCCCGCGACACCGAGGTGCTCGAGACCGCATTCGAGGCCGCCCGCACCGCCGCCGCGACTGAGGACACCTCGACCCGCGCCTCGGCGGGGGAGGATGCGGGCAGCGGGCCCACTACGATCGACCTGAGCCTGCTGGACGGCCCGCTTCGAGCGGAGACGCCGCACGGTGCAGCGGTGGCAACGCTGGTGGACGCCGCCGTGCGCGAGCTGCCGGAACTGAGCCCGGCACCGGGCACCGGTCTCGGCCTGGAGCAGCTCATCGGAAAACCCGCCGCCGCCGTCTACAGCGTGGTCCGGCGCTACGAGGCCTACCGCATCCACCGGCCCTACCTGGCCGAATACGCCCACCTCTACCAACCGGGCGTGCTGCGCAAGATCCGCGCGGGTGAGGGCATCGCCCCCGGCGAGTACGAACAGCACCTGCGGATGCTCGCCGACCTGCGCCGGCGGGCGCTGGCCCAGACACGGAACGCGCAGCTCATCCTCACCCCCGCCATCCGCGGTGACGTGCCCACCTGGGATGCGGTGACCCAGACGACCGCGGACGACTTCGTGGCCTATTCGATGCCCTTCAACGTGCTGGGCTGGCCCGCCATCGTCATTCCGACGCCCGTCATCGCGCCCTCCGGGGTGCCCGTGGCGCTCCAGCTGGTGGGCAAGCCCGGGGCGGACCTCCAGGTCCTCCGCACCGCCGGGCGGCTGCTCGCCGCGCTGCGCGCGGTCTGAACCGGCGGCCCGCGCCACTCGAGTGCCGCGCCCCCGACCCGGGGGTGCTGTGCCCGTCTGCCGGCGGCCCGCGCCGAACCGGACCGGCCCGCACCGCCCTTGCCCGGGCAGGCCCGCGCCCAACCCCTGCCGCCGTATCCGCCCCGCGTGTAAGAATCAGGCGTGCACACCGTCCTGCTGCTCGTCTGCCTGGCCGTCGCCGTGCTCGCCGGCACCGCGCTGAGCGAGCGCCTGCGGCTGCCCGCGCCCATGGTCCTCATCGTCATCGGCGCGCTCGGCTCGTTCCTCCCGTTCGTCCCGACGATCACACTCTCACCGGACGTCGTGCTCTACGGGCTGCTGCCGCCGCTGCTGTATTCGGCGGCCCTGCAGACCTCCATCGTCGACATCCGCGCGAACATCACCTCCGTCGCCTCGCTGTCGGTCGCGCTCATCGTCGTCACCACCGTGGCCGTGGGCGCCACGGTCCACGCGCTCGCCCCGGACATCCCGTGGTCCGTCGCCCTGGCCCTGGGGGCGGTGGTGGCGCCGCCCGATGCGGTCTCGGCCAGCGCCGTGGCCCGGCGCATCGGCCTGCCGCGCGAGATCGTCACCGTCCTCGAGGGCGAGTCCCTCCTCAACGACGCCACCGCGCTCGTGGCCCTGCGCGCCGCCGTCGCCGCGATCGCCGGCAGCGTCGCCGCGGGAGAGATCGCGCTCGAGTTCCTCATCGCCGCCGGTGGCGGAATCGTCGTGGGCCTCGTCCTCGCCACGCTCGTCATCCGAGTCCGGCCACTCATCCGCGATCCGCTCGTGGACATGGGCATCTCGCTCGTCGTGCCCTTCGCCGCCTATCTGGCCGCCGAGGCGCTCGAGGCCTCCGGCGTCATCGCCGTCGTCGTCGCCGGCCTGCTCATCGGCCACAAGGCACCCGTCGTGCAGACCACCGGCTCGCGCATCACCGAGCGCATCACCTGGGCGACCACCGCGTTCCTGCTCGAGCACGCGGTCTTCCTGCTCATCGGCCTGCAGGCCGCCAGCATCATCATGGGCAGCGAGGACGGCATGTCCCCGCTGGGCGTCCTCGGCATCTGCGCCGCCGTCCTGGCCGCCGTCATCGTCACCCGGCTCGTCTGGCTGTGCCTCACCCACGCCCTGCGCTACCTGCGCACCCCGCCCGCCGAGCGCCCCCCGTGGTCATCGGCGCTCGTCATCGGCTGGGCGGGCATGCGCGGCGTCGTGACGATCGCGGCCGTCTTCGTCATCCCCCAGGACGTCCCGCACCACGACGTGCTCGTCCTCGCCGCCCTCACCGTCGTCCTGGGCACGCTCTACATCCAGGGCCTCACCCTCCCGCTGCTCACGCGCCTCCTGCGGGTCAAGGCGGCAGATCCCGCCGCCGAGGCGCTGGCCCGGGCCACGCTCCTCCAGAAGGCGGGTGAGGCCGGGCTCGCCGAACTCGCCGACTGCGAGGACCAGGATCCCCACGGCGTGTGCGAGCTCATCCGCGAGCGCGTGGACGAGCGGTCGTTCGCCGCGTGGGAGCGGCTGTCGACCACGCCCGGCCAGGAGACCCCCAGTGAGGCCTATGCCCGGATCCGCCGCCGCATGATCGGAGCGGAGCGCGCCCGCGTGCTCGCGATCCGGCGGAAGGGCAAGTTCCCCTCCCACGTTGTACAGGAGGTCCTCACGACCCTCGACTATGAGGAGTCGATGCTCGAACCGGAGACGGAGGCGCGCGAGCCCATCGTCGCCACCGGCTCCGGGCAGGGCGGCTACTGCGACGACCTCGCCGCGTTCGCCTCGCGGACCCCGCCGGAGGGCGCGAGCTGCAAGCGCTGCGACGAGGAGGGAATCCACCCCGTAGCGCTGCGCATGTGCCTGGAATGCGGCGAGGTGGGCTGCTGCGACAGCTCCCCACGCCGCCACGCCACGGCCCACTTCCACCACACCGGCCACCCCGTCATGCAGTCCGCCGAACCCGGTGAGACCTGGCGCTGGTGCTATGTTCACCGCCTCGCCGCGTAGCGACACACCGCGTAGCCGCCCGACGCGGAGCCGTCCCCAGTGCCGGAGCCGTCCCCAGTGCCGGAGCCGCCCCCCCGTTGCCCTGCCGATGCCCACCCGAAAAAGAGGAATGCCATGACCGACGCCTCGGTGGCCCCCGCCCTCAACCCGGACCTGCCCGCAATCATCTGCGTCTCCACCGCCAACGCCGATGTGCTGCGCACCCAGCTGGGCCGCTACGCCGCCGAATACACCGTGCGCGTCGAGGCGGGCCCGGAGGCTGCCGGCCGGTGCGCGCAGGCGCTCACGGACGCCGGCGCGCCGATCGCCCTCGTCATCATCGACACGGACCTGGCCCCCGCGGACTTCAAGGAGGCGCTCCACGGCTTCCGCACGCGGGTGCCGAACGCCCGCCGCCTGGCGGTCACCGCCTGGGGACACTACCTGGAACACGCCCCGCTCCTGCGCCACAAGGTGGCGATGGGCGTCTTCGACACGCACCTGCTGCTGCCGCGCGGCACCCGCGATGAGGAATTCCACTCCGTCGTCGTCGACCTGCTCAACGACTGGGCCGCCACCACCGCGCCCGCCCAGGTGGAGACCGTCCAGATCGTTGCCCCGGCGGGAGATGCGACGGCCCGCCAGCTCAGCGAGTACCTGTTCCGCACGGGCTCCCCCCACGGCGTCCACAGCCCCGACTCCGAGGTGGGCCGCGCTCTGCTCGCCGACTACGCCGGTGCACGGGACCAGTGGCCCCTCGTGTCCGCCATGGGCCGGCCACTGGGCCCCTGCCCGGACGTCCAGGCGATGGCGCGCGAGATCTACGGCCGGCCGAACCCCGCCGACCTCGCCGCGCTGTCCGATGTCCTGGACGCCATCGTCGTGGGCGCCGGCCCCGCCGGGCTCGCGGCCAGCGTCTACGCCTCCAGCGAGGGGCTGAGCACGGTCGCGCTCGAGGCCGAGGCGATCGGCGGGCAGGCCGGGACCAGCTCGATGATCCGCAACTACCTGGGCTTCCCGCACGGCATCTCCGGCATGCGGCTGGCATTCCGCGCCCGCACGCAGGCCACCCGCTTCGGCACCCGGTTCTTCAGCGGCTGGAGCGTGACGGGCGTGGTGCCCGGGCGCGGGGACGAGCCGCACGAGGTTGTCACCGAGGGCGGTTCCCTCCGCGCGCGCAGCGTCATCGTGGCAACGGGGGTTGCCTACCGCAGGCTGGGCGTCGACGCGCTCGAGGCGCTGGTGGGCCGGGGCGTGAACTACGGTGCCGCGATGGGCCAGGCGCGGGAGATGAGCGGCCGCGACGTCGTGGTGGTGGGCGGGGGCAACAGCGCCGGCCAGGCCGCCGTGCACCTGTCGCGCTTCGCTCGCTCCGTCACGATCGTCATCCGCCGCCCCGCCCTCAGCGAGACGATGTCGGCCTACCTCATCGCGGAGATCGAGGCGAACCCCCGCATCACGGTGCGCGGGTCCACCCGCGTGGCCGATGGCGGGGCCGAGGAGGGCGAGCTGGCCTGGCTGGCGCTCGAGGACACCGCCTCGGGCCAGCGCGAGCGGATCTCCGCGCAGGGGCTCTTCCTGCTGCTGGGGGCCGAGCCGCACTGCGAGTGGCTGCCCGCGGCCGTCGCACGCGACGGGCGCGGCTTCGTGCTCACCGGCCGCGATGTGCCGCCCGAGCACTGGTCGGTGGGCCTGCCGCCCGCGGACCTCGAGACCTCGGTGCCGGGCATCTACGCGGCGGGCGATGCGCGGGCCGGGTCGATGAAGCGCGTGGCATCGGCCACGGGCGAGGGCGCCGCGGTCGTCTCGCTGGTCCACGAGCGGATCGCGCGCCTCGTCCCCGCGGCCCAGGCGCGCTGAGCCCACGCACCCGGCGGGCGAGCTCCGCGGCCGGTGGGCGGTGCGCGGCGTCTGCGAACTGCGCGGGGTGCCCGCGCCGCGGGCTCAGTGGCGGGCCCGGGCGGGCGCCTCACGCAGGCCGGCCGGACGCTCGCGGGGCACGGCGAGCGCGGCGATCGCGGTGGTGAGGGGAACGGCGAGCACGAGCCCGATGAGGCACACGAGGATGTTCGCGATCTCCACGGACTGCTGGCCGAGCATGAGCTGCTGGAGGACGGGCCTGCCGGACGCGGAGACGAGGAGCAGCGTCGCCAGCGCGCCGCCGGCCAGCACGAACGCCACCGTGTAGACGCTCGAGGCGATGTGGTCGCGGCCGATGCGCATGGCGGCGGCGAACAGCTCGCGGCGCTCGGCTCGCGGCTGGGCCGCCGCGAGCTCCCACAGCGCGGCGACCTGGGTGATCGTCACATCGTTGAGCACGCCGATGCCCGCGATGAGCATGGAGCACACGACGACGTCGCCGCTGGAGAGGTGGTGGAAGGCGGCCAGGACGTACGAGTCGTCTTCGAAGCGGCCGCTCAGGTGCGCGCGCTCGGTGATGACGAACGCGAGCGCCCCCGTGATCGCCACGCCCGCCGCGGTGCCCAGCAGGGCGGCCGTGGTGCGCAGCGTGAAGCCGTGGGCGGCGTACATGACGACGACCATGATCGCGGCGGCGGCCGTGAGCCCCACGAGCAGGGCGGGGCGCCCGCTCAGCATGGCCGGGAGCATGAAGCCGAAGATGACGGCGAATGCGAACGCCAGGCCCACGAGGGCGCGCAGCCCGCGCAGGAACGCCACCCCCACCACCGCCAGCGCGCACAGCGCCGCGAGCAGGCCCATGGGCAGGGCCCGGTCGTAGTCGACGAAGACCGCCGTGCCAGCGTCCTTGCCCGCGGTGACCTTCACACGATCGCCCACGTGGGGCAGGTCCGCGATCGCCTGCGAGGGCAGGGCGAGGCGCACCGATTCGCCGTCGACGCGCGCGCGGGCGAGCGCGCAGCCCTCGCCGGCGTCGTCCGCGCACGCCGCTGCGTCCACAGCCGTGACCACCCCGGTCGAGAGCGCCCCCTGCGCCTGACCGCCCTGGGCCCGGGCGCCATCCCCGCCGGGCCACAGGGCGATGAGGCCGGTCAGGGCGGCGGCGGCCAGGAGTCCCACGAGGGCGAGCATGACGATGCGCGCCGTGGGCGAGGCCGGTGCTGGGGCCGCGGATTCCGAGTGCACGTGCATGCGGGGAATGCTACCGAGGCGCGCGGTGGGACTGGGCTCGCGCGGGTCGGCGCGCCCTCACCGGCCCGTTGACTACTCCGCCAGTCCGGCCAGCCTGCCGCCCAGCCGCGCGAGCAGCGAGGTGCGCTGGGCGCCGCGGCGCTCCTCCCACGCATCGGCGACCCCGAACAGGCGGTACATCCCGTGCACGCCGGCCCAGCGGATGGGCTCCGGCTCCCACGCGCCGGAGTCGTGGTCGTTCCACGGCAGCCGCGTCAGCGGCGTGTCGAGGCCCTCCGCTCGGTCGAGCAGCGTGCGCGCGGCGAGGTTCGTGGCCGTCACCCCGTGCCCGGCGTAGCCGCGCACGGTGCCCACCCGGGCGCGGTCGTCGAAGAACACGCCCGCGCACCAGTCGCGGGTCACGCCGATCACGCCCCGCCACGCATGGGCTACGGGCACGCGGCCGTCCGGGAAGACCTGCGGGAACAGCCCGGCGAGCTGGCGGGCCAGCTGCGCGACCGTGCAGCGGTCCACCTCGCCGGCGCCGGGCGTGCCCGAGTTGAACCGGTAGGGCGAACCCCGCCCGCCGATCGCGATCCGACCGTCCGCCGTGCGCTGGGCGTAGACGAACGTGTGCGCGGCATCGCCCAGGCACGCGCGCCCGTCCCAGCCGATGCGCTGCCAGTCCGCGTCGCTCAGCGGTTCGGTGACGATCATCGAGGAATTCACAGGGATCACCTGCCGGGGACCGAGCGCCGGCAGTCCGCTGCGCAGGCTCCCGGAGTAGGCCTCGAGGCACACGAGCACCGTGGCCCCGGAGACGGCGCCGCGCTCGGTGACGACGGTCGCCGGCCCGGTTCCTGCCGCGGCCTGGACGGCACCCGCCCGCGCCCCCTCGCAGATGCGCGCCCCGCGGGCGCGCAGCGCCCCGGCCAGGCCCTGGCACAGAAGCGCCGGATCGACCGCGGCGGTCTGCGGGTAGAGCACCCCGCCGTGAGCGTGCGCCACCTCGATGCGCGCCGTGACCTCGTCCGGACTCTGCAGCACGGCCTGGTCCTCGCCGTAGCCGTACTCGATGTCCGCCGCGCGGCGCGCGCGCAGCCGCTCCATGCCGGCGGCGGTCTGGGCGACCTCGAGGTTGCCGCCGCGCACCTGGTGGGCGTCGATGCCCTCGGCGGCGAGGACCTCGAGCACCTCGTCGATCGTCGCGAACAGCTCGCCCTGGAACGCGCGGACGGCCGCGAGGCCGTTGCCGCCTGCGCGGTCGACGGCGCGCGCATAGACCGCGCGGTTGCCCGGGATGAGGCCGGAGAGCCAGCCGCCGTTGCGCCCGCTGGCCCCGTAGCCCACGCGCTCGGCCTCGAGGACGGTGATGGCCCACTCCGGATGGCGCCGGCTGGCGTAGTACGCGGCCCACAGCCCGGTCAGGCCCCCGCCCACGATGACGAGGTCCTGGGCGGCGGTCGGCAAGGGCGCGGGCGCCGCCCGCGGTGGCGGGGATGCGGCGGCATCCGCGTGCATCCAGTGTGAGATCTCTCCGTTGCGGTAGTCCATGGCACTCCCCATAACGTGCGGCTCCGTTGTCGCTGGCGTGTCGCGTGCGCGGTCCCGGCACCGCGGTCGGCGCGGCAGGTGCTGCCGGCGCGGCCGACCCGGCACGTGCTGCCGATGCGGCCGGCGCGACGCGGGCACGCGCCCAGTCTGGCACCCGGCGCCGGTTCCGGCCGGCCCGCCCGGTGAGCGGACTGCCCGTGGCCAGTCTCCGCGCACCTCGGGCACCGTGGCTTACGGTTGCCTAAGTCGCAGCCCCCGTGCCGCCCACCAGCGGCGGCGCACACGCGAGCCCCGGCCCCACCGCCGGAGCGCCGAAAGGGAGAGGACAATGGCCAACTGGCAGCGCGGGGTCCTCCGCGCCATGGGCGCGACCGCCTACCCCGCCACCGTCGTCGGCACCGAGGACTTCGAGCCCTGGTACCGCCGCATCCGGTTCGCGGGCCCCGAGTTCCTGGGCGCCGCGGACGTCCAGCCCACCACGTGGATGCGGCTGTGGGTGCCCAACGAGGCCCGCCAGGACATGAGCCAGCGCGGCTACACCTTCATCGGGGCCGACCCCGCGGCGGGCACCTTCGACATCGACTTCGTCCTCCATGAGACCCCCGGGCCCGCCGGGGACTTCGCCAAGCGGGCCCGCCCGGGCGATCCCGTGGAGGCGATGCCCTCGAAGAACGGGCTGAAGGCGCCCGCGGACGTGGGCCGCTTCATCCTCGTGGGCGACTCCACCGCCCTGCCCGCGATCATGACGATCGTCGAGCACGCCGCGGCCCACCGCCCGGACGCCGCCATCACCGTGCTCATCGAGGACGAGCACCCCGAGCCCTCGGGCATCCCTCTGCCCGCCCACCCGAACATGGCCTGGCGCTGGCTGCGCCTCGACGGCGCCGAGCGCGGCACGCTCGCCGCCGCCGCGCTGCGCGAGCTCAACGTCAGCCGGGACCGTGCCTTTGCCTGGGCTGCGGGTGAGCGGCGCCTCGTGCGGGCCGCGAAGACCGTGTTCAAGGACGTCTACCGCCTCGACCGGACCCGCCAGCACGCCCAGAACTACTGGATCGAAGGGGTGGCCGGCCGCTGATCGCACCCGCCCCCGACGCCCCCGGTGCGTCGGACGCACCCGTCCCGCCCGCCACCGGCGGCGCGCTCCTGCGCCGCGCGGTCACCCGCCGCCGGGCGCCCGTGCTCGGCGGCATGGCGCTCATGTCGCTGTGGCAGCTGTGCGAGGCCGCCGTGCCGATCGCGGTGGGCATCATCGTCGACCGCGCCATCATCCCGCGCAGCCTGCCGGCCCTCATCGTGCTGCTGTTCGCATTCGCGGCCCTCTTCACCGTCCTGAGCCTCAGCTACCGGTTTGGCGCCCGCCTGCTCAACGCCTGCGTCCACCGCGAGTCCCACGCCCTGCGCGTCGAGATCGCCCGGCGCGCCCTCACCTCGCCCGAGGCGCTGGGCGGCCGCGCACCCGGCGCCGTCATCGCCCTGTCGACCTCCGATGCCGAACGCGCCAGTCTCATCTTCCGCCAGCTGGCGCTGGGCGGCGGCGCCGTCGCGGGGATCATCGGCACGGCCGCATGGCTGCTGAGCACCGATGTGCTCGTGGGCCTCCTCGTGCTCATCGGGGTCCCGCTCACCCTGCTCCTCGTCGCCGCTCCGGCGCGGCGGATCTCCCAGCACAGCCACGCCCAGCAGGAGGCGATCGGCGAGGCGTCCGCCTCCGCCGGGGATCACATGACCGGCCTGCGCATCCTCGCCGCGATCGGCGGCGGACCCTGGGCCCAGCGCCGCTACCGCGCCGCCTCCGAGCGGGCCGCCCGGGCCGGCGCCACCACCGCCGACGCCGAGGGGCGGGTCGCCGGCCTCGGCACCGGCGCCGTGACGCTGCTCCTGGCCGTCATCGTGCTCGCCGCCGGCTGGCGCGCCGTCGATGGGATCCTGGCCCCGGGTCAGCTCGTGGCGATCGTGGGAGCCGCGGCCTATCTGGCCGGCCCGATGGCCACCCTGACGAACGCGCTCGCGAGCTTCGCCCGCGCCTCGGGCGCCGCCGCGCGCATCGCCGAGTTCCTGGCCGTGGGCGAACCGGGTGCCGGGGCCCCCGTCGCGGGGCAGCCGGCCGCGCGGCCGGCGGCGCTTGCCGG
>NZ_WWEQ01000052.1 GCF_009857845.1 Brevibacterium rongguiense | reverse complement strand
TATCACCGCCGCCGTCGACAGGCACGTCTGGGTCGATTGACCCCCATCGAATACGAGACCATCATGAACCCGGCCGTGAGCCTCGCGGCCTAACACCCCAACTGTCACCTAACGGTGCGGCAGTCCCTTGCCTTTGTTTTTTCCTTGCTCTACCCCGTATCCTTTGCCGTTACTTGGATTTACTCGGCGGTGCGCGAGTAGGCACTCTTGTGTTTCAGTGGCGCGCAATGTATTGGGGCCTTCGAGCGGTGGGATACCGCTCCGCAGAGATGAACCGATCGCGCGCCTTTCAACCGCATCGGTCGAGTTCCGCACCCCATCGCCATTTCGTGGACGCACCCGCGGAAAGGGAGGTACTTATCGGCGCGCTCGGCGTCTCGGTCGCCGGCTCCCTTGGGCGCAACGGAATCTGCACGGACAGACGTCGCCCGGACAAACGGTGGCGCTCGTCAACAGCGCAGTCACCCGGAGCGATATGGCGGCTTGGAATTTGATTGCTGCCGGAACCGCGGGGGTCGTACTCTTCCTGCTGCCCTACCCGCTGTCCTTGCTCGCGAGTTGGATGTGGGAGACCCGGCCATAGGACCCCAGCACTCAGCGGGGGGTATCCGCCTGACACGGAGCCTCCTCTCCACCAGCGCCCCTTCCCCCAACGCGCCGCCGGGACTAGCGTTGCGAGCCCGTCTCCTGCGATCGGAGCCCCCATGGCCGCCCGGACCCGCCTGATGACCGCCGCACTCGGCTTCGCCGCCGGGATCGGCACCGCCCTCGCCGCCGCTGGCGCCCGCCAGGCCGCCGCCGTCTTGACCGTGGGGCGGGGCCATCCGCCCCAGCACCGGCTGCTCGACGTCGCCTCCCGCCTCGTCCAGCGCAAGCTGCCCCTCGAGGCGATGAGCACCTACCTCAACGGCCTGCACATGTACGCCGATGAGACGGGCCGGCAGGTCGAGGCCGCCCACTTCTGCATCCACCTCGAGCACGACCTCCACCAGTGCGTGATCTTCGACCGCAATGCCCGCGACGCCCGGCTCATCGGCATCGAGTACATCATCAGCGCCGAGCGCTTCGCGGCGCTGCCGGAGGAGGAGAAGGCGCTGTGGCACAGCCACCACTACGAGGTGAAATCCGGGATCCTCACCGCCCCGGGGGTGCCGGCGATCGCCGAGCACGCCTACTTCTCCGATCTCATCTCCACCTACGGCAAGACGTTCCACACGTGGCAGTACGACCGCGACGACTTCCCGTACGGACCGCCCCAGCTCATGATGGGCTTCACCGCCGACGGCCAGGCCCGCCCCGACCTCGTGGCCGCCCGCGATGAGCGCGTCGGGGTCTCCACAGCCGCCAACCGCGAGCGCCGCCGCGACCTCCCCACCCCGCGAGTCGCACCGGAGGCCAACGCCTGGGAGACCGGCCGCACCGCGCAGACGCGCCTCGTGCAGGTGGATGTGACCTGAGCTCGCTGTGACCTCAGGGTGCTGTGACCTGAGGGCTCTGTGACCTCAGGGCGGCCCACTTCGCGGAACCGGTGCGCTCACCGGGCGGGATGCCCATACACTCGGCGCAGTCCCGACGATCCCAGGAGCAGACCATGAGCACACCCGCGCCCGACCAGCACTCACCTCGGCGGCGGTGGTCGCTGCTGCTCCTGCTGGTGCCGGTGGCCCTGTTCGTCCTGACCCCGGTGGTGGCGAACACGGTCCAGCCGCGCATCCTCGGGATGCCGTTCATGCTCGCCTACATCATCGGCGCCACCATCGCGACGTGGCTGTTCGTGTGGCTGGCCGCCCGCTTCGACCACCGCTACCGGGGCAACGAGGCGGAGTACGTGCCCGTCGACCACGCCTTCCACGGCGTGCACCACACGGGCGAGGAGGAGCTGTCGTGAGCGGGCCCGCGCTGATCGCGACGATCATCTTCGGCCTCGCCATGCTCGCCACCATCGGGATCGGCGTCTACTCCGGCATGGGCCGGGAGAAGTCGCTCGACGAGTGGTCGGTCTCCGGGCGCGGCCTGGGCCTGCTCTTCGTCGTCCTGCTCATGGCCGGCGAGACGTACACGAGCTTCTCGTTCCTCGGCACCGCCGGCTGGTCCTACAAGTACGGCGTGCCGATCTTCTACCTCATCGCCTACCTGTCCGTGGGCCTCGTCGCGGCCTACCTCTTCGCACCCGCGCTGTGGACGTACGCGGCCCGCCACCGCCTCGTGAGCCTCTCCGACGTCGTCGAGCACCGGTTCCAGTCGCGCGGCCTGGGCATCCTCGCCGCGGTGCTCGCCTCGATCTTCGTCATCCCCTACATCCAGGTGCAGATCCAGGGCATGGGCGCGGTGGTCAACGCGATGTCCTACGGCGCCATCGACCTCAAGGTCGCGGCGATCGTCAGCTTCATCGTCGCGGAGGTCTTCATCCTCGTCTCGGGCCTGCGCGGGTCCGCTTGGGTGAGCGTGCTCAAGGACGGCCTCGTCGTCATCGCGATCGTCTTCCTCGCCATCTACGTGCCGCTGCACTACTTCAGCGGCGTGGGCGAGCTGCTCGACCGGATGGTGGCGGAGAAGCCGCAGTGGCTGACGTTCCCCGGCGCGGGGTCCGGGGTCTACGGCGGCACGTGGTTCGTCTCGACGCTGCTGCTCAACGGCATCACGATCACGATCTTCCCCACCTCGATCGCGGGCTACTTCAGCTCGCAGTCGGCCAACGCGCTGCGGCGCAACTCGATCATCCTGCCCTGGTACCAGCTGCTCCTGCTCGTGCCGATGATGATCGGCTGCGCCGCCCTGTTCGTCGTCCCGGCGCTCGCAGACGCGGACCTGGCGCTCTTCTCCGTCGTCATCGACTCGCTGCCGGCGCCGCTCGTCGCGATCATCGGGGTGGCGGGCGCGCTCAGCGCGATCGTGCCCATGAGCGTCTACATGCTCTCGATCGGCACGATGTGGGGCCGCACGATCCTGGGCGGTGGGCTCGCCCAGCAGAACGCCCGCACCGACGAGGCGCACCTGAGCCCCGAGCAGCGCCGGGCCTCCGCCGCCGAGCGCGCCGGCCTGGGCGCCCGCCAGCGCCGCCTCTCGCAGTGGGTCTGCCTCATCGCCGGAGCGCTCGCGCTGGCCGGCAGCCTGCTGCTGCCCAACGCGCTCGTCTCCCTGTCCGTGCTCTCCTACGAGGGTCTGGCGCAGCTGGTCCCGGCCGCGCTGCTGAGCCTGTACTGGCCGCGCATGAGCAAGCAGGCCGCGGCCGCCGGCCTCATCGTGGGCTCCGTGCTCATGGTCGTCTTGCACTACACGGGCAACGACCCGCTGCTGGGCGTCAACGGCGGCGTGTGGGCGGTGGCGGTCAACGCGATCATCGTGTGGGCCGTGTCCATGGCCAAGCCGGACCCGCGCTGGCGCCGCGACTGGCGCACCGCCTCCGCTGAGCAGGCGCCCGCCGCCGTGCGCAGCTGAGCCCGCGCAGCCCAGTCCGCCGCCGAGGCGCGGGCTGGGCTGCGCTTCGGCGCGGGCCGGGGCGGGCCGGTCTGGCGCTGCATCAGTGAGCCGGCGGGACGATTGGCCCAGTGGGTCGAGGGCCAGCGGCAGGGCGGACGCAGCCAGGCGGGGCTGCCAAGCGCGGGCCGGCGGCGGGCTCGCCTCGCCGGGCCGTGCCTCTGTCGGTTTTCCAGCCGTGCCCCAGTCCGGTTCGGGGCCGCGCCCCTACCGGGCTCCCAGCCGCGCTCCAGCCCGTTCGCGACCGTGCCTCAGCCCAGTTCGAACTCGCCGTGCGGCCCGTGGGCCCGCAGCCGCAGCGCCCACGTCGGCCCCTGCTCCACCGTGGTCTCCGCGCCGAGCGCGCGCAGCCCCGCGGCGGCGGCCTCCGGCTCGGGGCCGATGACCGCCAGCTCGTCGAGCACGATGTCCGCGTCGAGGGAACGGGCGGGGTGCTTCGAGGCACCCCAGTCGATGAGGAAGGGCTGCGCGCCGCCGCGGGGCAGCGGGACACGGCGGGTCAGGCGCCATTCGAGCAGCTCGCCCTCGGCGGTGCGGCGCGACATCGCCGCGATATCGCCCAGGTCCACGCCGGCCGCGCGCGCCTGCGCGACCTGGCCGTCGAAGTCGAGCGGGTGGACGGCCCACGTGCGCACCTCGAGCCCGGTCGACAGGTGCGCGTCGAGGGGCAGCGGGGACCGGGGCGGCTGCTGCGGATCGGGGCCCAGCAGCTCGATGTAGGTGAGGGCGCCCTCGGCGAAGCCGGCGGGCTGGAGGCCCACGAGCTGATTGGCCGTGCCCGCCCCCGTGTGGGCGCCGCCCGGGAACGGGCGCACGCCGGTGAGGTCGGCGAACTCCTCGGCGCCGGCCGGCAGGTCCGGCACGGTGATGACAATGTGGTCGAGCGCGGCGGGGAGGGGCACGGGATTCCTTCGCGGGGTCGGCCGCGCCGCGTGCGGCGCGGCGGCGCTGGGCGCCGGCGGGCCCCTCCACTCTAGCGACGGCCGGCCGCCGGGCGCCCCTCCCGGTGCCGTCCGCTTCGTCACATGCGCGACCCACCACCGGGCGGCGTCACACGGCGCAACAGCGCGCGGCGCGTTTTGACGCCGGGCACGCCGGTGGACTTAACTGCATAGCGTGAGTGAGCGAGCCCAGTCCTTCCGTGCGTGGCAGCGCCTGCACGTGGACCTGGGGCGCACGCGCAGCGCGCTCTGAGTCGGCGGACGCCGCACCCCCGCCCCCAGCAGCCCTGCCACCAGCGAAGAGGCCCCGCCCCATGGTCACGCTCACATGAGCCGCCCGCACACCCCCGCCCACACCGCAGACCCCGGCGAGCCCGCCCCTCGGCGCGCGGCCGCGCGCCACGGTGCCCCTGCCGACCGCGGCACACCAGCCGGTCGCGGAACCCTTGCCAGCCGCGGTCCCCTGGCCGGCCACAGCACCCTGGCCGGCCACAGCACCCCAGCCAGCCACAGCGCCCTGGCCCGCCGCAGCGTCCTGGGCCTGGGCCTCGGCGCGGGCTCCGCACTCGCCCTGAGCGCCTGCGCGCGCCCGGACACGGACCCGGCCGAGGGCGGCAGCCCGCTCACCGGCGGGGTGCTCGTCTACTTCGACCCGCAGGCGTGGCAGACGCTCTACCCGCCCCAGGTGGGCTTCTACCCCAACGGCGGGATCATGAACAACATCGCCGACCGCCTGCTGTGGCAGGACCCGTCCACCCTCGAACTCCACCCGTGGATCGCCGAGTCCCTGCCGCAGATCAACGACGATGCCACCGCCTTCACGTTCCGCCTGCGCCCCGGCGTCACCCACTCGGACGGCTCTCCGCTCGACGCCGCCAACGTCAAGCGCAACATGGACCTCTACGGCCTGGGCGACGACAAGCGCCAGCTGCCGCCCTCGGAGCAGATCAGCAACTACGTGAGCGGCGAGGTGTTGGACTCCCGCACCGTCCGCTTCCGCTTCTCCGCCCCCTCACCCGGCTTCGCGCAGGCCGTGTCCGTCATGAACGCGGGCCTGCTGTCGAACGCGACGCTGACCCGCGACAGCCAGGGCTTCGGGCCGGGCAGCGCGGACCGGATCATCGCCTCGGGCCCCTTCGTCGTCGAGTCCGAGGAGCTGGGCACCAGGCTGCGCCTGCGCGCCCGCACGGACTACGACTGGGCCCCGCCGCACCTGCCCCACCAGGGCAGACCGTACCTGGACGGCGTGGAGATCATCGTCGGCACCGAGTACTCCGTGCGCGTGGGCGCCCTGGTGTCCGGACAGGCCGACGCGATCCGCCAGGTCGATGCGCCGGACGAGGCGCGCCTGACCGAGCGCGGGCTGCGCATCGTCGCCGCGGCGACGAACGGCGTGACGAACAGCATCGCGATGCGCTTCCCCCACCCCCTGCTGTCCGATCAGCGGGTGCGCGAGGCGCTCATCGCGGCCGTCGACCGTAAGCGGATCCTCACGAAGCTCTTCACGGACAACTACCCGCTGGCCACGGGAATCCTCGCCCACTCCGCCCAGGGCTACAAGCGCTTCGACGGCGCCTGGCGCCACGACCCCGCGCAGGCGGGCCGGCTGCTCGACGCCGCCGGCTGGGCCCGCGACGGCGGCGCCACCCGCGTGAAGGACGGCGCGGCCCTTGCCCTGCGCGTCAACGACGCGCTGCCCCAGCCCCGGTCCAAGGAGGTCATGACGCTCGTCCAGGAGGACCTCGCGAAGGTGGGCATCGCGCTGTCGATCAACCCCGGGGACATGGCCACGCAGGACGCGGACGCGCTGAGCCTCGAGCGCATCCAGCTCTACCACTCGATGGTGGGGCGGGCGGACTTCGACGTCATCAAGAGCCAGTTCGCCGGGACCCGCCGCAACGCGCTGCTCAACTACGACGCGGACACGAAGAAGTACCGCGATCCGCAGCTGGAGAAGCTGCTCGACCGCGTCTCGAGCGAACCGCAGGAGGCCGGCCGCCGAGGCGCCAGCTGGGCGGTGCAGGACCGGCTCGTCGACCGCGCCCTCGTCCTGCCGCTGTTCGAGGAGCCGCAGGTCTACGGCTTCCGCCGGCGCGTGCGCGGCTTCGCCTGCGAGGCCGTGGGCCGCCCAGCCTTCTACGACACCTGGCTCGCCGATGCCGGCGAGCGCGCCCAGAACGGGGGGCCGCGCCGATGAGCCGCACCCGTCCGCCCGCCCTGAGCTGGCGCTATGCGCTCAACCGCGTGGGCCAGGCGCTCCTCGTCCTCGCCATCGCCTTCACCCTGGCCAGCGTGCTGCTGGCCATCCTGCCGGGCGATGCGATCATGGCCCGCTACGCGAACCCGGAGCTCGCTCTCTCACCCGACCAGATCGAGGCGATCCGCGTTCAGTCGGGCGCCGACCGCGGCTGGTTCGCCCAGTACCTCACGACGCTGGCCGGCTTCCTCACGGGCGACTTCGGCTACTCGGTGGCCTCGGGCGCGGCGGTCTCCGACCTGTTCGCAGCGGCCGTGCCGGCCACGCTCGCCCTCGCCGCCGTTGGCCTCGCCGCCGCGGTGCTCGCGGCCGTGGCCATCGCGCTGCTTGCCACGTTCGGCCGCCAGCGCTGGCTGCGGGCCGTCTTCGACGCCGTGCCCAGCCTCTTCATCTCCGTGCCCGCGTTCTGGCTGGGCATCGTGCTCATCCAGGTGTTCTCATTCCAGCTCGGCTGGGTCTCCGTGGTCGATCCCTCCCCCGCCGAGGCGCTGGTGCTGCCCGCGCTCACGCTCATGGTCCCGCTGTCCGCCCCGCTGGCCCAGGTGCTCATCCGCTCGATCGACGAGGTGCGCGCCCAGCCGTTCGTGCGCGTCACGCGCGCCAAAGGGGCCTCGGACGGCTGGCTGCTCATCCACGCGATCGCCCGCAATGCGGCGCTGCCGGCGCTCACGATGGCCGGGCTGACGTTCGGCGAGCTCGTGGGCGGGGCGGTGGTCACGGAGACGGTCTTCGGCCGCACCGGCATCGGCCAGCTGACCTCGCAGGCCGTGGCGAACCGCGACAACCCCGTCCTGCTGGCCGTCGTCGTCGTCTCCACCGCCGCGTTCGTCCTCGTCAACCTCGCGATCGACCTGCTCTACCCGGTCATCGACGTGCGCCTGCGCACCTCCCCCGGGGACCGCGGGGCCCCCGGAAACCAAGGCGGCCACTCCCTGCGCGCTGCCAGCGGCCAGGCCGACGCACCGGCCACCGCGCCCGCTGACCGGCAGGAGGCCGGCGCATGAGGCGCCGCCACATCCGCCCGCTCACGCTGGCCGCCGCCGCGGTCATCGCCCTCGTCATCGCCTGGGCGCTCGCCCCCGGCCTGTTCACCCGCCAGGACCCGAACGACGGCGGCACCACCGCGGCGCTCCTCGCCCCCAGCGGGGCGCACTGGTTCGGCACGGACGAGATCGGCCGCGACGTCTTCGCCCGCATGGTCTACGGGGCCTCGCACTCGCTGCTCGCCGCGCTCATCGCCGTGGGCGTGGGACTCGTGGTCGGGACGGCGCTGGGCCTCATCGCCGGTTCGCGGCGCGGGTGGGCCGAGGACGTCATCATGCGCGCCGTGGACGTGCTGCTCTCCATCCCGGCGCTGCTGCTCAGCCTCACCATCGTCATCATCCTGGGCTTCGGCACCGTCAACGCCGCGATCGCCGTGGGCGTCACGGCGATCGCGCAGTTCGCGCGCCTGACCCGCTCCCAGGTGGTGCGCGTGAGCGGGGCCCCCTACGTGCAGGCCGCCTACGGGTCCGGGGCCGGCTACGGCTCCGTGCTGGTCCGGCACATCGTGCCCAACTCGCTCTCCCCCGTCCTGGCGCTGGCCGTGCTCCAGATCGGCTGGGCGATCCTGCAGATCTCCACGCTGGGCTTCCTGGGCTACGGCACGCCGCCGCCCACCCCCGAATGGGGCCTCATCATCGCCGAGGGCCGCAACTACGTGGCCACCTCCTGGTGGCTCACGGTCTTCCCCGGCCTCATCATCATGATCGTCGTGCTCGCCACCCACCGGCTGGGCACCGCACTCAGGCAGGTGAGCGCATGACCGGCGCAGCTTCCGCCCCGCACTCCACCCCGGGTGCCCACGCGGGTTCAGCCCCGGGTTCCTCCGCGGGCCTGCGCATCGCGGGCCTGAGCGTGGACTACCGCGACCGCGGCGGCGCCTGGCGACCCGCGCTGACCGACGTGGACCTGAGCGTCGAACCGGGTGCCATGACGGCGGTCGTCGGCGAGTCCGGGTCCGGCAAGACGACGACCGCGGCGGCCGTGATCGGCCTCCTGGCCGGCAACGGGCGGATCTCCGGCGGCTCGATCGAACTGGGCGGTGAGGAGCTCACCGCCCTGCGCCCCGCTCAGCTGGCGCGGGTCCGCGGCACCCGGATCGGCTATGTGCCCCAGGACCCGGGCACCTCGCTCAATCCACTGGCGACGATCGGCACCGCCGTGGCGGAGACCCTGCGGATCCACCGCCTCGCCACGCGCGCGCAGGCCCGCGAGCGGGCTCTCGAGCTGCTCGATCGGGTGGGCATCGACAGTCCCGAGCGCCGGATCGACCAGTACCCCCACGAACTGTCCGGGGGCATGCGCCAGCGGGCCCTCATCGCCGCGGCCATCGCCGCGCGGCCTGAGCTCATCGTCGCCGACGAGCCCACCTCGGCCCTCGACGTCACCGTCCAGCAGCGCATCCTCGACCTCCTCGACGACCTGCGCGCCGAGGGCACGGGCATCCTCCTCATCACCCACGACCTCGCGGTGGCCGGTGAGCGTGCGGACACCGTGGCGGTCATGCAACGCGGGCGGATCGTCGAATCCGGGCCGGCCGCCACCGTCCTCACCGCTCCCACCTGCGACTACACGCGCCGGCTGCTGCGCGATGCCCCCTCGCTCACCGCGTTCTCCCCGGACGGGCCGCAACCCGCCTCCCCCGCGCCCGAGGTGCGGCGCGAGTCCCGGCCGGCCCGCGCCTCGGGCGCGGTGGGCACCGGCAGCGCGGGCCGCGGGGCGAGCGCGGGTGAGGGCGCCCAAGCCGAGGAGCCGCTCCTGCGGGTCAGCGGCCTCACCCAGGTCTATGCGCGCGGCGCGGACGGGGCCGTGGCCGGTGTGGAGGACGTGTCCTTCGCGGTGCCGGCTGGCACGACCCACGGGATCGTGGGCGAGTCCGGGTCCGGCAAGTCGACGATCGCCGCCGTGCTCGCGGGCACGCTGGTCCCGCAGGCGGGCAGCGCCGTCGTCGCCGGGATCGATGCGGCGCGCGTGCCGCGCACCCGCCGTCGGGAGCTGCGCCGGGCCGTCCAGCTCGTCCACCAGAACCCCGCGAGCGCGCTCGACCCGATGTGGTCGGTGGGTGCCTCGATCGCGGAGCCGCTGCGCAGCTTCCGGATCGGTGCGCGCAGCGAGCGGGCGGCGCGGGTGCGCGAGGCGATGGAGATGGTGGCGCTGTCACCGGACCTGGCCGAGCGGCGCCCGCGCGAGCTCTCCGGCGGGCAGCTGCAGCGCGTGGCGATTGCGCGCGCATTCGCGGCCCGGCCGCAGCTCATCGTCTTCGACGAGGCGGTCTCCGCCCTCGACGTCACGGTCCAGGCCCAGATCCTGCGGCTGCTGGGCTCGCTCCAGGCCGAGCTGGGCCTGACCTACGTCTTCATCTCCCACGACCTCGCGGTGGTCCGGGGAATCGCCCAGAGCGTCTCCGTGCTCTCGCGCGGCCGGCAGGTCGAAGAGGGGCCCACCGCCCGGGTGTTCGACGACCCGCAGGATGCCTATACGCGCCGCCTCATCGCCGCGATCCCGCACCCGCTGGGCTAGGCCCGCGCAGGGGGCGGTGCGGCGGGGCTCGGCGCTGGGCCTCCTGGGCGTCGGCAAGGTGTCCGCGTGAGCCCGCGCGGACGGACTCGGGCGCTAGGCTCTGAGCGACGGGGCGGCACGCCCGCCCCAGCGAACCCCACGCGAACGAAGGAGCCGACCGTGACCGACCGCAACGCCATCACCCGCCAGCAGCTCGAGGAGCGCGCCAGCAAGAAGTGGTCGCAGTTCCCCGGGGCGATCGGCGCCTGGATCGCGGAGATGGACTTCCCCGTCGCCCAGCCCATCCGCGACTCCCTCGTGGACTTCGACGCTCGCGAGCTCTACGGCTACGCCCCGGACGCGGTGAAGGACGACATGCGCCGGGCCACCGCGGACTTCTACGCCCGCCGCTACGGGTGGGAGTTCGCCCCCGAGTACGTCGACACCGCCTCCGATGTGCTCTCCGGCATGGGCGCCGTGCTCGACCTGTTCAGTGAGCCGGGCAGCGCCGTCATCGTCCCCACGCCCAACTACATGCCCTTCTTCACGGTCCCCGGCCTGCACGGCCGCCGGATCATCCAGGTGCCCATGCTCCACGAGGCCGGCCAGTGGTCGTTCGACCTCGAGGGGATCGCGCGGGCGTTCGACGACGGCGCCGGCCTGCTCATTATGTGCAACCCGCACAATCCGATCGGCCGCGTCTACACCCGCGAGGAGCTGCTGGCCGTCTCCGAGGTCGTCGAGCGCAAGGGCGGGCGCGTCTTCTCCGATGAGATCCACGCTCCGCTGACCTACGAGGGCCGCCGGCACGTGCCCTACGCATCCGTCTCCCCTGCCGCGGCCGCCCACACGGTCACGGTCACCTCCGCCTCGAAGTCCTTCAACACCCCGGGGCTCAAGTGCGCGCAGATCATCTTCTCCAACGATGCGGACCTGGACGTGTGGAAGGCCAAGGGCCACTTCATCGCGGAGGGCGCCTCCACGCCGGGTATCCTCGCAGCGATCGCCGCCTATGACCGCGGCGGCGAGTGGCTGGCGGACACGATCGACTACCTGCAGGGCAACCGGGACGCCCTGGCCGACGATCTGGCCGAGCTCCTCCCGCAGGTGGGCTACGAGAAGCCGGAGGGCACCTACGTCGCGTGGCTGGACGTGCGCCGCCTGGGGATCCCCGGGAACCCGCAGCGCTTCTTCCTCGACTCCGCACGCGTGGCCACGACCGACGGTGAGCTGTGCGGGCGCGCCGGCGATGGCCACGTGCGCTTCAACATGGCGCTGCCGCGGCCCATTCTGCGCGAGGCCGTCGAGTCCATGGCCGCGGCCGTGGACGCGCTGTGAGCGAGGCGCCCCAGCCCGCCGTCGATGCCGCGCACATCCGCGCCAACCTCGACGACGTCGCCGCCCGGGCGGCCGCCGCAGCGCGCGCGGCCGGCCGGGAGCCCGGTGACGTTCGGATCCTGCTGGCGACGAAGACCCAGCCGGCTGAGGCGATCCGGGTGGCGATCGACCACGGATTCCCGCTCATCGGCGAGAACCGCGTGCAGGAGCTCACGGGCAAGGCCGAAGCGCTGGCCGACCTACCCCACGAGGCGCACCTCATCGGCCCGCTGCAGAAGAACAAGGTCAACCACGCGCTGCGGGAGGCCTCCTGCATCCAGTCGGTCGACAGCGCGGAACTGGCGGAGAAGATCCAGCGCCGCCTCGAGGCGGTCGATGGGCGGGTGGATGTCCTCGTCCAGGTCAACACGTCGCGGGAGGCTTCGAAGTCAGGGGTGGCGCCGGAGGGCGCACAGGGGCTCCTGGCCGCGCTGGCCCCACTCGACCGGCTGCGCGTGCGCGGCCTCATGACGATCGGCCTGCCGGGCAGCACGGAGGCGGAGATCCGCCCCAGCTATGCGCGGCTGCGAGAGCTGCGCGACGCGCTCATCGCCGACAGCGCCCTCGCCGCAGACGCGTGCGAGCTGTCGATGGGCATGAGCGGCGACTTCGAGCTCGCGATCGCCGAGGGCGCGACGATGGTCCGCGTGGGCTCGACGGTCTTCGGCGCGCGGCCCGCTCCGCGCTGAGTCTGGCGGGCGCCAGTGGGCGCGCACAGCTGGGCCGCGCTCGATCCACCCGCAATCCTGGGCCCTGCAGACCCCGGAGACGCAGAAGGCGCGGTGCGGGTCAGACCCGCACCGCGCCTCGGGAGCGGGCTCAGCCCTGCGGCAGGCCCTCCGCCTCCGGATCGATGTTCTTGATGAGCGCGGTGGTGTCGAGGCCGGCCAGGTCCTCGTCGATGAGCTTCTGCAGCTGCTCGTAGACGAGCGAGGCGGCGGGGAGGTCGACGCCCTTCGTCTTCGCGCCCTCGATCGCCAGGCCCACGTCCTTGTGCATGAGCATCGTGGAGAAGCCGGGCTGGAAGCCGTTGTTCGAGGCGGCCGTGTCGACGACCCCGGGCACCGGGTACCAGGTGCGCAGCGGCCAGGAATCGCCGGAGGAGACCTTCGCGATGTCGAAGAACGTCTTGGGCTCGAGCCCGAAGCGCTGGGCCAGGACCGCGCCCTCGACGACGCCCTGCAGGCTGATGGCCAGCTGCATGTTGTTCACGATCTTCGCCGCCTGGCCCGCTGCCTCGCCGCCGGCGTGGAAGATGTTGCCCGCCATCGGCTCGATGACCGGCTTGGCCCGCTCGAAGTCCTCGTCGGACCCGCCCACCATGAACGTCAGCGTCCCTGCCGCGGCACCGGTGACTCCGCCGGAGACGGGCGCATCGAGGAAGCGGAAGCCTGCTTCGCGGGCGGCCTTGTGCAGGGCGCGCGCGGAGTCGAAGTCGATCGTGGAGGAGTCGATGAGCAGCGTGGAGGCATCCGCGTGCTCGAGCACGCCGCCCGGATCCATGTGCACGGCCCGCGCGTGCTCGCCCTTGGGCAGCATCGTGAAGACGATGTCAGCACCGGCAACGGCCTCTGCGATCGAGCCGACGGCGTTGACGCCGCCCTCCTTGGCGGCCTCCACGGCCTCCGGCACCACGTCGTAGCCGTTGACGGTGTGGCCCGCGGCCACGAGGTTCTTCGTCATGGGGCGGCCCATGTTGCCCAGCCCGATCCAGCCGATGGTAGCCATGTGATCTCTCCTCACGTCTGCGCGCCGTCCGCTCTGACGGCGCCTCACGCCCCCACTGTATGCCGCACGTCACTCACCCACGCGCGGCGCCGGGGCCGAGTTGCGCACCGGCCGTGTGCACGCGCGCACCGGGCGGAGTGCACCGCCGCCCGCGGGGATACCCGGATCGCGGCCACGAGGCGCACCGGCAGTGCTGCGCATCGCACCCGGCCGCGCCACACCCGCTCAGTCGAACAAGGCGAGGAGCACCGCGCTGCTGCCGAATGCGGCGAGCACACCGGTCATGATCGCCACGCCCCACACATTGGCTCCCACCCGACCTCCCTCCACGCCGGCGGCATGCCGGTCGTAGCGGCGGCGCTGGGAGGCGAGGATCGCCAGGGCGGCGGCGACGAGGAGGCCGATGAGCGCGAGCACGGGTGCGCCGAAGTGGCCCATCCAGCGCAGGAGGACGGCCGTTGCCGCGCAGAAGGACACGACCGTGCGCCCCCACGCCAAGGAGGTCCGCTCGGGCTGCAGCCCGGGGTCATCGTGGGCGCGCACGGGGCTGGGCCCGCGTGCGGAGCCGGGGCTCACAGAAGGTCGGCCGCGAGGACCGCGGCGCAGGCAAGCACCGCGGCGGCGGAGAGCAGGGGCACGATCATCGGCACCGGCAGCGGCTTCTTCGTGCGCATCGCGCGCTCCACCCGCAGCCAGCGCACCGCGGCGCCCAGCGAGATGAGCACGCCCACCGCGATGACGAACACGGCGAGGAGCGTGCGCAGGCCATCGGAGAGCCCTGCCACGGGAAGCGCGTCGAGCGCCACACCGCCGGCCATGAAGGCCAGCGAGGTCCGGGTCCAGGCGAGGAATGTCCGCTCGTTGGCGAGGGTGAAGCGGGGATCGGGCTCCTCCCCCTCGGGCAGGAGGACACGGGCCAGGCGCGAGCGCTCGGAGGATTCAGCTGGCTCGGGCATTCGTCTCCTTGGGGCTGCGCGCGGCACGGGTGGCGCCAGGATACAAGTGCCCGCTGTGCGCGTCCCGCCCACCGGACGATGGTGTGCGCGCACGCGCAGGCATGTGCGGCGGCGCAGATAGACTCGTGCCATGCCCAGCCCTGCGGGCTCGCGCCCCGCATCCTCCAGCGCCCCGGTGAGCCCCGATGACCTGCTCACCCTCCTGGCCGTGGCCCGGTTGGGGAAATTCACGGCGGCCGCCGCGGCGCTCGGAGTGAATCACACGACGATCTCCCGGCGCATCGCCTCCTTGGAGAAGGCGGTGGCGGCGCGGGTGCTCGTCCAGTCGCCCGACGGCTGGGAGCTCACCGCCACGGGCAGCGCGCTCATCCCCGCCGCCGAGGCCGTCGAGGCGGCACTCGCCGGCGCCGTGCGCGCGGCCCGACCGGAGGCGTCGCCGGCGGACCCTGTGGTCGGCACGATCCGGCTCGCGGCCCCCGAGGGCTTCGTCGTCCACTACGCGCTGCCGGCACTGGCCCGTCTCCAGCGCTCCCACGCCGGGCTCCAGCTCGAGGTGCTCACCGCAACCCAGCGGGCCCGCCGCTACCGCTCCGGGGTCGACATCGAGGTGGTCGTCGGCCGACCGGACGCGCCCAACACCACCGTCCACCGCCTGCGCCGCTACGCCCTGGCGCTGTTCGCCGCCGCGGACTACCCGCTGGCGCTGCCGCAGGAACCGGCAGACATCGCCGGCCACCGGCTCGTCTACTACCCGGCCCACTCGCTGGGCGTCGACGGGCTGGAGAACGCGGCCGCCACCCTGCCCGAGCCGGCCGGTTTCCTCACCTCGAATTCGATCTCCGCCCAGGTGCGGGCCACACAGGAGGGCGCGGGCATCGGGCTGCTGCCCGTCTTCGCCGCCCGTGCGGCCGGCCTGGAGCGGGTGGTGCCGGAATTCTCCGTGCCCATGACCTACTGGGCGGCCGTCCGGCCCGAGGCGCTGCGCAGCGCCACCGTGGGCGCCGTGCTCGAGGCGCTGCGGGCACCGGAACCGGCCGCCGCCGACACCGCGCCCCGGCGGCGGGGCGCGGCCGGCTGAGCTCCGCTTCGACGCGCTCGCTCAGTACACGATGATCGGCTTGAGCGTCTCCCCCGACGCCGAGTCCGCGAAGGCCGCGTTGATGTCGTCGAATGCGTAGGTCTTCGTCAGGGCGTCGAACGGGAACGCCCCCCGCTCGTGGAGCGCGATCAGGCGCGGGATGAATTCCTTGGGCACTGCATCGCCCTCCACCACGGTCGACATGCTGACCCCGCGTACCAGGAGCGTGCCGATGTCGATGGGCGCCTCGGTCCCCATTCGGGCGGCGCCCACGAGGGCGCCGTGGCCGCGGATGCCCAGTGAGTTGGTCATCTGGGCGAAGACTGCGGGGACGCCCGTGGTGTCCAGGGCGTACTCCACCCCGCCGCCGGTGAGCTCCGCAATGGCACTCGCCGGGTCCTGCTCCTTCGAGTTCACGGTATGCGTTGCGCCGAGTCCTCGCGCAAACTCCAGCCGGCTGGGCACGATGTCGACCATGATGATCGTCGAGGCGCCGGCAGCTTTCGCCGCAAGCATCGCCGCCATCCCGACGGCCCCGGTCCCGAAGATCGCGATGGACGAACCGGGCTTGGGGGCCAGCACATTGAGCACAGCGCCGGCACCCGTCATGATGCCGCAGCCGAGCGGCCCCAGCAGGTCCAACGGCGCATCCTCGGCCACCTTCACGGTGCCGTGCGCCACCACGTTCGTGTGCTCGGCGAAGGAGGACTGCCCGAAGAAGTTCGAGCCGACGGCGGTCCCGTCGGCTGCCGTGAATGCGGTGCTGCCATCGGTGCGGCGCGCGGAGAAGTTGCGATCGTAGAAGTTCAGGCAGTACATCGGATGGCCCGCCAGGCACTGCTCGCACTCGCCGCAGAACGCGGGGCCCACGACGACGCGGTCGCCCACCTCGAGCCCCTGGACGGCCGACCCCACGGCCTCCACCACCCCGGCGCCCTCGTGGCCGAGCACCGCGGGCAGCGGAACCGGGTACCACTGGTCGCGGATGATGGCGTCCGTGTGGCAGACACCGGAGGCGACCATGCGGACCGTCACCTCGTCCGGGCGCGGCTCATCGAGCTCGAGCTCGCGGATTTCGAAGTCCTGCCCCGGCCCCAGTGCGACTGCTGCTCGTGTCTTCATGCCATGACTCTGCGCGCTCCGCCGTCATATGGCAAGGGGCGCATATGCAGCCGGCGCTCCAGCGCCGAACCAGGGGCTGCATCGACGGCGCTGCCGGCGGCGGTCTGTCGCCCCGGGCCGCCCGTGCTGCCGCTACGCCGCGCTCCAGCCCCCGTCGATCGAGTGCGCGGCGCCGTTGATGACGCCGGCCTCGTCGGAGGCGAGGAAGACGGCGAGTGCGGCGACCTCCGCGGGCTCCGGCAGCCGCTTGACGGCGGAGTGGCCCAGGAAGACCTGTTCGAGCACCTCGTCCTCGGCGATCCCCCGCGTCTTCGCCTGATCGGCGACCTGCGCCTCGACCAGCGGAGTCATGACGTAGCCCGGGTTGATGGCATTGCAGGTCACGCCCTTGGGCCCGGCCTCGAGCGCGGTGGTCTTCGTCAGACCCATGAGCCCGTGCTTGGCGGCCACGTAGGCGCTCTTGAACGCCGAGGCGCGCAGCCCGTGGACGGAGGAGACGTTGATGATCCGGCCGAAGCCGCGCTCGTACATCCCCGGCAGCACGGCCTTCGTGAGCGCGAAGGGCGCCTCGAGCATGAGCGTCATGATGAGCCGCCACTCCTCGAGCGGGAACTCCTCGATGGGGTGGATGCGCTGGATGCCCGCGTTGTTGATGAGGATGTCCGCCTCGATGCGCATCCCGTCGAGGGCCTGCGTATCGGAGAAGTCGACGGCCCACGCCTCACCGCCCACCGCCTGCGCGACGGCGGCCGCCCCGTCCGCGTCGATGTCTGCGACGACGACGTGGGCGCCCCGCTGCGCAAACGCCTCGGCCATCGCCCTGCCCAGGCCGGACGCGGCCCCCGTGATGAGGGCCCTGCGGCCCGCCAGCGTGTCAGTCATACCGCGAACCTAGCAGAGCGCAGGGCGCGCCCCCGCGATTGCGGGAGCGCGCCCTGCGCACGGTGCCAGCGGAGCCGGACCGGCACCTCGGCCGCGGTGATGGGCCGCCGAGGCGCTGGACCGGTCTACGCCTTGACCAGGCGCGACTCGTCGTCGAGCTTGTCGACGTCTGCCAGGGAGATGCCCTTCGTCTCCCGGGTGAAGAAGAGCGCCACCATGGAGATCGCGGCGGCGATGACGACGTACACGCCGATCGGCCACGTCGCGTTGAACGTGCCCAGCAGCCAGGTGGCGATGATGGGCGCCAGCGAGCCCGCGACGATCGCGGTCACCTGGTAGCCAATCGAGACGCCGGAGTACCGCATGCGGGTGGGGAACATCTCCGCCATGATGGCGGGCTGGCCCGCGTACATGAGCGCGTGGAAGATGAGGCCCAGCAGCATCGCGAGGAAGATGGTGAACGGCTGCTTCGTGTCGAACATGGGGAAGGCCATGAACGGCCACGTTGTGGACAGCACGATGCCGATGGCGTAGGGCAGCTTGCGGCCGACCCGGTCGGCCATTGCGCCGACGAGCGGCACGAGCACGGTCTCCACCGCGGTCGCCCCCATGAGCAGGCCCAGGATGGTGAAGCCCTTGAGCCCGTGGAGCGCCAGGTAGGTGATGGAGAATGTCACGACCAGGTAGTAGTGGATGTTCTCGATGAGCCGCAGGCCCATCGCGCAGAACACGCCGCGCGGGTAGCGCTTGAAGACCTCGATGACGCCGTAGCCGGCGGCGTCCTGCTCCACCTCCTGCTGAGCGAGGTGGAAGATGGGGGCGTCCTCGACCTTGCTGCGGATGTAGTAGCCGATGAGCACGATGACCGCGGAGAGCCAGAAGCCGATGCGCCAGCCCCACGACAGGAACTGCTGCTCGCTGAGCAGGCCCGACGACGCCCAGAGCACGGCGGTGGCGAGCAGGTTGCCCAGCGGCACGCCCACCTGCGGCCACGAGGCCCAGAACCCGCGCTTGTCGTTGGGCGAGTGCTCGGCGACGAGCAGGACGGCGCCGCCCCACTCGCCGCCCACCGCGAAGCCCTGCACGATGCGCATGAGGACGAGGAGCACGGGCGCCCACAGGCCGATCTGCGCGTAGGTGGGCAGGCAGCCCATGAGGAAGGTCGAGGCGCCCACCAGGATGATCGACAGCTGGAGGAGCTTCTTACGGCCCATCCGGTCGCCGAAGTGGCCGAAGACGATGCCGCCGATCGGCCGCGCGATGAAGCCCACGGCATAGGTCACGAAGCCCGCGAGGATGGGGGTGAGCGGATTGTCCGACGGCGGGAAGAGGATGTGGTTGAACACGAGCGACACGGCGGAGCCGTAGAGGAAGAACTCGTACCATTCGACCGTGGTGCCGGCGAGGGACGCGGCCACCACCTTGCGCAGCATCGACTTCGATGCCGGCTCGTAGATGTGCTGTGACATGTGGACTCCTTTGTACGTGCAGTCACGCGGAGATCCCGGCGGCGTGCGCGGCAGCCGCGGCGGTGCGCACAGCGATGTGCGCCGCGCCCGTGTGAGCTGCAGCACCCGCGAGGGAGCTTCACACAATATTGCACGCGCAGCCGCTCCGGCCGCGGCATTGAGCACTGCGATTCTGCAGATGCGGTGTGCGCCCGGTGTGCACCGCATGGGTGCGCACCGCCACCGAGGCGCGGGCTACCTCCGCTTGCCCAGGCGCGCGAGCATCTCGTTGTAGGCGCGCAGCTCGGCATCCCCGGAGCGGGCCTCCGCCCGATCCTTGCGCTTGGCCTCGCGGTCCGAGGAGCGCGACCACTGCACGGCCGCGCCGATCGCGAGGATGAGCGTGGGGAACTCCCCGATCCCCCAGGCGATGCCGCCTCCCAGCTGCTGGTCGTCGAGCGCACTCGACCACGGCTGGCCCATGTTGCCGTACCAGTCGCCCTCGATGAGCACGGTCGAGGACATGATCGAGATGCCGAAGAACGCATGGAACGTCATCGTCACCAGCAGCACGAGCAGGCGCACCGGGTAGGGGAAGCGCTTGGCGCCCGGGTCGATGCCGACGATCGACTGCGCGAACATGTACCCCGCGGCCAGGAAGTGCAGGAGCATGAGCTCGTGGCCGATGTGGGTGGTCAGCGCGTACTCCATGATCCCGGAGTAGTAGAAGACGATGAGGGAGCCCGCGAAGTTGATGGCCGCGACGATCGGATTGGCGAAGAACCGCAGCCAGTGGGAGTGGACGAGCACGAGCACCCACTCGCGCAGGCCTCGGGAGCCGTCGGTGCGCGGGTGCACGGCGCGCATGAGCAGGGTGATGGGCGCGGCGAACGCCATGGGCAGCGGGACGGCCATGACGATGAGCATGTGCTGGATCATGTGCCCGGAGAACAGCACCTGCCCGTAGACCACGGGACCGCCGCAGGTGACGTAGAAGAGGCCGGCCATGCCCAGGATCCAGCTGAGGGTGCGCAGCACCGGCCACCGGTCGCCGCGGCGGTGGAGGCGCACGGCGCCGGCCACGTAGAGCGCCACGGCGCCCACCGCGACGACCACCCACAGCGGGTCGACCGACCACTGGAGGAAGTAGTTCGCGCCGCTCGGCGCCGGCGGCAGCGGCTCGCCCGTGAGGATCTCCGCGGGGGTGGGGGCGCTGGGCGGCTCCTGGCTGACGGGCGGCTGCGAGCGCGAGAGCGCCACGCCCATCGCCATGACCGCGCCGAACAGCACGACCTCGGCCAGCACAAGGCGCCAGAACTCGGCGCGGGCGCCCGCGGCGGCGGCGAGGCGCCCGATGACGAAGCGCCGGTGCCAGTAGCCCACCGCCATGAGCAGCACGGTGAGGAGCAGCTTCGTGAGCACGAGCACGCCATAGCGGCTGCCCCAGTCGCCCAGCCCGTGGACCCGCAGGCCCGCGTTGACGAGGCCGGAGTAGACGATGACGAGCGCGCCCACGAGCGCGATCGCCGAATAGCGCCGGACGATGTCGGCGAGGTCCGCGCGCCCCGTCAGCCGGGGGGCGAGCAGGGCGAGGGCGAGCAGCCCGCCCATCCACAGGGTCACCGCGCCCAGGTGGAGGAGCAGGCTGTTGACGGCCTGGGTGTGCCCGCTCGCCTCGGAGGCGTGGCCCATGAGCGCCTGGGGGACCAACGAGACGACGGCGCAGGCGAAGGCCCACGCGATGCCCGTCCAGCTCCGCGAGGCGAAGACGACCATGGAGGTCACGACGGCGAGGAGGAGGATGAGCATCCACAGCCGGCCCGCGTCCACCGTGGCGATGTACTGGCCCAGCTGCGCGGAGAAGTCGCCCGCATAGGCCTGCGCGCCGGCGGCGTCGACGTAGGTGAAGACGAGCACTGCCGCCGCGGCGAGCGTCCACACGACGGAGGCGGCCTGGGCGATGGCCAGGGCGGCGCTCCAGGCGGGGTCGAGGGCGGGTGCCGCGGGCGGGGGCCCGCCGGCGGCGGCGCGCTCGGCACCGCGGCCCTTCCGCCTGCGACTGCGCGGGGTGCGCGGCAGTGCGAACAGGGCGAGGGCCAGCGCCCCGATGGTGAGCGCGGTGGCGGCGTTGAAGACGAAGAGCGCAGCCGGCAGGCCGAAGCGGGGCAGCGCACCGGGGTCCCCGATCGCCTGCTCGGCGGCGGCACCGGCGAACCCGAGCGCCCACCAGCCGGCGGCGATTGCGGCCAGGGCGAATGCCGGGACGGCGAGCCTGCGCAGCAGGCCCGCGGCGCGGAGCGCTGGCTCGGCCGGCGCCGGCG
>NZ_WWEQ01000051.1 GCF_009857845.1 Brevibacterium rongguiense | reverse complement strand
GGCCGCGCCCCCGCCGGCCGGGGACGGCAGCGACGACGTGGGCGCGCGCGTGGGCCGCGCGATCGCCACGGTGCGCGATGCCGCGGCGAGCACCGTCGGCGAGGACGCCTGGCTGCTCGCCGCGCGCGGGGCCGGCTCGCTCGTCGCAATCGAGTCCGCCCCCGAGCCCGCGCGCTCGAGCGCCGGGGGCCATCCGCTCCTCGAGGCGACGATCGGGCTGGGCGCGCTCACCGACCGGCTGCTCGCGGCCCTGCGCATCGAGGGGCTGCACGGCACCGTGCACATCGAGTGGGGTGCCACCGGCGCCCCACTGGCCGTCCGCGTCGAGATCGGCCTGGCCGCACCCGAACGAGAGGACCGCCCATGACCTCCGAGGATCCGCAGCCGGTGTCCGACACCACCGCGCTCATCGCCGCGCTCGCTCGGCGGCCGGGGCCCGCACTGGCCTACAGCGGCGCCGATGGCGCACTCGAGCTCACCGGCCGGGTGTGCGCGAACTGGGCGTACAAGGGCGCCAGCCTGCTCGCCGAGGCCGGGGTCGGCCCCGACTGCGCCCTCCTCATCGTGGTTCCGCCGGCCGGCTACCTGCACTGGCGGGCCCTGCTCGCCGCGCTGTCGGCCGCGGCGCTCGGCGCCCCCGTGCGCCTGGCGCGCCCGAGCGCCGAGCCGCCGGACGGGCCGCACGCGGCCCTCGCCCCGGAGGCCCTGGCCGAGGCCGCCGCGACCGCCGGTGCGGACGAGCTGTTCGTCTACGCGGAGGCGCCGCTCGCCCTGGCCGCCGAGGCGCCCGCGGAGACCCGCGACTACAACGCGGAGATCCGCGCGCACCCGGACGTCGTCGCGCTGGCCCCGCAGGGGAGCATCGAGTTCAGCGCGCCGGACTCACCGCCCACGGCCGCACCGGTGCCCGCCCCCGCCCCCGGCGCGGTGGAGCTCGCGGGCTGGCCGCGCGATGCCGCCGAGGCCGGGCGCGCGTTCGCCGCGCTCGCCGGCGGACTGCTGAGCACCGCCGATGCCCCCGGCACCGGCGCCCCCGCAGAATCCGGACCGCCCGGCGCACCGGACGTGGGACATGCCACAATTGGCGCATGGACAAAGTAGTTGCATCGGCCGCCGACGCGGTCGCGGACATCTTCGACGGAGCGCGGCTGGCCGTGGGCGGCTTCGGCGTCGTCGGGGTCCCCGAATTCCTCATCCGGGCGCTGCGCGACCAGGGCGCGAAGGACCTCACCGCGGTGTCGAACAACGCGGGCGTCGACGGCCGCGGACTGGGGCTGCTGCTCCAGACGCACCAGATCAAGCGCATGATCGCCTCCTATGTGGGAGAGAACAAGGAGTTCGCCCGCCAGTACCTCTCCGGCGAGCTCGAGGTGGAGCTCACCCCGCAGGGCACGCTGGCGGAGAAGCTGCACGCCGCCGGCGCCGGGATCCCGGCGTTCTACACGATCACCGGGGCGGGCACGCAGGTGGCGCAGGGCGGCATCCCGTTCAAGTACGACTCGCAGGGCAGCGTCGTCGAGGCATCCGAGCCCAAGGAGACGAAGGTGCTCGACACGTTCGGCCAGCCGCGCGAGTACGTGCTCGAGGAGTCGCTGCCGTGCGACTTCGCGTTCGTCCGCGCGGCCAAGGGCGACCGGCACGGCAACCTCGTCTTCCACTCCTCGGCGCGCAACTTCAACCCGCCCGCGGCCCAGGCCGGCGCGGTGACGATCGCGGAGGTCGAGCAGCTCGTCGAGCCCGGTGAGATCGACCCGGACGAGGTCCACCTGCCGGGCGTCTACGTCACCCGCGTCGTGGTGCTCACGGCCGACCAGGTGGCGGACAAGCCGATCGAGAAGATGACCCTGCGGGAGGACTGAGATGGCACTGACGCGCAATGAGATGGCCGCCCGAGCGGCCCAGGAGCTCGAGGACGGCTCGTACGTCAACCTCGGCATCGGCCTGCCCACCCTCGTGCCGAACTACATCCCGGCCGGGGTCGACCTCGTCCTCCAGTCGGAGAACGGCCTGCTGGGCGTCGGCCCCTACCCGCGCGAGGACGAGGTCGACCCGGACCTCATCAACGCGGGCAAGGAGATCGTCACGATGCTCCCGGGCGCCAGCTACTTCGACTCCGCCGCGAGCTTCGGGATGATCCGCGGCGGCAAGATCGACGCGGCGATCCTGGGCGCGATGCAGGTGGCCGGCAACGGCGACATCGCCAACTGGATGATCCCGGGCAAGATGGTCAAGGGGATGGGCGGCGCGATGGACTTGGTCCACGGCGCCAAGCGCGTGCTCGTCATCATGGAGCACGTCGCCCGCGACGGCAGCCCCAAGCTGCTCGAGTCCTGCAAGCTGCCGCTCACCGGCGAGGGCGTCGTCCAGCGGATCATCACCGACCTGGCCGTCCTCGACGTCACGGGCTCCGGGTTCGCGCTCGTCGAGACCGCCCCCGGTGTGACCGTCGACGAGGTGCGGGACAAGACCGCGGCGCCCCTCACGGTCCCCGACGAGGTCGCCGAGGTCTCGGTCCCGGCCTGATCGCCGGGGCCGGATCCCGCCGGTCCCGGCCTGCTCGCCGGGGCTGGCTCAGGCCCCGTGGGAAACGCGCGCAGCGCGCGCCACCGTGGCCGCCCAGCGCTACTCACACAGGCCGGTGGTGGCCGTGAAGAGCAGGCCCACCCCCGTGAGCCGCACCTCGGGCGCGGCGGCGGGGACGAACGCGCTCTGCCCGCGCCGCAGCGTGAGCGCCTCACCGCCGGCGCTGAGCACGAATTCCCCATCGAGGCAGAGCACCTCGGCCGCCCCGCAGCGCGAGAGCGCGGTGCCGCGGGCCTGCCGCACGCGCGCCAGGCTGAAGTCCGGGACTGGAGCGGGGTAGACGCCGCGGCGGTCGGGGGCGAGCACGCGGGGGGCGATGACCCGGTAGGCCACGATCGCGGACATCTCGGCCACGTCGATGTGCTTGGCGGTCAGGCCGCCGCGCAGCACGTTGTCCGAGGCCGCCATGACCTCCACGGCGAGGCCGCCCAGGTAGGCGTGCGGGACGCCGGCGTCGAGGAACAGCGCCTGCCCCTCGCGCAGCCGCACGCGGTTGAGCATGAGCGCGACGAGCGCCCCGGGGTCGCCCGGGAAGTCCGCGCTGAGCTCGCGCAGCGTCTCGAGGGGGTCCGTGCAGCTGCCGTCCGCGGAGACCGCGGCCGGCGCCGGCGCGCCCGGCGCAGACCCGCCATCAGCGGCACCGACACCGTCGGCACCGGGAGCAGCGTCGGCACCGGGGGCACCGGCAGCCGCGCCGGCAGCATCGGCGGCACTGCCCACGCCGATCCGCTCGGCCAGGGTCCGGGCGAGTGCGCCGTAGTCCTCCCAGCGGCCCAGGAGCAGCTCGACGGCGGCCCGCAGCGCCTGCGCCTCGGCGGGGGCCGCGAGGGCGTCCGCCCACGCGTCGAGCAGGCGCTGTTCGACGGGCAGGCCGGCCGCAACTGAGCGCAGGCGCGCGATGGTCGCCCGGGTCGCGGCGAGCGGTCGGAAGCCGCACAGGGCGTCGAAGTCGCCGAGCGCGCAGACGAGCTCGGGCTTGTGGTTGGCGTCGCGGTAGGAGCGCTCGGGGGCGTCGCGCGCGATGCCGGCCGCCTCCTCGCGGGCCCAGCCGGCGGCGGCCTGCTCGCGGCTCGGGTGCACCTGGATGGACAGCGCGGTGGCCGCGGAGAGCACCTTGAGCAGGAAGGGCAGCTGGGGGCCGAACGCGGTGGCGCTGGCCCTGCCCAGTGCCGCCTGTGGATCGGCGGCGATGACCGCGTCGAGCGGGCCGTCGGCGGTCGTGGAGGGGGCGCCGGGGTGGGCGCCCACCCACAGCTCGGCGGCGGGGGTGCCGTCCGGCTCGCGTCCCAGGATGCGGGGGATCGCGCGGGTGTCGCCCCACGCGTAGTCGCGCACCGCATTGCAAAGCCGCAGCATCCACTCTCCCTCTCCTCGGCGGCCCCAGCCTACGGGACCCAGGTGAACGCGGGGCAAAGTCCCGGGGGCCGCCGTGGGCCGCTGACCTGGGGCGCGCCGGCACGCAGCGAGCGGGGAGGGCGCAGCCGCGCCCTCCCCGCTCGGGTGGTGGTCGTCCTGGACTCAGTCGATGACGCGGATGATGCGTCCACCGCTGTTGAGCATCCAGTCCCACTTGCGCTCGGACGTATCCGTGCGCGGCGAGCCGGCATCGATGAGGTAGCCCTTCTTATCGGACACGATCGCGATGTGGCCCGGGTGCCAGACGAGGTCGCCCGGCTTCGCCTGCGAGACACGGATCACTTCCCCTGCTGCCTTCTGCGCACCGGAGGTGCGGGGCAGCTTGATCCCGTTCTTCGCAAACACGTACTGCACGTACCCGGAGCAGTCCCAGCCGCGCGTGGGCGAGGTGCCGCCCCACACGTAGCGGACGCCCAGGTGCTTGCGCGCTTCCTTGATGATGGCCTTGCGCTGCTCGGCCTGCAGCTGTGCCTTCGTCTTCTTCTTCGCCGGCTTCTTCGTCTGCGTCGGCTTGGGAGTCGGCTTCTTCGTCTGCGTCGGCGTGGGCGCAGGCGTCGGCTTCTTCGTCGGGGCGGGGGTGCTGGGCGCGGGGTTCTGGTCGCGGACCCCCGCGTTGAGCGAGCCGCCGAGCGAGGACTCGGTCACGCCCACGCCCTTGGTCCAGGCGACGCGCCCGCCGGTGAAGTTCTGCTCGCAGCGCTCGGAGCCGGTGCACGTCGCGTCGGAGGTCGGGTAGCCCAGGTGGCCGCGCTCGTAGCCCTTCGCGCCCCAGTAGCGGCGGATGTCCCCGCTCGTGGCGTGGGCGCCGCCGGCCTTCGACCAGTGGATGTCGCCGCGGGCGAAGGACTGGTAGGCGCCGCCTGCCAGCTTCGCCTCGCCGTTCTTGGGCAGCCCGAGCGCCTTGCGGGTCTGGGCGTTCCACGCGCGGGCGATCGCGCCGGCGATGACCTTCGTGCCCTTGCCGGACTGCCAGGTGATGTAGCCGTTGCGGTACTGCTGGAAGGCGCCGTCGTCGAGCTTCGTCTCGCGGCCCACCGGGGCGCCCAGCTGCTTCTCCCGGCCCTTGTAGGCCTTCTGGATCGTCGTCTGCTGGGCGGGCTTCTGCGTGGGCTGCTGCGTCTCGGCGGGCTTGGACTGCCCACTCGACTGCATCTTCGCGACGGCCGTGCGGATGGCCGGCAGCTTCGCGTAGAGGTTCGCACCCGGGCAGTCGGTGTTGCCCACGTCGCGGTGGCCGGAGATCGCGTTGATCGTCCTGCCCGCGACGGTGGCCTTCGACTTCGCATCGACGCCGGAGCCGGAGAGCTTCCAGGCGATCGTGTTCTCCACCGCGGTCACGGCGGCGGAGCTGGGCTGCGCCTTGTTGAACGAGCCCATGACGGAGATGCCGAACGTGCCGGAGTTGTAGCCGCGGGCGTGGGCGCCCACGACCGGCTTGTCGACATTGCCGGCGCGGCCCTGCCAGGCGCGGCCGAACCGGTCGACCAGCACGTTGTAGCCGATGTCGGCCCAGCCGCGCTCCTTGACGTGGAACGAGTAGATGCCGCGGATGATGCCGGGCACGTCCGTGGCGCTGTAGGAGTTCGAGCCCTCGGTCTGGTGGACGATCGCGGCCTTGATCGAGCTCGCGTAGCTGGGCGAGCCCTTCCGGATCGACTCGTTGGCGCCCCAGGCCGAGCGCGAGGCGATCGCGGGCTTGGAGACCTTCTTCACGGCGGTGTTCTCCACCGTCGCGCTGCCCGCGCTGAACGCGGCGCTCTGCGCGGCGGCGGTGCCGTCGGCGCCGGCCGCCTGGCCCGCAGTTCCCTGCTGGGCCGCATCGGGGGCCGCAGCCTGGGCCCGGGTGGCGGGGGCGTTCGCGCTCACCGCGGCGCTGTCGCCGGCGGACTTCTTGGGATCGACGATGACGAGCTTGGCGCCCTCGGGGGCGCGCTCGCCCAGCACGCGGATCTGCACGGCCGAGGCGTCGCTCACGACGAACGGGGCGGTGCCCGGGGTGCCGCCACCCTCGTCGGACTCGCTGACCTCGTAGTCCAGGGCGCTCCAGTCGCCCCACTGGTCCGCACCGGTGCGGGTGCGGACCTCGATCTTCGCGCCGTTCTCCACGGCCGAGGTGACGCCGACGACCGAGGCGTGATCGGAGGGGACGTCGAGGGGATCGGAGATGGCGGCGATCTTCACACCGTCCTCCGTCTTGTCCTCCACGCCGCCGGAGATCTCCGGGGTGGGCTGCGCGGACTTCTGCCCGCCGTCCAGCTCACCCTGGGCCTCCTGCCCGTCCTGGGACTTGGCCGAGCGCGAGGGGCTCTGCGCAGGGACCGAGGCGTCCCCGCCGTCGAGCTCGCCCTGGCCGCTGTCCGCGCCGGAGTCGCCGTTCGTCAGCGCCGCGGACTGGGCGGACCGCTCCCCGCCGAAGGTGCCGAGCGTGCCGGAGTCGGTGAAGCGCAGCCGCTCGAGCGCGGCGGGCGCCCGGAAGACGTCGGGCAGGTTGCGCGTGGACTGGTTGGCGATCTGGGAGGTCTGGCCCGAAGCATCGCGGGCACCCGGAGCCTGGAGGCCCTCCTCGCTGAGCGCCGTCAGGGCGTGTTCGCCGATCGACGGGGTGACGGTCTGCGCGGGGGCCGCGCTGGCGGGCGTGAGGCCGATGGTCGAGACCATCGCCGCCACCGCGCATACGGCTGCGGAAGTCAGTGCAGATTTCATGGTTCAGCCTTTGCAGGGAAGACAGGGAAGGAAGGCCGCCGAAGGTCACCACCGGATGTGATGTTTCAGCTCAACATCTCAAAATTGTTACACAGGTTGCGGCGTGTCACACTGGACTTTCTTCGCAAAACCATAATTACAACGGTGTCGTTCCGCGTGTTTCCGGGCGACGCGCGGACGAAAAAAGTTCCGCCGGAAGGCCTCAGAGGACCTTCCGGCGGAACTTTCAGCGCACACTCAGCCGTGCGCGGGCGCGAATTGCGCTTAGGACACGGAGCAGATCGAGGCGTCGTCCTTCTGCTTGCCCGTGCTGGACGTCGAGGCCGCCCGCACGTCCTGCGCCCCCGCGGGCGCAGCGGCCGCGGCCTGCCCGGAGCCGGCCGGGGCCAGCGCCTCGTAGGCGTCCGGCCGCGCATTCAGGGGCGAACCCGCGGACTGGGCGTCCGACTCCGCCTGCGCGATGGCATCGCCGACGAGCGAATGGATCTTGCCGATGTCCGGCCGCGAGGGCGTGATGAGCGGCGGCGTGAGGTTGAGCCGGTCCATCTTCTGCGACTTCGCCTTGAGCGCGAGGTCGACGAACATGTTCACCTGGCCCTCCGGGATGTCCGTGGACACGACGTTCGGGGCGGCCTTGGCGATGTCCTGGAAGCGCCCGATGAGGGTCGTGGGGTCCATCTGCTTGAGCATGGCCTCCTGCACGCAGCGCTGCCGGACCATGCGCGCGTAGTCGCTGGCGAACTCCCGGGAGCGGGCGTACCACAGGGCGCTGCGGCCGTCGAGGTGGATGTTCTCCCCCGGTTCGATCCAGCCCAGCGGCTTGCCGTGCCGGCCGGTGGCGGGGTTGACCTTCGAGGAGATCGGCACGCGCACCTTCGAGGTCAGCGTGATGCCGCCCATCGCGTCGATGAGCTGCTGGAAGCCCTTGAGGTCGATCATCGCGTAGTACTGGATCGGCAGCCCGGTCACGCCCTGGAGCGCCTGCTCGGTTGCCTGCACGCCGGCCGGCACGTCGCCGCTGAAGAGCTTCTTGTGCTGCTCGCCGGCCTGGTACACGGCGTTGATGAGGCACTCGTCGCCGCAGTTGAACCCGTTGGGATAGGCCTTCTTCATCTCCGAGCCGTCGGGGAAGGGCACGTTCTCCAGATTGCGCGGCACGCCGATCACCACGGACTTGCCGGTCTTCGCGTCGATCGAGACGACCGAGAGGCTGTCCGGGCGCACGCCGGTGCGCCCCTTACCGGCATCGGAGCCGAACAGCGCGATGTTGTAGCGCCCGTCGACCGGCTTGACCCCGCGCCCGTTGGCGAAGACGTCACTGATGAGCGCGCGCTGGGAGTTGAGCATCGAGGTGCCCCACACGGTCCCGCCGCACACGACGAGCACCATGACGAGCGCCGCGGCGAGCAGTCCGCCGCGGGTGCGCCGGCCCAGCGAGACGAGCCGGATGCGGCGCACCGTGTCGAGCATGCACAGCACCCAGTTCGCGGCGGCGATGACCACCCACACCATGAGGACCGCGATGAGGACGGGGTTCGTCCCGAAGCCCAGGAGCAGGCGGCGGCTGAAGAGCGACCACAGCGCCAGGCCCAGCAGCAGCGCCCAGCTGCCCAGGGTGATCGTCAGCGAGAGGCGGGCGCGGCGCCGGGCGCCCAGCACCGACTGCGCGGAGCCGGGCAGCAGCGCCGAGCACAATAGGAGGATCCAGCCGCGCAGGTTGCGCTGCCGCACGGGCGCGTTGCGGGGATTGCGCAGCGGGTCGACGTACTGGAGCCTGCGCCGTGGGCCGGTGCGGGGCTGGTCCTCCATCTCCTCCATCCGACTCAGCCCAGCAGCTTCCGTCCCATGACGAGGCGCTGCACCTGGTTGGTGCCCTCGTAGATCTGGGTGATCTTGGCGTCGCGCATCATGCGCTCCACCGGGTGGTCCTGGACATAGCCGGCCCCGCCCAGCAGCTGGACGGCGTCGGTGGTGATCTCCATCGCGGCGTCCGAGGCGAAGGCCTTGGCGGCGGCGCCGAAGAAGCCGAGGTCCGCGTCCTCGCGCTCGCTCTTGGCCGCGGCGACGTAGGTGAGCTGGCGGGCGGCCTCGAGCTTCGTGCCCATGTCCGCGACCATGAACTGGATGCCCTGGAAGTCCGCGATCCGCTTGCCGAACTGCTTGCGCTCCTTGATGTAGCCGATCGCGTAGTCCAGCGCGCCCTGCGCGATGCCCACGGCCTGCGCCGCGATCGTCACGCGCGTGTGGTCGAGGGTGCGCAGCGCGATCTTGAGGCCCTGGCCCTCCGAGCCGATGATCCGGTCGCCGGGCAGGCGGACGTTGTCGAAGAACAGCTCGCGGGTGGGGCTGCCCTTGATGCCGAGCTTGCGCTCCTTCTCCCCGAAGGTGAAGCCCTCGTCGCCCTTCTCCACGACGAAGGCGGAGATGTTGTTGCCGCGCTTGCCGTCGGGGTCCGTGACCGCGAGGACGGTGTAGAAGTCGGACTCGCCGGCATTCGTGATCCACGTCTTCACGCCGTTGAGGATCCAGTCGTCGCCGTCGCGCACGGCGCGGGTGCGCATGCTCGCGGTGTCCGAGCCGGCCTCGCGCTCGGACAGGCCGTAGGAGAAGCCGTGGCCCTGGGCCAGCTGTGTGAGGTACTTCTGCTTGATCTCCTCGTCACCGCCCAGCTGGACGGGCAGCCCGCCGAGCTTGTTGACCGCCGGGATGAGGGAGGACGACGTGCAGCCGCGGGCCACCTCTTCGATGATGATGGCGGTGGCCAGCGCGTCCGCGCCCGCTCCGCCGTACGCCTCCGGCACGTGGGGGGCGAAGAAGTCGGTGGCGAGCAGCGCGTCGCGCGCCTCGGTCGGGAACCGCGCTTCGGCATCGACCTCGGCGGCGAACGGGGCGATCTTCGCCTCGACGACATCGCGCACGGCGGAGCGGATCTCCTCGTGCTCCTCGCTGAGCTGGAACTGATCGAACATGTGCGTCCTTTCGTCGGGTGTGCGGCCGGCGCCCGCGGCGCCGGCCGGGCCTCAGCGGCCCTGGCGCTCCATGAGGGCGCGGCCCTTGGCCTCCGCGCTCGCCCTGAGCTCGTCTCGGTGGGCATCGAGCCGGGCGCGGATCCGCGCGGCCCTCTCGCCCTCGCCCGCGCCCAGGATGCGGGCGGCGAGCAGTCCTGCGTTCTGCGCCCCGCCGATCGACACGGTGGCCACCGGGACCCCGGCGGGCATCTGCACGATCGACAGCAGGGAGTCCATACCGTCCAGGCGCGCGAGCGGGACGGGCACGCCGATGACGGGCAGCGGCGTGACGGAGGCGAGCATGCCCGGCAGGTGGGCCGCTCCCCCGGCGCCGGCGATGATGACGCGCAGCCCGCGCTCGGCGGCGCCGGCGCCCCACGCGATCATCTCGTGGGGCATGCGGTGGGCGGAGACGACCTCCGCCGTGTGGGAGACCCCCAGCGATTCGAGGGCCTGGGCGGCCGCCTCCATCGTGGGCCAGTCGGAGTCCGAGCCCATGACGATGCCGACGTCGGCGCTCATGCCCCGGCCCCCGTCTGCGCGGTGCTCTCCGCCCGTGCACTGCTCTCCGCGGCCGAGGCGCCGGCCGCCCGCGCGGGCCCGTCCGACCGGCCGTGGCGCGGGTGTGGGTCGGGATCCGTGCCGGCGATGTAGTCGGCGGCGTGGCGGGCGCGAGCGCGCACCTCGACCGGGTCCGCGCCGCTGACGTTGACGTGGCCCAGCTTGCGGCCCGGACGCACGGACTTGCCGTACATGTGGACCTTGGCCTGCGGGTCGTGGGCGAGCACGTGGAGGTAGGCGCGATAGAGGTCCTCGTGCTCGGCGCCCAGCACGTTGCCCATCGCGGTGAACGGGGCCTTCGCGGTGGGATCGCCCAGGGGCAGGTCGAGCACGGCGCGCAGGTGCTGCTCGAACTGCGAGGTCACCGACCCGTCCTGCGTCCAGTGGCCCGTGTTGTGCGGGCGCATGGCCAGCTCGTTGACGACGTAGCCCTGCGGCGTCTCGAACAACTCCATCGCCATGACCCCCGTGACGCCCAGCGCCCCGGCGACGGTGAGGACATCGCCGGCGATGCGCTCGGCGAGCTCGGCGGGCAGGCCGGGGGCGGGGGCGATGGCCTCCTTGCAGATGCCATCGCGCTGGTAGGTCTCGACGACCGGCCACACGGCCGTCTGGCCGGACGGCGAGCGGCCCACCATGACGGCGAGCTCGCGGGCGAAGTCGACCTTCTCCTCGGCGAGCAGCGGGCCGGGCGCCTCGGCGAACCAGTCGGCGGCCTCGGCCGCGGAGTCGATGACGCGCACACCGTGGCCGTCGTAGCCGCCGCGCGGGGTCTTGAGGATGAGCGGGAAGCCGGCGCGCTCGCCGAACGCGGCGAGCTCCGCCGTGCTGGACACGGGCGCCCAGGCCGGGTTGGGCAGGCCGAGCTCGTCCATCTTGGCGCGCATGACGAGCTTGTCCTGGGCGTGCACGAGCGCCTGCGGCTGGGGCTGGACGCTCACGCCGGCCGCCTGCAGCGCCTCGAGGTGCTCGGTGGGCACGTGCTCGTGGTCGAACGTGAGGACGTCCACCGTCCGCGCGAACGCGAGCAGCGCCTCGTAGTCGTGGTAGTCGCCGACGGTCACCTGGGAGGACACCTGCGCCGCGGGCGAGCCCTCCGCCTCGGAGAGGACGTGGAACCCCACGCCCAGGGCCTCGGCCGCGGGGGCCATCATCCGCGCGAGCTGTCCGCCGCCCACAACGCCGATCTTGGGAAAAGTCACGCGCCCACTGTATCGAGCGCGCCCGGAAATCCCGTGAGCGACCGGCCGGAGGCGGCTGAAGATTTCGGCCCCGGGGCTACCATGGGTGAGCCGCCGGCCGAAGGGAGACCACATGGGCGTGCGCTCCGAGGCCGTGCGCCTCCTGCGCTTCTCCGCCGTGGGCACCCTTGCCTTCTGCGTGGACCTGGGCGTGTTCAACCTCCTGCGCACGGAGGATGCGGGCGTGGGCCCCCTGTGGGCGAAGGTCGTCTCCGTGGTCCTCGCCACCACCGTGTCGTGGCTGGGCTCGCGCTACTGGACCTTCCGCGACGGCCGCCGCGCCCGCGCCGGCGCCGAGGCGCTGGCCTTCTTCGCCGTCAACGGCGTCGGCATGCTCATCGCCCTGGCCTGCCTGTGGGTCTCCCACTACGCCCTGGGGCTGACGTCCGCGCTGGCCGACAACGTCTCCGGCACGTTCGTGGGCGTGGCCCTGGGCAACCTGTTCCGCTACGCCGCCTACCGCTGGCTCGTCTTCCGGCCGCCCTCGCCCCGCCGCGAGGTCGTCGTGGCCGCTCCCCCGGAGCTCAGCCGAGCGCCGCAAGCAGCGGGATCGCCAGTTCGTCCTCGCTGACCCCGCCGTGGTGGCCCAGCAGCGCCAGCGCCGAGGGCGAGTCCCGCTGCGAGTCGACGATCCCGAAGTCGCCGTCGGCCACGACGAGCACGTCGCCGATGCGCTCCTCGTTGGCCGGCCGCACCGGGCCGAACCAGCCGCCGGCCACCGCCTCGGCGCGGGTGAGCACCCGGCCGCGGTCCCCGACGGCCGCCGCGAAGGCGTCCCGCACGTCCGCGGCGGCGCCCGGCCTCGCGTAGAGGTGAACGGCGCGCGGCTCGCCCCCCAGGTCCGCGAGCCCGGCGCGCAGCTCGGGGTGCTCGGCCACGTCGAGACGCCCGGCGTGGGGCACATCGACCATGCCGTGATCGGCGGTGATGAAGAGGCCCGCATCGCGGGGCAGGCGCTCGGCGAGCTCGCGCAGCGCCGCATCGACGGCCTCGAGCTCGCTCAGCCACTCCCAGGAGTCGGTGCCGTAGACGTGGCCGGCGCGGTCGAGCCCGCCCCAGTAGAAGTAGACGAGGCGCCGGCCGGGGGCGCGCGCCTCGGCGGCGGCGTGGGCGACCCGCTCGGACAGCGTGCCCGAGCCGCGGAACCGGCCGCCGCGCAGGGAGGCGCGGTTGAGGCCGCGCCCGGCGAACTTGGGCTCGCCCAGGCTCACGACGTCCGCGCCGGTGCCCGCGATGCGCTCGAAGAGCGTCGCATCGGGCACCCACACCTCCGGATCGGTGTCCGAATCCCACGTCAGCTGGTTGAACACGGCCCCGCGCTCCGGGTCGAGCAGCCGGTAGCCCATGACCCCGTGGCCGCCGGGCAGCAGACCGGTGCCCAGGGAGGACAGCGAATTGGCGGTGGTCGACGGGAAGCCGGCGCTGGCCGGGCGCATGGCGGGCAGCAGGAAGCGCAGGAACGGCGCGTGGGCCGCGCGGCGGCGCAGGAGGGCCGCCCCCATGCCGTCGATGAGGGCGACGACGGCCACCCGCAGCTCGCGGCCCGGGGCGAGCGCGGCGGCCCGTGCGCGGGCCGGGGCATCGAGGGCCTCGGCTGCGCCGATCGCGGTGGCCGCCAGGGGCACGATGTCGGACAGCAGCGTCGCCGCCGCGTAGTCCGGGGGCCTGAGCACCGCCTCAGCCGGCCGTGCGCGCGCCGGCGGCCTGGCGCGCCTCGAATACGAGGCGCTTGAGCGTGAGCGCGAACGTCTCCGCGGCGTCCACGGCGTCCTGGCCCTCGGCCTGGGCGGAGACCCGCAGCGTGACGTCCTCGGGCAGGGCGGAGCCCGAGTAGCCGTGGTCGCCCTCGCACTGGGGATCGCCGCAGGTCTCCGGGAACAGCTCGAGGCGGCGCACCGCGCCCCAGCCCAGGGTGAGCGAGACCTCGACGGGCCGGTCGCCCGGTCGGAACTCCGCGGGATCCGCGTAGGTGCGCCCGATGAGCGCGGTGCGCAGGGAGGCCAGCGGGACGTCCTCGGTGGAGGTGGTGCCGCGGGGATTGGCGCCGGGCTCGGCGTCCGGCTCGTCGTCGACGTGGGCGAGGAGGAGGCGGGTGGGGGTGAGCGCGAAGACGGTGACGTGGCGGTGGATCGCGTCGAGGTCGAGGTGGGTGTCCATATGGACGAGGTGGTCGACCAGCTGCTCGCCGTAGAGCGCCTCGACGATCATCGAGCCGGTCAGCTGGGGGTAGTAGCCGGCGGCCTGGAGGTCGCGGACGAGGGCGTGCGGAATGCTCATGCCCCCATTGTGCCGCACGCCGCTGACGCGGCCCGCCCCGCACGGGCGGGCCGAGAGCGCCGGGGGCGGCCGAGAGGGCTGGGGTGGCAGACAGCGCCCGGGCCCGGTCAAAGGCACCCGGGCCCGGCCAACGGTCCGCAGGGCGGCGGTGGGCACACGGGCCGTGCCGTGGGCGCACGGGTGCCCCGCGCCTCGGCGGCGGGAGGGCGGGAGCAGCGGGTGCGCGCGAACCGCAGCGGTCAGCGACCAGCGGCCGCGGGCGCCGGGGTGTGCGACTGTGGGCCCGCTCACGCGATGGTCCCTATGATGGGGGCATGGAAGCCTACCCCGCCGACTGGGAAGCCGATGTCGTCCTGCGCGACGGCGCCACCGCGCACCTGAGGCCCATCGTCCCGGGCGACGCGGACGCGGTGGTCGCGATGCACGCCCGGCAGTCCCCGGAATCCATCTACCTGCGGTTCTTCGCCCCGCTGCCCACGATCCCGGAGAAGGACCTCAAGCGCTTCGTCACGGTCGACTACCGCGACCGGGTGGCCCTCGTCATGCTCATCGGCGAGGAGATCATCGGGATCGGGCGCTTCGACCGGATCGACGACGACTCCGCCGAGGTCGCGTTCAACATCGCCGACGCCCACCAGGGCCGCGGAATCGGCTCGATCCTCCTCGAGCACCTCGCCGCCGCGGCCAGGGACCTGGGCATCAGCGTCTTCACCGCCGAGGTGCTGCCCCAGAACCGCTCCATGCTCCAGGTCTTCGCCGCCGCGGGCTTCGAGATCTCCCGCGAGTTCGACGACGGCGTCGTCGCGGTGCGCTTCGACATCGACCCCACGGAGAAGTCGCTGCAGGTGCAGGAGGCGCGTGAGCACCGCGCCGAGGCGCTCAGCGTCCGCTCGGTGCTCCACCCCGCCTCCGTCGTCGTCATCGGCGCCAGCCGCAAGCGCAAGACCGCGGGCAACCTCGTGCTGCGCAACCTCACCGCGGCGGGCTTCCGGGGCCGGCTCAGCGTCATCCACCCCGCCGCCGCGGCCGTGGCCGGCATCCCCGCCGTCGCCTCGCTGTCCGACATCGAGGGCGAGGTGGACCTCGCGATCATCGCGGTGCCCGCCGAGGCGGTCACGCAGGTGGTGCGCGACTGCGCCACCCACGCGGTCAAGGCCGTCGTCGTCATCTCCTCCGGCTTCGCCGAGACGGGCGAGCAGGGCCTCATGCTCCAGCGCGAGATGGTCGCCACGGCGCGCTCGCACGGCATGCGGGTGGTCGGGCCGAACTCGTTCGGCATCGCGAACACGGAGCCCGAGGTCTCCCTCAACGCCTCGCTCGCGCCGTTCCTGCCCGATGCGGGCTCGCTGGGCCTGTTCTCCCAGTCCGGGGCGCTGGGCACGGGCCTGCTGGCGGCCGCGAAGACGCGGGGGTTGGGGATCTCGACGTTCGTCTCCGCAGGCAACCGCGCGGACCTGTCCGGCAACGACGTCCTCCAGTACTGGGAGGAGGACCCGGTCACGCAGACCGTGGGCCTCTACCTCGAGTCGATCGGCAACCCGCGCAAGTTCACCCGGATCGCCCGGCGCGTGGCGCGCGTCAAGCCGGTCATCGTCATCAAGTCCGACCTGACCGGCCGCGAGCTGCCGCCCGGGCACCAGGTGCGCGTGTCCAGCCTGTCCGGCAAGGCCCTCGACCAGGTGCTCGCGCAGGCCGGCGTCATCCGCGCGGGCTCCATCCACCAGCTCTTCGACCTCGCGCAGGTCCTCTCCTCCCAGCCCCTGCCGCACGGGCACCGGGTGGGCGTCATCGGCAATTCCGCGGCCCTGTCCACGCTCGTCATCCAGCGCGCCCGGGCGGAGGGCCTGCGCATCGACCGGCCGGCCGTGTCCATGCACCCGGAGGTCAGCGCGGAGGACTTCGCCGCGGGGCTGGCGGAGATGTACGCGGACCCCACGGTGGACTCCGTCGTGGTGACGTTCACCCCCTCGGCCGGTGCCAGCGAGCAGGAGATCGCCGCGATCCTCGCCGACGAGGCCGCGCAGTCGGGCAAGACGACCGTCGCGTGCTTCCTGGGCGTCCACGGCGTCAAGGACGAGCTCACCGCCTACTCCCGCGGAGCGGACGGCAGCCGCCGCGTGCACACGGTGCCCAGCTTCATGGGACCGGAGGACGCGGTCTGGTCGCTTGCGCGCGCCACCGAGTACGCGGCGTGGAAGAGCTCCGACCGCGGCCGCTACCCGGAGCTCGAGGGCATCGACCACCGCCGGGCCCGCAGCATCATCGAGGGCGCGCTGGCGCGGGCCCAGGACGAGGACCCCGAGGCGCGCGCCGCCGGCCGCACCGTCGTCCTGGAGCGCTCGGAGGCCCGCGACCTGCTCGCGGCGTACGGCGTGCACGTCGTCCCCTTCTATGCGGTCGGCTCCGTGGATGCGGCGCTGGAGAAGGCGGCGGAGATCGGCTACCCCGTGGCGCTCAAGGCCGTGAGCCGCCGCCTGCGCCACCGGCTGGAGCTGGGCGGAGTGCGGCTGGGCATCGCGAATCCCGAGGAGCTGCGCGCGGCGTGGACTGCGATCTCGGCCGTCATCGACGCCGCCGAGGGCCCGGACGGTGAGCGCGGCATCGACGTCCAGGAGATGGCGCCCACCGGCCTGGCGTGCGCGATCCGCGCCGGCGAGGACCCGCTGCTGGGGCCGATGGTCTCGTTCGCCCTGGCCGGCGACGCCTCCGAGCTGCTCGAGGACGTCTCCCACCGGGTGGCCCCGCTGACCGATGTGGACGCCGCCGCGATGGTGCGCGGCCTGAAGTCCTCGCCCCGGCTGTTCGGCTACAAGGGCCTGCCGGTCATGAACGTCGCGCCGATCGAGGACATCCTGCTGCGCCTGTCCTCGCTCGTCGACGACTTCCCCGCCGTGCGCAGCGTGGCCCTGCGGCCGGTCAACGTGACCGAGGGCGAATCGTCGATCCTCAGCGCGAAGGTGGAGCTCACGGCCCAGGCCAGCCGCATCGACTCGTCCCGCCGCCGCATGGCATAGCGCCCCGCCGAGCGACGCGGCCGCGGGGATGGAGACGCGGCGGCGGGGTCGCAGCGGGGAGGTCGCGGCGGTGGGGTCGCGGCGGAGAGGTCTGCCGGCGCGGTCGCGGCGGCGGGGTCTGTTGCGCCCCCCGAAAGGTCACTTTCGTACGGTTCCACCCCAGCCAACCGAACAGAATTGACCTTTCACCCGGGGCTTTGGACCATCGCAGCCGCGCAACCCCCGGCGCCTTCTTGCTCCGGGCCCCACAGGTCTTCCAGCGCGAACTACCACCCCAGACCTCCGCACCCCGAACGGTCACTTTCGTACGGCTCCGCCCCGGCCAACCGAACAGAATCGACCTTTCACTCGCGGCGATTGGCCTGCCGCAGCCGCGCAGCCTGCTAACACCCCGATCATCACGGAGCACTAACCTCCTGGGCCTACCATCCTCCGAGGCCACCACCGTCTCCGAGGGCTCACCCCCTTCACCGCGTCCCACCGCAGGGTTCCTCCATCCACCGTGCCCGTACGCACCCGTGAACCGCCGCCTGCAGGGCCAACACACCGTGAAAGGTCACTTTCGTCCGGTTCCGACCCGATCAACCGAACAGGATCGACCTTTCACCCGCGGAACGAGCCAACTGTCCGGCGCGGGAGGACTGTCATCCACAGTTGGCTGCGAACGATTCCCTCGGGGGACGGTGGGGGCTAGGCTGATGTCCCTCCAGAGTCGAAGGAACGCCATGAGCGCACTCAGCAGCACCCGCCGCTTCCCCGCTCTCAGGCTCGCAGCCGCGAGCACCATGCTTGTCGCCCTGCTCGCCGCCGGCTGCGGCGGCCCGGAGCAGACCGCGGGCCTCGCCACCCCACCGGCAAGCGGCGAAAGCAGCGCTACCCCCTCCCCCACCCTTCCGCCGTACACAACGACGCTGACGCTCACCGAGGAACAAAAAACGGCCGCAGATGCGGCGGCCTCTTCGTTTAATTCATTCGTCAATGCTGCGAACGACGCCTACAAAGCGAAAGATATAAACAAGTCGGGTATTGCTAACTGGGCATCCGGCCCCGCACTCGAAGGAGTTAGAGAAGGGGTGGAGTCCTTACAGAAAGAAAATTTACGACTGGATGACGACTTCACCGTGCAACAGATTAAGTTGATCAGGATCTCGAAAACACGGATGATAACGGACGCTGAGTTCCGAGGATGCGTGCCATACAGCAAGATTCGGATCGTTCATAGCGACGGCACGACGCCATCTGAACGCAATTCTACTGATAGCGAATTCAGGTTTATTGTTCAAAACGAACGCGATGGATGGCGCGTCAATAAACAAGAGTTAGTTCACAAACAATGCGGTCAGTAAATTTTGCGCTAAATGTTTTGATGGGAGTTCTACCTTTGATGGTGGCTCCGCCAGTTGCCGCTTCATCCGCCGGATGTGATTTTATCCATGGCGGCATGAACCAGTGCTCCGGCTCGAAGGAGCGGCCCGGGGACAACCGGCGCCCCGATCCCGGCAACGATGGGGGCGGAGGCGGTGGCAACGGCGATCGCGGTGACGGCGGGAACAACGGCGGCGGGGGCGGTGGCGGCGGCCAGGAATGCCATCGCGATGGCAGTGGCGGTGTCCCCGCCTGCCTCGACCAACCGGGCAATCCGGGCAACCCCGGAGAGCCCGCACCGCCTCCCGTGCCCACCGTGACCGAACACGACTTCCAGAGCTTCGCGATCCCGCCCTCGGTCCCGCACTCCTGGCCCTCGGACTGGGGTGCGGCCAAGCGCCGGACCGCCTTCTGGGCCGATGCAGGCACGAAGTACATCAACGTGACACTCCTCGGCCAGGCGGTGACGGTGAAGGCAACGCCGGTGAAGTACCAGTGGGACTTCGGCGACGGAACCCGGAAGAACAGCCACTCCCCCGGCCACCGCCCTGCCTCGCTGAGCACCGCCAAGCTCTTCCACTCCTACCGCCAGCCCGGCCGCGTCAGCGTCCGCGTCATCACGACGTACACGGGCCAGTTCAGAGTGGGATCCGGTGGCTGGCAGGACATCGCGGGCACCGCGGCCGTCGGCAGCAGCGCCCTGCCGCTGACCATCTACCGCTATCACAAGTACCTCGTCGAAGATGACTGCGCGAAGAACCCGGACGGCCCCGATTGCCGCCCCTCGCGCCGCCACTGAACCAGGATCCAACCGCCGCCGAGTCACTGCCTCGCACACCGGGTGCAGAGCACGAGCCATCGCCCGCAGGCCACCTCAGCGCCCGGTCCACGCAGATACCGGGGCCACGCAGGCACCGGTGCCACGCAGAAACAACCCGGGCGCCCCTGAACGACGCGACCGTGGCTCCGCCGTACCCGCTAACCAAACAAACCAGACAAGCCAAGCCGCCACGACTCGCTGCCTCTCGACTTCCTCGCGCAGATTCCCTCCTCGCCCCGACGGACATCCCGCCCGCCAGGCTCGGCGCACAACCGTCCACTGCCCAACCACCACCCACTCCTCCCCCACAGCACTCGTGAACCGCCCCGGGGACCACCGCACTCAGACCGCCGAAACGCACCCCGACCGTCGCTGCACACGCGCCAACCTCCTCCCACAGGCACCCCTCCCGGCCGCGTAATCGAACACCGCGACCGCCACCGAACCGCTGACACCCCCGAAATCCCGCGATGCCGCCTGCAACCTCGATAGGGTGGGAGGGCCCTTTTCGAAACATCGCGAGGAGTCCACCAGTGGCTAAGCCTGTCGCGGGCCAGATCGTCGACATCGACGTCTCCGAGGAGATGGAGTCGTCCTTCCTCGAATACGCCTACTCCGTCATCTACTCCCGCGCGCTGCCCGACGCCCGCGACGGCATGAAGCCGGTCCAGCGGCGCATCGTCTTCCAGATGGGCGACATGGGACTGCGCCCGGACCGCCCCCACGTGAAGTCCTCGCGCATCGTCGGCGATGTCATGGGCAAGCTCCACCCCCACGGCGACTCGGCGATCTACGACGCACTCGTGCGCCTCAGCCAGTCCTTCGTCATGCGGGTCCCGCTGGTCGACGGCCACGGCAACTTCGGCAGCCTCGACGACGGCCCGGCCGCCCCGCGCTACACGGAGGCGCGCCTCACGCAGGCGTCCATGACCCTCATCGCGGGCCTCGACGAGGACGTCGTCGACTTCGTGCCCAACTACGACAACACGCTCACCCAGCCCGAGGTGCTGCCGAGCGCGTTCCCCAACCTCCTCATCAACGGCGCCTCGGGCATCGCCGTGGGCATGGCGACCAACATGGCCCCGCACAACCCGGGCGAGGTGATCGCGGCCGTCCAGCACCTCATCGACCACCCGGACGCGGAGCTCGCCGAGCTCATGCGCTACATCCCCGGCCCCGACCTGCCCAGCGGCGGGCGGATCATCGGCCTGTCCGGCGTGCGCGAGGCCTATGAGACCGGCCGCGGCACCTTCCGCACGCGGGCCACCGTGCGCATCGAGAACCTCTCCGCCCGCCGCAAGGGCATCGTGGTCACGGAGCTGCCGTACCTCGTGGGCCCGGAGAAGGTCATCGAGAAGGTCAAAGACGCCGTCACCGCCAAGAAGCTGGCCGGCATCGCCACGATCGACGACTTCTCCGACCGCAAGCACGGCCTGCGCCTCGTCATCGGGATCAAGAACGGCTTCAACCCCGATGCCGTGCTCGAGGAGCTCTACCGCCTCACCCCCATGGAGGAGTCCTTCGGCATCAACAACGTGTGCCTCGTCGAGGGCCAGCCCCGCACCCTGGGCCTCAAGGCGCTCCTCGAGGTCTACCTCGACCACCGCATCTCCGTAGTGCGCCGCCGCTGCCAGTACCAGCTGCGCCGCGCCCAGGACCGCCTCCACCTGGTCGAGGGCCTCCTCATCGCGATCCTCGACATCGACGAGGTCGTCCAGCTCATCCGCTCCTCCGACGATGCCGCCGCCGCGCGGACCCGCCTCATGGAGGTCTTCGATCTCAGCGAGGTCCAGGCCACCTACATCCTCGACCTCCAGCTGCGCAGGCTCACGAAGTTCTCCCGCATCGAACTCGAGGCCGAGCGCGACGAGCTCGCCGAGCGCATCGCCGAACTCGAGGCGATCCTCGCCGACGATCGCCGCCTGCGCGCCCTCGTCTCCGACGAGCTGGGGCGCACCGCGGATGAGATCGAGTCACCGCGGCGCACCGTGCTGGTCGAGGGCGACGTCAAGCAGTTGGCCAAGGCCGCCCGACAGAAGGGCCGGGAGCTCACGATCTCCGACGACCCGTGCTGGGCGCTGCTGTCCACCTCCGGTCGGATCGCGCGGACGAACTCGCTGGCCCCGCTGCCGGTGGAGGGCAAGCGCGCAAGCCACGATGCGCTCGTCTCCCAGGTCGCCACCACCACCCGCGGCACGGTGGGCGCCGTGACGTCGAAGGGCCGCGTCCTCAAGGTCGATGTCGTCGCGCTCCCCGCGCTCCCGCCCCAGGCCACGCGGCCCGGGCTGGCCGGCGGGGTGAAGATCGGCGACTTCGTGGCCGTCGACTCCGGCGAGCGGGTGGTGGGGCTCATCGACATCGGACAGGACTACGTGCTCGCTACGGCCAACGGCGTCATCAAGCGGGTGGCCGGCGGCGATGCCCCGAACCGCGACGACTGGGAGGCCATCGGCCTCAAGGGCAAGGACTCGGTGGTGGGCGCCGGCCAGCTCCCGGACATCGACGCCGCGCGCGCGGTCCTCATCGCCTCGAACGCCCAGCTGCTGACCTTCGGCACGGACGGCCTGCGCGCCCAGGGCAACAGCGCCGGCGGTGTCGCCGGCATCAAGCTGTCCGCCGGCGCCCGCGTCGTGGCCTTCGGCCTCGTGGACCCGGCCGCGGACAACCGCGTCGTCACGATCGCCGCGGGTGAGAACTTCTACGGCGAGCCCGCCCACTCCATCAAGGTCAGCGGCCTCGCGGAATTCCCCACGAAGGGCCGCGCGACGGCGGGCGTGCGCGCCCACAAGTTCCTCAAGGGAGAGACCGAGGTGGCGGCCGGCTTCGCGGGGCCCGCGCCGCAGGCCGCGGCGGCCGCGGGCGGGGCGCGCGCCCTGCCGGACGAGCTCAGCCGCCGCGATGCCTCCGGCTCTCCGCTGGACGCGAAGATCGACGCGATCGGCACGCTGCCCCACAACCGGGGCGCCGACACCGGGGCCAGCGAGGACGCCGCCGCCCAGGCCGCGGCCGAGGCGCCCGCCGGCTCCGGCGCGCCC
>NZ_WWEQ01000050.1 GCF_009857845.1 Brevibacterium rongguiense | reverse complement strand
AGAGCAGAACCGCCCCCGGGGGGGCGCAGAAGCCCGGCCGGGCGCGGCCCCCCGGGGGGGGGGGGGGGTGGGGGCCCGGGGGGGGCGGCGGCGCGCCCCGCGGCCTCGGGCCCGCCGGTGCGCGCGACATCCACCCGCACGGTCCGGGCCGGCAGGCCGAGGGCCTGCACCGCCGCCACCGCGCGCGCGGCGATGGCGGCGGAGCCCTCCTGCAGGCCGTGGTCGACCGTGACCGCGGTGAAGGCGTGGCCGCTGGCCCGCCCCACGTGAGCGCAGGCGGCAGCGAGCGCCATCGAGTCCGCACCGCCGGAGACGGCGACGATGAGCGCGTGGGGCTCGGGCGGGAGGGCGGCGCGCACGGCAGCGCGAATGGCGGCCGTGTCCGCGTCCAGGCGGGGCCGGCGCGCGGCGGCCGTCGGAGCCGCGCGCACCGGGTCTGCGGGCACCGCGGGCGCTGGCGCTGGGACACCGGGCTCCGGGGCCACGGACTTGGGGACAACGGGCTCCGGTGCGCCGGGCTCAGGCGCCGCGGGCGCTGCGGGCTCCGGGGCCGGGTCGGCGTCCCCGCCCGGTGCCGGGTCCGGCCGCGCACTGGGCGGCCCGGCCGGGCCGGGGCTCACCCGTGCGCCGGCACGCGGGCCAGCCAGCGGTCGGGGTCTGCGATCTCCTCGGGCGCGGGCAGGAGGTCGGGGCCCTCCCAGACGCGCGCCAGGCCGGTGTGGCCGCGCGCGGCGACGACGGCGCGCACGAACACCGCGCCGCGCTCGTACTGCCGCAGCTTCGCCGTGAGCCCCAGGAGGTCCGCGACGGCGCCGCGCACCCCGCCGGCGTCGGCCCTCCGGGTGTCGAAGGCCCGGCGGATGTCCGCGACCGTCGGGATGGCACCGGGCCCCACGGCGTCCATGACGACGTCGGCGTGGCCCTCAAGCAGGCTCATCACCGCCGTGACGCGGTCGAGCACGCGCTGCTGGGCAGGGTCGGCGGTGACGTCGATGAGCGACGCGCGGCGGCGCAGCGCGTCGGGCAGGCGGCGCAGCACGGCGCCCAACCGCCGGTAGTCGGGATCCGCACCGGCGGCGAACTGCGCGAGCAGCTCCCGCAGGTGCGCCCGGAGCCAGGGCGCGGCGGCGAACTGCGCGCGGTGGGTCTGCTCGTGCAGCGCCACCCACAGCCGGAAGTCGCGGGGCACAGCGCGCAGCGCGCGCTCGATGCGGTAGACGTTGGGCGCCACGAGCAGCAGGCGGCCCTCGGCGCCGAAGGGATCGAACTGGCCCAGCACGCGCCCGGAGAGGATCGCGAGCACCGCCCCGGTCTGGGCGGAGGCGGTGCGCCGGGCGAGGAGCTGCGAGGCCCGGCGCGCACCGGGCAGCCGCCCGGCCAGGCGGCCGAGGCCCGAACCCTGCGGCCGCGCGACCAGCGGTTCGAGCTCCGCGGCCAGCTGGGCGAAGGTGCGCGCGTTCGCCTCGGCCCAGCCCAACCGGTCCACAACGGCAACCGAGCCGGCCGCCATGGCGCGGCGCGCCTGCGCCTCCGTGGCCGGCGGCAGCGCCATGACCTCGAAGACGAGGCCCTCCGCGGTGCCGGCGGCAGCGCGCAGCTCGCGCACGAGCGCGCGCGCCTGCTCGGGCGCCGGCAGCTCCCCCGCCGGCGCGAGCTCGCGGACGGTGCGCACCGCCTCGGCGACGTCGATGAGGCCGGCGGGCGCGGCCGCGCCCGGTGCGGGGGGCGCCGTCACGAGCAGCCGCACTGCGAGAGCGAGGACACGGTGCGGTCGAGCACCGCCCGCGCGGACTGCGCGCTGCCGGCGGGCAGCCCGTCGGCCATGAGCGCGAAGACGAGCAGCCGCCCGTCGTCGGTGAGCACGGTGCCCGCCAGGGAGGACACCGTGGACAGGGTGCCCGTCTTGGCGCTCACCCGGCCGGCGGCCGCCTTTGAGCCCGCGTCGCGGAAGCGATCGGCAAGGGTGCCGGACAGGCCGCCCACGGGCATGTTCGGCACGAGCAGCGACAGGTCGCCGTCGGCCGCGGCGGCCTGGCGCAGCACACCGGCCAGGTCGTGCGGGGAGATCCGGTTGCCGTAGTTGAGGCCGGAGGTGTCCTTGAGGCTGATGGAGCCCGTGTCGAGCTTCATGCCGGCCAGCGCGTCGAGGACCGCCTGGGGCGCCCCGTCCTCCGAGGGCTCGGCGCCCATCGAGATGGCCACCTCGTGGCCCATGACCTCCGAGACGACGTTGTCGCTCTCCAGGAGCGCGTAGCGCAGCACGTCGGCCAGCGGCGCGGACTGCACGGAGGCGAGGGTCTGCGAATCCTGCGCCGCCTGCGCGGGCTTGGCCTGCGCGACGTCGATGCCCTGCTTCTCCAGGGCGGTCGCGAAGGCGTCGAGCGCCACGGCCGCCGGGTCGGCTTCGCGGGGGGCGTTGCGCACGGGGCGGGTGCGGGCGGCATCGATCATGAGGGGGCCGATCGGCGCGATGTAGCCGGCGGCGATGTCCGCCCGCTGCCAGCCCGCGTTGAAGTCCGGTTTCGCATAGCGGCTCAGGTCGGCGCTCAGCCGCACGGAGTCCACGCCCTTGTCCTTGAGGGCAGCGGCAGTGGAGGCGGCGAGCGTGCCCAGGCCGGCGCGCCCGGAGATCTGGTCCGGCTGGGAGGCGCCGGCGCCCAGGAGCACATCGCCGCCGCCCACGAGGGACAGGGTGGGCGTGCCGCCGGACTGGGAGAGGGCCGCGCTCGTGGTGAACGTCGACTGGGCGCCCAGCCTGCCCAGGGCAGCGGCGGCGGTGAGCGCCTTCGTCACGGAGGCGGGGGTGCGCTGGCGCTGTGCGCCCTCGGAGTAGAGGACGTCGCCGGTGACGGCGTCGCGGACCTCGGCGCCCACCTTGCCCTTGAGCCCCTTGGCCGCCAGCGCACTGTCCAGCCGGTCCGCGATGTTCGCGGGCACGGGGGCGTCGGCGTCGAGCCGCTTGCCCGCGCTCGCACTGCCGGCGTGGGCGACCGGTTCGGGCAGCGGGTCGATGACCTGCTCCGGTGCGGTGGTGAGGAAGCCCGGCACGGTGTCGTAGGCGTCGGCGACGCCGTAGCCCACGAGCCCCAGCACCACGATGCCCGCGGTCAGCTGCACCGCCAGCCGGCCCTTGCGGCGGCGTGCGCGGCGGCCGCGCTGGCGCGGGCGCTCGCGGGAGCGCAGCGGCTGCTCCTCGCTGTTGAAGCCGTTGCCGTTCACATTCCCCCTGCGGATCTGCCCGGGCTGCGCGCGGCGTGCCGCCGGACTGGGCGCCCATGCCGCCGCCGGGCCCGGCGGCGACTGTCACTATGCTAGGACAGTCGCCTGGGCGGCGGCGGCCCGTGCCGCCCGCCGCACAGGACCGAGCCGGACCGGGGCCGCGCGTCCCGGGTCAGCCCGCCGCGCACCGCGGCCGCAGGACGGCGACCGGCACTGCACTGACCGCCCACGCACACAGGAGGAGCACCATGGAGCTTCTGGCTACGATCGAGATCCCGCGCGGCTCGCGCAACAAGTACGAGGTCGACCACGAGACGGGGCGCGTCAAGCTCGACCGCTACCTCTTCACGTCGATGGCCTACCCCACCGACTACGGCTACTTCGAGGACACCCTGGGCGAGGACGGCGATCCGCTCGACGTGCTCGTGCTGCTCACCGAGCCAGTGTTCCCCGGCTGCCTCGTCGATGCGCGCCCCGTGGGCGTCTTCCACATGACCGACGAGGCCGGCGGCGACGACAAGGTCCTCGCCGTGCTGGGCGGCGATCCGCGCTTCGACAAGATCCAGGACGTCAAGGACGTCGACCAGGACGTGCTCGACGCGATCGAGCACTTCTTCGTCCACTACAAGGACCTCGAGCCCAACAAGTTCGTCAAGGGCTCGGACTGGGGCGGCCGCGAGGACGCCGAGCGCATCATCAACGAGTCGATCGAGCGCTTCAAGAACGAGCACTGAGCACCCGCCGCTCTCAGCGTCGCCCGCACCGAGGTGCGCTGGGGCGCTGGGGCGCGCCGACTGCCCGCATTCCCGCCGTGCGGCCCGCTGGGCTGCCGGGCTGGGAATGCGGGCAGCCTGCGCTCGTCGGCGGGTTCCGCGGTTCGCACGCTGTGACCTGCATCATCGTTACCCGGTGCGCCCATAACTAAGCGTCGCCTCATTCTCCCCGCTCCGGGCGATGTGCGAGGGTGCAGGCATGCAGCTCGATCACGTCTCCTTCGCAAGCGGCCCCGACGGCTACGAGGCCGCGGCCGAGCGCATCGCCGACGCCCTGAAGATCACCCCGTACAACGGGGGCGTGCACCCGCGCTTCGGCACCCGCAACCTCATCTTCCCGCTCACCGGCGAGCACTACCTCGAGGTCGTCGAGCCCCTCGAGCACCCGGCGGCGCTGTCCACCCCGTTCGGCCAGGCGGTGCGCGCCCGCTCGGAGCTGGGCGGCGGCTGGATGGGCTGGTGTGTGCGGGTCGACGACCTCGACCCCATCGAGGAGCGGCTCGAGCGCCGCGCCGTCGACGGCAACCGGACCCCGGAGGGCGCCGACGAGTTGCTGTGGAAGCAGATCGGCATCAAGGGCCTCATCGCCGATCCGCAGCTGCCCTTCTTCATCCACTGGATCTCCCCGCGCGCCCAGCACCCCTCGCAGCGCCCCGCCGAGCAGCCGGTGTCGATCGCATCGCTGCAGATCGCGGGCTCGCGCGAGCGGCTGCGCGAGTGGCTCGACACGGACGATCCCAAGCCCATCCCGGAGGTCGGGATCGACTGGGACGCCCCGAACGGCATCCCGGGCCTCATGTCCGTGACGTTCGAGACCCCGCAGGGCACCGTCGTCATCTGACGGACCTCTTCCCGGCGCCCGTTCCTCCCGGCAGCCGCTGCTCCCCTGGCACCGAGGCGCCGGCCGGGTCGGCCACCGACCGTCCCCCAGGCGGCACGAGCCCCGCAACCGCTGCGCTCCGCACTGGCCCGACCACGGCGCCCTCACCGCCGCACGGGCGCAGTTCCGCCCGATCGCAGTACGGGCCCCTCGCCGGCTACCGGTCCGCCCAGGTCTGGCGCTCGATGCCGGCGAGCAGCAGGTCGAGGCCCGCGATGAATTCCGAGGCGTCGTCGAACTGCACGAACGCGCCGATGATCGAGCGGACGAACGGGAAGCGCTCCTCGCTCAGGGACTCCCACTCCTCCACCTGGGCCGTGAACATCGCGGCCGGATCGTCCATCTCCGCCCGGTCGCGGGCAGTCTGGGAGATCTCCACGCCCATGCCCGAGGCGTAGTTCACCACCGCAATCGAGGCATGGAACTGCTGGTCGACCGTGAGCTCCATGCCCTGGAGCACCTGTCCGATCCGCTCCCAGAACATCAGCGAGTTCTCCTGGTCCGGGCCCGCCTTGACCAGCTGGCCCGCGAGCCAGCGATGCTCGATCATCTGGACGAACAGGCACAGCACCATGCGCCGCAGGCGGATGAGCCCCCGTGCGCTTGCGGCGCTGGTCTGGCGATCCGCGGCCGGGGCCGGGTGCGCGGCGAACTCCGGGGGCGCCTCCCGCCCGTCGGCAGCAAGGCGGTCGACCTGTGCGAGCGCGCGGCCCAGCAGCTCATCGGCGACGATCCCCATGAGCTCCTCCTTGCCGGAGGCGTACCAGTACAGGCTCGCCACCCCGCTGCCCAGCTCCGCGGCGAGGCTGCGCAGCGTGAGCTTCTCCGCGCCGTCGCGATCAAGGGTGGCGATCGCGGTGGCGACGATCTGCTCGAGGGAGAGCGAGGCGCGCTGGCGCGCCTGCCTGCCCGCGCCTCGGCGGCGGGGCTGGGAGGGCGATGTGTCTGGGGCCATAGGACGAATCTACGCAGGGACTTGCGCTGGATCAAACAGCGTTCTATTCTCGAACACGGTTCGACACTTCGAACAGTGTTCCATACGAACGCGGTCCACCCACTGGGATCTCCCGGAAGGAACGCCATGACCCCCTCCACCACCACCGCGACCCCCGCCCGCAGCTCCGCGAAGCCGCAGAGCATGCGCGCGGCCCTGCCCGCCCTCATCGGCCTGTGCCTGACGATGCTCGTCGAAATGGTCGACAATTCCATCCTCAACATCGCGCTGCCCACGATCGGCCGCGATCTGAGCGCCTCCCCCACGGACCTCCAGTGGATCGTGGGCGCCTACTCGCTGACGTTCGGCGGCCTGCTCATGGTGGGCGGAACGCTGGGCGACATGCTCGGCCGCCGGCGCACGCTGCTCGTGGGCCTGGCCCTGTTCGGGGCCTCGGGGCTCGCCGTGCTGCTTGTGAGCAACCCGGCCCAGCTCATCGCGGTGCGCGCGGTCTCCGGCGCCTTCGCCGCCCTCATCGCACCGCTGACGATGTCGCTCATCTTCCGCCTCTTCGACCGCGACGACCTGCGGACCAAGGCGATCGGCCTCATCATGGTCGTCTCGATGATCGGCTTCGCGGTCGGCCCCACACTGGCCGGCCTCGCAATCGCCAGCTGGCCCTGGCAGGCGCTCCTGGTCCTCAACGCCCCGATCGCCGCGATCGCGTGGCTGGGCGTGCGCTTCGGCGTCGACCGCGACGACCCGGCCGACCGCCGTCCGGGCGGGGCCGACATCCCCGGCGCGCTCCTGTCCGTCGCGGCCCTGGGCCTGCTGCTCTACTCGTTCACCTCCGGAGTGGACAACGGCTGGACCTCGCCCATCACGCTGGGCGTCACGGCCGGCGGGATCGCGGCGCTCGTGGGCTTCGTGTGGCGCGAGCGCACCGCGATGCACCCCATGCTCGACCTCAAGCTCCTGGCGCTGCCCACGGTGCGCGGCTCGGCGATCCTGCAGACCGGTGTCATGATGGCGATGGTGGGCGTCATGTTCGTCTCCACCCAGCTCTACCAGTTCGCCTGGGGCTGGTCGGCCTTCCAGGCCGGGCTCGCCAACCTGCCGTTCGTCGCCGGCATGCTGCTGGCCGGGCCGTTCGTCGACCGCGCGGTCGCGAAGTACGGCCATCGCAGGACCGCCACCGGCGGCACCGCCCTGGTCCTCATCAGCCTGCTCGTGTGGATCTATGCCGTGGGCCACGGGTTCATCTGGTGCGCGATCGCGATGCTCATCATGACCGCGGGGATGCGCACCATCATGACGACCGGCGCCGTCGCCCTGCTGGGCGCGCTGCCGGAGACCCACACCTCGATCGGCTCCGCGATGAACGACACCGCGCAGGAGCTGGGCAATGCCGTGGGCGTTGCGATCGTGGGCACCGTCATGGCCGCCGTGGTGGGCAGCAGCCTGCCGCAGGGGGCGTGGGATGCGGCGACGGTGGCCGGGTTCGTCCACTCCCAGCAGATCTCCTTCGCGATCCTCGCCGTCATCGTGGTGGTGCTGGGCGCGATCGGCCTGCGCAGCTTCACGGACTCGACGGAGACCGAGGAGCACTGAGGCCGACGGGCGCTGCGGCGGCAGGGCACTGCTGCGGCAGGAGCCCCGAGACCGCGGGGCGTCGAGGCGGCAGGGCGCTGCGACCGGGGGCACTGCTGCGGCAGGAGCGCCCGCCCGCGACCAGCCGGTTCGCCTGCCCCGCGCCGGCCCCGGCACCCGCTCTCGCGCGTGCACCGATCCCACAGCTGCACGTGCACGTGCGTCACCGGCTGCGCGGCACCCCCGGAAGGCCAGAGGCCCGGGCGGATCGTCACGATCCGCTCGGGCCTCTGGCCTTCCGCTCGCCCCGCCCGGCTGGTCCGCTCCGTGACCCGGCGGCTCAGCGGGGGTCGATGGCCGCGAGGATGCCCGGGGCCAGGAAGCCCACCGCATCGATGAGCGTGTGGGCGAGGACGAACGGCATGACGCGCCCGAAGCCGCGCGGCGCCCGCCCGTCCCCGGTGCCGCACGCCTCCCCGCACCGGCCGCGCAGGAACAGCCATCCGAAGAGCAGGCCCATGGCGACGTTGCCCGCGAACGGCCCGATCCCCTGGTACAGGTGGTAGCTGCCGCGGAAGACCGCGAGCCCCACGACGATGAGCCAGGGCCGCGCGCCCAGACGAGCCAGACGGTCGGCGCCGAAGCCCAGGAGCAGCACCTCCTCGAGGATGCCGTTCTTCACAGCTGCGAGCAGCAGCACGGTCACCGTCCACCAGTACGAGCCCAGGTTCGCCGGCTGCACCTGCGCGGTGAGCCCCAGCGCGCGGCCCGCGGCGTAGACCCCCAGGGTCCCCACGCCGATGACGAGGAACAGCACCGCACCGCGCCACAGATCACCCCACGGGCGGCGCAAGTCGAAGCCCATCCGCGCGCACGGCGCGGCGAGGACCGGGGGCTGCGCCCCCGCAGCCGCCGCGGTGGCGGGGCTGCTGGACGGCTCTGTCCGCGCCTCGGCCCGTGCCCCTGCCCGCGGCACGACGCTGGATTCGGCCCGCGATCCACTGCCTGCTTCCCGGCCCCGCACGGGCCCCGGCAGGGTGCGGTCGAGCGACATGAGGTAGAGGACGAGGCCGACCGGCACGAGTGCGAAGCCGATGTCGAGGAGCTGGTAGACGAGGTCGAACCACGGCCGGGGCGACTGCGAGGTGTTGAGCTTCGCCTGCGCCTGGGACAGCGGGCCGCGGCTGAGCACATCGGCGAGCCGCACCGCCGCATAGACCGCGGACTGGCCCAGCGACAGCGCGGCGACGAGGACGAGCTCCACGCCCCACCGCCGCCGAGGCGCAGGCCCGGCCGCCGTCCCTCCCCCGCCCGAGGAGTTCGACGGCGGGTTCCCAGGCGGGTCGGCAGGAGAGGGCTGCCGCGGGTTGACGGGCGGGTTCCCAGGCGAGGTGTCCTGCGGCCCAGCCAACGGATCCCCGGGTGGGGTCTCCGGGGGATTCCCGGGCCGCCGCTCCGGTCGTTTTCCCCGGCCCGGAGCGCCGTCGCTCACGGCCGGCCGTCCGGGCCGTCCGCACGGCCCGCCCCGGCCGTGTCTGCGCCCGCGCCGCCTGGCGCGGTCGCACCCGCGCCCACACCGCCCGATTCGGCGCCCGCTCCGGCAGCGTGCGCCTCGGCGGCGTCGATGACGCGCCCACGCGCCTGGGCGGCGATGCGCCGCTTGGCCGCGCGGCGCTCCTGGGCACCCTCGATGAGCTGGTAGAGCACCGGCACGAGGATCAGCGTGAGCAGCGTGGAGGTCACGAGGCCGCCGATGACCACGATCGCCAGGGGCTTGGAGATGAAGACCCCACCGCCCGTGAGGCCGAGCGCCATGGGGGTGAGCGCGAAGATCGTGGCGAGCGCGGTCATGATGATGGGCCGGTAGCGCAGCCTGGCCCCCTGGACCACGGCGGTCTGCAGGTCCACGCCCCGCCGGCGGAAGCTGTTGATGAGGTCGATGAGCACGATCGCGTTCGTCACGACGATGCCGATGAGCATGAGCAGCCCGATCATCGCCGTGAGCCCCAGTGGCGTGCCCGTGGCCACGAGCAGCCCGATCGAGCCGGTTGCGGCGAACGGGATGGAGACGAGCAGGATGAACGGCTGGATGAGGGACTTGAACGTCGCCACGAGGATGACGAAGACGATGAGGATAGCCGCGAGCATTGCCAGGCCCAGCTGCTGGAACGAGTCCTGCTGCTCCTGCGACGCGCCGCCCAGGCTGGCGGTGACCCCCTGCGGCAGGTCCGCGGCGTCCACCGCGTCCTGCACCGTCTTCGTCACGGCGCCCAGGTTGTCACCGGCCGGCGTCACGCTCACGGTCGCGGCGCGCTGCCCATCCGAGTGGGCGATGACCGGGGCGGTCGTCACCTGGCGCACTGCTGCGACGTTCTTCAGCCGCACCGTCTTCTGCTCCGCTGCGGCCGACCCGGCCCCCGAGTCCTGCCCGCCCGGGTTCTGGGCCGGGACCCGCGGCTGAGCCGGCGCCTGCGGCAGCTGGGGCTGCTGCGTCTGCGCGGGCGCCTGGGGCTGCTGGCTGGGCGCGGGCTGCTGGGGCTGCCGGCTGGGCGCCGGCTGGCTCGGCGCGGGCTGCTCGGGCTGGCCGGGGGGCTGCGTCTGCCCGCCCAGCGAGGAGCTGGGCTGCGGGCTCCGGTTGGCCATGGCGGCCACCGCCGAGGAGCCGCCCGGCTCCCAGACCGCGGCCGAGGTGCGCTCGAGCACCGCGGTCTCCGCGCGCGGCGCTGCGCCAGCCTCCGCGGGCGGCGCTGCGCCCGCCCCGGTGGTGCCCGCCGCACCGGATCCTGCCCGACCGTCCGCGGAGGGCACGCGGGCGGCCTGTCCGACGGCTCCGGCCGCACCCGCTCCGGCGGCGCCCGCACCGGCAGCACCCGATCCTGCGGCGCCCGCACCGGCGGCGGAACCGCCGCTCGCAGCGCCTCCGGCCGACCCGCTGGTCCCGCCGCCCGCGGCTCCGGCGCCCGCCGCGCCGGCACCCGCACCGCCGGCCGTGTATGGGATCTTCAGCTCCTTGAGCTCCTTGACCGTCTTCGCCTCGCGCTGGAAGAGGTAGACCTTGTGGCTGACGTCGTCGAAGGTCACGGAGCCGATGTTCTGGCCGTCCATGGCGCGGGCGACGTACTGGCCGATCTGCGACTCGGTCAGGCCCTTCTTCCCGGCCTTCCTGTGGTCGATGTCGACCTCGATGATCTTCTGCACGGCCTCCTGGTCGTCGGTGACCTGCTGGATGCCGTCCTTGCCCTTGAGCGCCTTCGCCAACGCCTCCGCACCGGTGGTGAGCGCCTTCGCGTCGTTGGCCGTGAGCGTCACGTCGATCGTGGAGCCGCCCGGCGACTGCTGGCCGGCCTGCACCTCGACGTCGCCGGCGCCGCGCAGCGCGTCGAACTTCCTCTGCAGCTCCTCGGAGACCTCCGCGCTCTGCGCACCGTCGTGGAGGTTGAGGATGTAGCTGCCGGTCAGCCCGCCGCTGGAGCTGCCGCCGCCTTCGAATCCGGAGCCGCCCACGGAGAACTGGTAGTCCTTGACCGCGTCGTCGGCGGCGAGCACATCCTCGACCTTCTTCGCCGTCTGCGAGGCGCCCTCGATGTCCGTGCCCGGGGCGAACTTCTGCTGCACCTGCAGCGTGTCCTGACCGGTGTCGCCCAGCAGCTCGGTCTTGAGCAGCGGGGTCATGGAGAACGTCAGCACGAGGACGACGACCGCGGCGACCAGCGTGATGACGGGGTGGCGGGTCGTCCAGCCGATGATCGGCGTGTACGTCCGCTGGAGGCGGGTGACGGGTGAGTGCAGGCTGGCCAGTTCGTCGACCTGGGCGGCGTCCTGCGCACCGTCCTCGGCGTGCGGACCGGCTCCCCCGCCGTCCGCGGTCATGCCTGCCGGCGCCGGGCCGGTGACCATGCCGGCGGTCCTGCCGGCGGGGGCGGGGCCGGCGGCCGCTGCGTTCGGTTCCACCGCAGCGGGCATCTCCTGCGTGGCGTCCGGGTCGCCCACGCCCAGCGCATGGGAGCCGGTGGGGGCAGCGGACCCGGCCCGCGCCTCGGCGGCGGTCGCTCCCGGCGCACCGGCTGCGGCCGCGCCCAGCGGAGCCGAGCCCGCGGAGTGCGCACCCCGGCCCCGGCGGCGCCTGCCCGCCTTATTCGCAGCCCGGCGCTCGGCGCGCCACTGCGCCAGGCCCGCGGCCCGATCGCGGCGGATCTCCCTCTTCTGCGCGCGGCTCAGGCGCACGCGCGACTCCCGGGCGCGCAGGAACCAGTAGGCCAGGACGGGCACGATCGTCAGGGCCACGAGCAGCGAGGAGGCCAGCGCGATCGTGACGGTGAGGGCGAAGGGCCTGAACAGCTCGCCCGTCTGGCCGGAGACGAAGACGAGCGGCAGGAACACCGCGATCGTCGTGAGTGTCGAGGCGGTGATGGCCCCGGCGACCTCGCCCACGGCGGCCAGGATGTTGCCGAACTTCGACCCGCCCAGCGCATGCCTACGGCGGATCGCCTCGATGACGACGATCGAGTCGTCCACGACGCGGCCGATCGAGATCGTCAGCGCGGACAGCGTGAGCATGTTGAGGCTGTACCCGCCCTGCCACAGGCCGATGAGCGTGATGAGCAGGGACAGCGGGATGGAGATCGCCGTGATGAGCGTGGCGCGCACGCTGAAGAGGAAGACGAGGATGATGACGACGGCGAATGCGAGGCCCAGCAGCCCCTCGGTCACGAGGTCGTGAATCGACTGCTCGATGAACGGCGCCTGATCGAAGAGGACGGTGAAGTGGGTGTCGCCGCCCATCTTCGCCTGCACGTCCGGCAGCGCGTCCTGGACGGCATGGGCGACGTCGACGGTGTTGGCGTCCGGCTTCTTCGTCACGGCCAGCGTCAGCGAGGCCTTGCCGTTCGTGCGGGAGATGCTGGTGACCGGTGCGTTCGCCAGGGTCACGTCGGCGACGCTGGACAGCCGGACCTGCCCGTCCTCACCGGTGAGGGTGAGCTTCTTGAGGTCGTCGAGCTTCGACAGCCGCTTGCCCACCTCGACCGGAGCCTCGTCGTCGCCGTCCTTGAGGTCGCCGGCGGAGGTGGGCACCCCGTTGGCCTGGAGCAGGGAGGCGATCTGGTCGACGGAGACGCCCTTGTCCTCCGCGTCGTCCAGGCGCACGCGGATGTTGACCTGCTTGACGTTCTCACCGGAGACGGCGGCCCCGCGCACCCCGTCGAGCTTCTTGAACGCGGGCACGGCCACGTCGTCGAGCTGCTCTGCCAGCTTGTCCGTGTTCGCGTCCGCGCCGTTGACGGACATGACGACGACGGGGAACTGATCGACGCTGCCGGCGAAGACGGTGGGCGTGACGTCGTCGGGCAGCTGGGGCTCCACCTCGGAGACGGCGCGCTGGAGTTCGCGCACGATGTCATCGGAGCTCGTGCCGTACTTCGTCTCGACGGTGATCTGCGAGCTGCCGGTGGACGAGGTCGACTTCACCGACTCGACGTCCTGGACCCCGTTGAGCGCCTGCTCGAGGGGATCGGTGACCTCGCGCTCGACGGACTGCGGCGAGGCTCCCTGGTACTGGGTGGTGACGATCGCCTGAGGCAGCTCGAACTGGGGGAAGAGCTCCTGCTTGAGCGAGCCCGCCGCGATGACCCCGAACACCACCGCGCACAGGGAGATCAGCGCGATGAGCGCGCGGTTCTTCAGGCTCAGGCGGGCGAGGAGATTCACGTGGGGCCTTCCGGGAAGCGGGGCGAGCGCCCAGCGGCGGCCGCGATTGCGACCATCCTAGGTGTCCGCCGCGACCCGGTGGGGTGGGGCAAGCCTCACTTCTGGGCGGCGGGTTCCCCGGCCGGGCGCGGTGCGCAGGCGCGTTCCCGCAGCGAGGAGCACAGCGCACGAACGCAGGGCAGAGCGCGACGCATGAGCGCGCGCTGATTGGTCCGCGGCCAAAATTTAAGCTACCTTAAATTTCACCGGCGGCGCGGCAACCGTGCCCGCACCGCACCCCACACCACACGACGCGAAGGAGGCAGCCCATGGCAGTCCGACCACCCACCACCCCCCGCGGCCAGGATCCGACGGTGCGCACCAAGCCGCCGGCCGGCCCGCTCGTGGCGCTCATGGGCCCCGCCTTCGTGGCCGCGATCGCCTATGTGGACCCCGGCAACGTCGCGGCGAACCTCAGCGCGGGCGCGGAGTTCGGCTACCTGCTCGTCTGGGTGCTCGTGGCGGCCAACGTCATCGCGATGCTCGTCCAGTACCTCTCGGCCAAGCTGGGCATCGTGACGGGCCGCTCGCTGCCGCAGCTGCTGGGCGAGCGCCTGCGCCGGGGCCCGCGCCTGCTGTTCTGGGGCCAGGCGGAGATCGTCGCCGCGGCCACGGACATCGCCGAGGTGGTGGGCGGGGCGATCGCACTGCAGATCCTCTTCGGCCTGCCGCTCGTGGTGGGCGGGCTGATCGTGGGCGCGGTCTCCATGCTCCTGCTGGCCACGCAGAACCGGTTCGGCCAGCGCTGGTTCGAGCGCCTCATCAGCGGGCTGCTCCTCGTCATCGTCGTGGGGTTCGTCGCGGGCCTCTTCTTCAGCCCCCCGGACTGGGGCGGGGTGGCCGGCGGTCTGGTCCCGCGCTTCGAGGGCTCGAAGTCGGTGCTGCTGGCCGCGTCCATGCTGGGCGCCACCGTCATGCCCCACGCGGTCTACCTGCACTCCTCGCTCACCCGCGACCGGTTCGGCTCGGACCTGCCGCGCCCGCTCATCCGGCGCATCCTGGCGGGCACCCGCGCCGACGTGCTGGCGGCGCTCGTCGTCGCGGGCTCGGTGAACATCGCGATGCTGCTGCTGGCCGCCGCGAGCCTGCCCGGCGTGGAGGGCACGGACACGATCGCCGGTGCCCACGCCGCCATCGCGCACGCGCTGGGCCCCGCGATCGGCGTCGCATTCGCGGTGGGGCTGCTGGCCTCCGGGCTGGCCTCCACCTCCGTGGGCGCCTATGCGGGCTCCGCGATCATGGGCGGCCTGCTCCACGTGAACGTGCCCCTGCTGGCCCGCCGCGCGGTCACGCTCATTCCTGCACTGGCGATCCTGGCAGTGGGCTTCGACCCCACGCTGGCGCTCGTGCTCAGCCAGGTGCTGCTGAGCCTGGGCATCCCGTTCGCCATCATCCCGCTCATCGCCTACACCTCCCGCCGCGACCTCATGGGCGAATTCGCCAGCCCGCGCCTCATCCACTGGCTGGGGTGGGCGGCGTGCGCGCTCATCATCGCCCTCAACGCCGCGCTCGTCGTCCTCACCGTCACGGGGCAGGCGTAGCCGGTGCCGCCCACCGCGCGGGTTGACCCCCTGGCGCTCACCGGGTGAGCGCCGGCCAGCCCGCGAGTTCGACCCAGTCCGCACCCGCCTGCTGCCCGCACCCTTCTGCGGCTCGCGCCCGAGGTGCGGGCCGGCCCGGACCCCTGCCCGCACCTCGGGCGCGGGCGTCTGCGTGCCGCTAGGGTGAGCCCGTGGGCAAGAGGGAGCGCGAGGCAGAGCAGCGGCCGGAGGCACGCGACGTCGATTCGCTGAGCCCCGTGGCCCAGGACTACCTCAAGACCATCTGGTCGACGACGGAATGGGGCCAGGCGCCCATCAGCGCGAAGGGCCTGGCGGAGAAGTTCGGGACGAGCCCGGCCAGCGTGACGGACACGGTCAAGCGGCTGGCGGGCATGGGCCTCGTCGCGTACACGCCGTACCGCCCCGTCGAGCTCACCGCCGCCGGCCGGGCGCTGGCGGTCCAGATGGTGCGCCGGCACCGGCTCATCGAAACCTTCCTCGTCGAGCGGCTGGGCTATGGCTGGGACGAGGTGCACGACGAGGCCGAGCGGCTCGAGCACGCGGTCTCCGACGACTTCACCGCGCGCATCGATGCCCTGCTCGGCCGGCCCAGCCACGATCCGCACGGCGACCCGATCCCGGACGCCAGCGGCCGCACCCACCGCGATGCGGACACGGTGGCGCTGGCGCAGGCGAGCGGTCCCCAGGCCTTCGAGGTGGTGCGGGTCTCCGATGCGGACCGGGAGGTCCTCGCGGCCGCCGCGAAGGCCGGCATCACCCCGGGTGCGCGCGTGGAGGTGGGAGCCGACGGGGCGGTCTGCACGTCCGCGGGATCGCAGGGCTCCCCAGTGCCCGCGGCGATCGCCGCCGCGCTCTGGGTTCGGCCGGCCGGCTGAGTCCGGTCCGCTGGCGGGGCCGCGGCGCGGCTACCCTGGGGCTCATGGCCGAGCACACCACGAACTACACCAGCACCTTCATCGGCGTGGCACCCGACTCCCCCGCTCCGGGGCCCACCGTGCCCCCGGAGCGCGAGACGCCCACGGTTGCGCGGCGCACCTACGAGCTGCTCGCGGACGCGCCCTACCGGTTCACCTCCGACGACATCGTCTTCACCGTCTGGGCCGATCGCAACGGCATCCCCGAGGACGAGCGGCCGGCGGCGCGCGAGGAGTTCTTTGCGAAGGGCCAGCCGTGCCTGCGCTCATCCGACCTCGCGCAGAAGTACGGCTGGGGCTTCCACTGCGATGCCGACGGGCGCGTGGCGCTCTACGGCAAGGGCTCGCGGGAGTACGACTCGCTGGTCCTGGGCCTGGACCCGCGCGACAGCTCGCGCGTGAAGGTCATGGCCGCGATGCGGTCCGCGCGCTGAGCGCGCGCCGGGACGGACGGCGAATACGTCAGTTTCGTTACGTGCAGGCTCAGCGCCTGCGCCCGCCCCCAGCGGCAGGGCGCTCCCTTTCACCGTGCTCACCAGGGGTGAATCACGCGCTTTTCGCAGCGAGTGGGCCGCGGACCTGACCGGCACGTAAACAAAATGACCAAAAGTTATCTGAACTTGACCTGTGCGCCACCCCCTGGAAGTGTCGGAAGGGCTTGTCGCCCCGGCTCCGAGCCGGAGGCGCCGCTTCGACAGTCCCAAAGCATCCGCTGAGGATGCAGAAACCGGAGAGACACCCGATGAGCGCAACCCGCGCACAGCGCTTCACCTCCCTCGGTGCTGCGGCCGTCCTGGGCTTCGGAGGAGTGGCCCTGGCCGCCCCCGCCGCCTCGGCCGCCCCGAGCGAGGCCCCGAAGTCCGACCAGAAGCCCCAGGCCAAGCCCTCGCAGGCGACCGCCTCCTTCGCCGAGGTGAAGGCGGAGGCCGAGGCCACGTTCAAGCAGGACCCAACCATTCAGGGCTTCGGGCAGGCGCAGAACGGCAAACCTGTGGTCGTCAAGCTCAAGGGCAAAGGCGTCTCCGCCGCTTCCGCCGGGCTCATCAAGGACAACAAGATCCAGACGATCGAGCTCAAGGCTCCGCTCACCGCGCGTGCCGGCAGCCCCGGCACCACCGTGGGCGGTGGAGGCTACGCCGCCGGCACCAGCGCCAGCGCAACGTCGGTGAGGGGCTACTGCTCCATCGGCTTCGCCTCGCTCAGCTCGTCTGATTTCTCCCCCCAGGCGGTTTCGGCTGGCCACTGCACCGGAGTCGCTCCCAATGCAAAGGCGGACATCACCACCGGCAAGGCGATGAGCGTCTTCGAGACACTCGCCAGTGGCGACGGTGCCTACACGGGCAAGCCCACCGACACCTCCACTGCGCGACTCGCCCCGAAGGGTTTCACCGGCAAGGTCGTGGACTATCGCTTTGGCAAGCCCGGGCAGACGAAGGCGGCGCGCAACGGCGAAGAGAAGAAGACGAGCACCGACTTCTCCCTCATCGCGCTCGCCAAGGGCACCCCCGTCGTCCCGCGGATCACCCAGTGGGACGAGGCCGGTGCGAAGAAGAATGACCTGCTCACCAAGACTCGCAACGTCACGGGCATTGCCACGGCCAAGAACGGCGAGAAGATCGCCCGCAGCGGTCGAACCACCGGGTACAAGACCGGCAAGGTCATCATGACGAGCGGATGGGTCGATGTCAGCGGCCGAAAGGTCTACGGGTTTGGCACCGACGCCCTCAGCGACCACGGTGACTCGGGCGGTCCCTTCGTCAATTCGCGTGGAAACGCACTGGGTGTGCTCTCCGGTGGTGGCGAGCAGTCAAACGGCACTCCGTTCTCCTTCGCCGCTGACCTGAGCAACGATCTCAACCAGATGAAGAACAAGACGCGCGTCCTCGTCGCCAAGACGATCGGCTACAAGACGCCGTCCGGCAAGCTGCCCGCGAGCCCGAAGCCCACCACGGCGGCGCCGACCACCGCGGCGCCCACCGCCACGGATTCGGCCTCCGCGACGCCGTCGAGCTCGGCCCCGGCCACGCAGACCCCGGCACCCAAGCCAGCTGCCCCCGAGGGCTCGATCAAGCCCGGCGGCAAGGTCTCCGGCACCGGCGCCACCGGCTTCACCGGCGGCACCTTCGTCGACTCGAAGGGCAAGAAGCACAAGGTCGAGGTCAAGGGCGACAAGTGGTCGTTCACGGCCGAGAAGACCGAGGGCACCGTCACCGGCAAGGTCTACCTGACGACGAAGTACACGGTCACCCGTGGCACTACCGTCAAGTACATCACCAGCAAGCTGGCCGAGGACCCGAAGCCGGAGCCCAGCACGCCGGCCCCCACGAAGTCCCCGTCCAAGTCGCCTTCGAAGAAGCCCACCTCCACGGCCCCCGCGCCGGCCCAGGCCAAGCTGGCCGTCCAGCCGCGCACCATCGGCCTGGACAAGTTCGTGGGCAACGGCGACAAGGACAAGAAGGTGGGCGTGACGATCGCGCTGACCGGCGCCAAGCCCGGCAGCAAGGCCACCATCACCACCTCGAAGGACGGCATCTCCGCGAAGAAGGAGACCGCCACCGTCGCCAAGGACGGCACCGTCTCCACCCGCGTGTGGGGCCTGGCCAGCGCGTCCGACAAGAAGGTCTACCTGGGCAAGTACGACGTCAAGGCGAACTTCGAGTCCAACGCCACGAAGGCGAAGTCCACCACCGCCCAGGGCGCCACGGCGCTGAACTCCTCGTTCAAGGTCGTCGCCGATGACCAGGGCAACGGCGGCAGCAACGACGACGGCAACAAGGGCAACGGCGACCTGCCCCGCACCGGCTCCGAGGTGGGCGTGGCACTCGCTGCCGCCGCCGGCCTCCTGGCGCTGGGCGCGGGCCTGGTCCTGACGGTCCGCCGCCGCACCCGGCGCTGAGCCGCAAGTGCCGTAGTTCGGCACAGCAGTCAGGCAGCCTCCAGGGGGCGCCGCTAGGCTGAGGGGCACGGAGTTTCGACTCCGTGCCCCTCAGTCGTTGTCGTCCCTTATGCCGGGCACCCGGCGAGCGAGCATGTCAACGGAGCACAGCAGTCATGAAGCGCACACTGAGCACGTCGTTCGCCGGGCTCTTCGCAGCCGCGGTGCTGCTCAGCGGTTGCGGACAGAACGGAGCCACCGTGGAATCGTCACAGCAGCCCACCACCCAGGAGCCCCGCAGCATCGTCGGCACCTGGGGATCGGATGAGAAAAGCCATCCCTACCTGACGTTCAGCGCCGACGGCCGAGTCGAGGGGACCGACGGGTGCAACGGCATCTTCACGAGCTATGAGCAGACGAACGATGGCGCGGAACTCGAGCCCTACATTTCGACTCGACGCGCCTGCGTCGGCATCGACCCGTGGCTCAAGGATGTCACTCGCGTGGCGATGAATGGCGATGAGCTCGTCGCCTACTCCGGTAGCGACAGACTGGGTGTCCTCAAGCGGGAGGGCGACACCCCGGGACCCGTGCATTCCTAGTTGTACTGACCGGAGACGTTGATCAAACGTGAGAAGGGCGGCTGGTTCCCGCAGGCCGTGTGGGGCCGGTGGTGGTTGTAGTAGTGCAGCCAGCCCTCCAGCTCGCCCCGGCGTTCCGTTTCGGAGGTGTAGCAGCGGGCGTAGGCCCAGCCGTCGGCCAGGGTGCGGTGGAACCGCTCGATCTTGCCGTTGGTCTGCGGCCGATACGGCCGCGTGCGCTTGTGCCTGACTCCGAGCTCTGCGCAGGTGTCTCGCCATAGGTGTGAGCGGTAGGCGCCGCCGTTGTCGGACAGGACGCGTTCGACGGTGACGCCGCGGGCGTTGAACCACTCGACGGCCCTCACCAGCACTGCGGTGGCGGTGATCGCGGTTTCGTCGTCGTGGATCTCGGCGTAGGCGACGCGGGAGTGGTCGTCGATGACGGTGTGGACGTAGGCCTTGCCCATCAACGGGTCCCGGTACTTGTTCCGGGGCTTGCCTGGTGTGGCGGCGCGGTTCTTCTCTCCCTGTTGGCGGCCGACGTAGCGCCAGCCGCCGCCGTCGGGGATGTTGCCGAGCTTCTTCACGTCGACGTGGAGCATCGCGCCAGGATGGCCATGCTCGTAGCGACGGACGGGCTCACCCGTGGCGCGGTCGACATGCGAGAGCCGGTTCAGGTGAGCATCGGTCAGGATCCGGTGGACCGTCGACGGCGCGATCCCCAGCCTGCACGCGAGCTGCACTGGTCCTTCCCTCAGCCGGAGTCGCAGCTGGATACAGCGCTTCGTCGTCGCCGTGTCGGTCTTGTTCGGCGAGTGGTGCGGGCGTGAGGAGCGGTCCTGCATCGACTGACCAGCGCGGTAGCGGTCGGCCCAGCGCTTCACCGTCGGCCAGGAGACTTGGAATCGGGCGGCGACCTCGCTGACAGGCCATCCGTCATCGACAACGAGACGGCCGACGATCAGACGGTGGCGCGGGGTGAGTGCTGCGTTGGCGTGTGACATTGAGGTCCTGTCGGGGAATGAATTGCGGGGCAGCTACCGGGCGGCAGCTGCCCCGCAGGGCGAGACTCAGGGTGAGGTTCAGTCCCGTTCCAGCTCGTGGAGGAGGGCTAGGAGTTCTTGGCCGTTGACGGGTGCGAAGAAGTGTTGGTCGACCGACTCGACGTCACGAACGGCTCCGGTTGCCAGCTGTCTGCCTGCAGGGGTCACCGAGACGATCTTGCTCCGGGCATCGGCAGGATCGTCTCGGCGTTCGAGGAGCCCCTTGCCCTCGAGGGTACGAAGCACCTGGGAGGTCATCATCACGTCCGTGCCGGCGAACTCGGCCACGCGACGCTGACTGGGCTGCTCGTTGCCCTCGTGGGTCAGCCACCACGTGGAGGTCAGGAGCACGAACTGCACATGCGTCAATCCGTGGGACTTGAGGGCGGCCGCGATCTGACGCTGCCAGCGCAGGGTCACGCGCCACAGGAGCAGGCCGGGGCTGGACTCCGGAGGCAGTGAGTCGCTCATCGCGTCGCGGCAACCCCGAGTGCGGCGATCACCTCATTGAAGTCCTCGCACACGCCCTGCCCAACCTGAGCACACACCTCATCCGAGGCTCCTTCGACCGTGCACCTGTAGGTGATGACGGTCCCGTCCGGGCCGGCTGCGGCCTCATGGCGCACACGCACCTCAACCCCCGCATCGGGGACCGGGGTGAGGTCCTCATAGCCCACGCCAGGCTCAGCCCACGTGATGCTGAACGGCAGGCTGCTCCCGTCGGGAAAGTTCATCGTGGCAGTCGTACCGGCCTGGAACGGGCCGTCCATGTCGATGCCGGTGACTCCCGGGTTCCATGACGGCCATGTCGTCACGTCCGAGAGCAACGCGTAGACCTGGGCGGGCGTTGCGGGCGTTCGCCCCTGATACGTGGCAGACCACATGCATCCTCCTGAGATAGTAAGTACGCATATCATATCAACCAACGTCCCCGGTCGTTACACCTAGTACCGCCCGGAGAACCACCTGCGCGGCGCCGACTCTGTCGAGCCCACTGGAACTTCCAGGCTGCGCCGCTAGGCTACGAGTGTTCACGCCGTCCACTCGCCGCCACCGACTGCAGGGCGAGTGCGATCACGAGGCACGGTTCACCGAAGGGAACCGAACATGAAGCGCACACTGTCCACGACGTTCGCCGGACTCATCGCAGCCGCAGCGCTGCTCTCCGGCTGCGGAGAGAACGGAGCCACCGTGGAATCGTCACAGCAGCCCACGACCGAAGCGCCCCGCAGCATCCTCGGCACCTGGGGTTCCGACGAGAAGGGCCACCCCCATCTGACGTTCAATGCCGATGGCAGTGTCGAAGGAACCGATGGATGCAACGGCATCCATACGACGTTCACGAAGACGGACGGAGGCGCGGAACTGAAGCCATACATGACAACACTTCGCGCCTGCGTCGGTGTGAACAGCTGGCTTCGCAACCCTCGTCGCGCAGTACTCGACGGGGACGAGTTGATTCTGTTCAATGCGAAGGCCGAAAAGCTAGGCGCCCTCCATTTCGAACGCGACGCCACTGCGCCGGCGAGTTCTTGAGCGTCACGCGCCAAGGACGCCGCCTTCCCCTTGCCGATCAAGGGCAACCTGCGCAGGCGAGGATCGGGGCTCTGTCTTGGTTCAGCAGTACTGCGCAACAGTGAGCTACCGCAACTCGACACTGCATGAACATCTGGTGTGACGACGGCCCGCCATGAATTCGAAACCAGAATGACCAAAAGTTATCAAATGTTGACCGGCCCCTCTTCGGGTGGAAGAGTCGTCCCCGTCACAGCCTGATTTCTTCCCCTCAGGCGCGCCCCGCATCGTTAGATGCTCGGAACGGAGAAGAATTTCATGGCCCACCCCCCTGTCCTGCGCGGTACCGCGATGAGTGCCGCCGCAATCCTCGCTTTCGGCGGAGCCGTCGTGTCGGCACCGTCCGCCAGTGCCGCCCCAACAAGCACCTTCTCAGCTCTCAGTGCACAGGTTGCGAAATTGGCATCCAAGGACCACGCGGTCGAAGGCTTCGCGAAAGCCAGCAACGGCGAAGCGGTCATCTTGAAGCGCCCTGGGTTTCGTTCCGTGGTTAGACGGTCGCGGGCGCGGTCGTCGTGGGGTGAGTGTAGGACGCTTCGACGCTCGCTGGGGTGCGGTAGCCGAGAGCTTCGTGGAGCCGGGCCGTGTTC
>NZ_WWEQ01000004.1 GCF_009857845.1 Brevibacterium rongguiense | reverse complement strand
GCGTTCGTCCTGAGCCAGGATCAAACTCTCCACAAAAAAATGTGCGAGCCAAAAAAGACCCCAGCCGACAAAAGAATCACTGACAAGAACAACACCCCACCAACCCACCACAAAGGGCAGGCAGCCGAGTGTCCGTTACGTCAATCAAATAACTAAATACTTCTGCCAGCCAATACAACAAAAATACTGGCATCGCAGAAAGACTTGTATGTACGAATACGCTATTGAGTTCTCAAAGAACAGACGCTGTGCGCAGGCCGGATGCTCTGTGAGCTTCGGTTACCGCGCTGCGGCAGGGTTACTACTCTAGACCCGATGCAGTGTGCGGAGCAAGTCCGCGAACTGTGATCTCGGCCTCGTGGCCGATTCCGGATCTGCTGCTCATCCGCTGCGGTTCCAGTGGAAACGGGGCTGCATCCGATCGATGATCGGGAGCCCGCTCGCTTCGGTGTTTTCCGCTTCGAGCAACAGGAACCAAGCTACTCGCCCCGAGGTCAGCGCGCAAGTCCGGCCGGTGTGACCCTGGGCACCGCTGGGACGTTGAGGGCATGGACACCGGCTCGAGGCGCGCCCTGTCCGGGCACCCCGGTGGTGTACGCCCGGGCCGCGGTCCTACGGAGCGGGCACGGGCGCGACCAGCTGCGGGCCCTCATTGCCGACCTTCCCGACCGCTTGCCCGACGCGGCGGCGCGCGACCATCGTCGGATCGAAGTCCGCGATCGCCGCACCCAAGACCGCGGCCGCCTCCTCCTTGGCGAGGCTCGGGTCGAGCCAGCGCTCGACTCCCGCACGGTCGAGCATGACCGGCATGCGGTCGTGCACCTGCGTCAGGTGGCCGGCCGCGGGGGCCGTGATGATGCTCGCCGAGACGAGCCACCCGTCCTGCACCGCGGGGTCCTCCCCCGTCACGGTTCCGTCGGCGAGCTCGGCATCGACCCGGCGGAACTCGAAGACGCCGGCCATGAACAGCCAGTCACCGGATTCCGGGTGCATGAACCATGGCTGCTTGCCCGCCTCCGTGCGCTCCCACTCGTAGTAGCCGGCACACGGGACGATGCAGCGGCGCGCACCGAGGGCGGTGCGGAACATGGGCTTGTCCGCGATCGTCTCGCTGCGCGCATTGAACGCCCGCGAGCCGATCCCGATGTCCTTGGCCCAGCCGGGGACCAGGCCCCAGCGGGCGGCCTCGAGGCGGCGGCTCACCTCGCCCGACTCCGCGGGGCGGTCGGCGATGATCGGGATGACCGCGCTCGGCGGCACGTTGTAGCGCTCGCGGTACGGATAGCCGTCGCGGGCGATGTCGAGCTCGTCCACGAGGTCCGCGGGATCGAGCGAGAGGTTGAGGCGTCCGCACATGCCCCGATGCTCCCATGATCCGCACCGGGCCGCTACGGCGCGCTGCGTTGCGGTGCGGCAATCCCAGGCGCAGTCCCGCCCAGGGTGCCTTGCCCCCGCGACGCTCTGCGCTCCCGCTCAGCCCAGTGCCTTCCAGTAGCCCAGCGCCCTTCAACATCCCAGTGCCTTCCAGCAGCCCAGTGCGCTTCAACAGCCCCGCCCCCTTCAGCACCCCAGTGCGCTCAACCAGCCCGGCGCCCTTCAGCTGCCCAGTACTCTCAACCAGCGCAGTGCCCACAACCAGCGCAGTCCCCTCGCTCAGCGCGATGCGCCTTGCCACCCCCGGCGTCCTCGCTCAGCCCGGCACCCCACCGGTCGGCGCCTGTGCCACCCGCGTCTGTCGCGGCGTCGCAATGGCCTCCGCCCCAGCGGCGTGCGCCCCGGAAACCGTCGCCTCAGTAGACTGTGAGGCAGACTGTGCCGCACGCCGCCCACCGCTTGGCGGCACCGCGCGGCGGCCCGGCCGCCGGCCCCGAACAGCCAGGAGAGCGCATGCCCGCAGTGCCCGATCCCATTGAGGAGTCGCGCAAGCAGTGGATCGCGCACGGCTGGGAGGACGCCGCCGACGGCATGACGCTGGTGACCTCCGTCATGCGCGTCCACCAGCTGTTGCTCGCCCGGGTCGACGCCGTGCTCAAGCCGCTCGGGCTGACCTTCTCCCGCTACGAGGTGCTGCGGCTGCTGGCGTTCACGAAGCGCGGCGAGCTGCCGCTCAACAAGGTCACCCAGCGCCTCCAGGTCCACGCCACATCGACGACGAACTCGGTCGACCGACTCGAGGCGGCGGGGCTCGTGGAGCGCCTGCCCCACCCCAATGACGGGCGCACCACGCTCGCGGCGATCACGCCGGAGGGCCGCGCCCTCGTGGAACGGGCAACCGATGCGCTCAACTCGCAGGTCTTCGAGCGCCCGGAAGTCGAGTCGGCCACCCTCACCCAGCTCCTCGGCCGGCTCCTCTACCTGCGCGAGGGCCTCGAGCGCGATCAGGAGGACTGAGGCGAGCGCACGGCCCCGGCTCCTCTACCGCCCGCCGGCCCCGCACCCGAACGCTCATTGCGCACCCGGGCATTGCGTGCCTGGGCTCGCCGCACCTCGCGCCTCGCCGGTCCCCGCACCGATTACTTGGACGTCCAAGTAGTTTCGTCTAGACTCGCCCCAACGCCCTCGGCAGGGCCTCCTGTCCCCCGTTGGGGGGCACACCGCCGACCCGGCGATGCGGTCCCCGCGCGGACAGCCGCGCACCGCCGCGCGGCCGCCACGATGGCCCCACCCGCGGGCCGATCGCCCGAGCACGACGCCGGTGCGCGCACCCGCTGCCCCATGAACGACGAACCGCCACCGCCACACGACGCAGCCACACGACGAAGGAGCCGCCATGGCACGCACCACCGCCGCCGCACTGACCTTTGGCCTCACCGAGGAGCAGCGGGAGCTCTCCGCGATGTGCCGCGACTTCGCGGAAGCGGAGATCGCGCCCCACGCACTCGAGTGGGATGAGAACCACCACTTCCCCGTCGACGTCATCAAGGCCGCCGGTGAGCTGGGCATGGGCGGCATCTACGTCTCCGAGGACAACGGCGGCTCCGGCCTGGGCCGCATGGACGCCGCGCTCATCTTCGAGGCGCTCTCGACCGGCTGCCCCTCGGTGGCCAGCTACATGTCCATCCACAACATGGTCGCGTGGATGCTCGACCGCTACGCCAGCCCCGAACAGCAGGAGAAGTGGCTCACGCCGCTCACAAGCTTCGACAAGCTCGGCAGCTACTGCCTCACCGAGCCCAACGCGGGCTCGGACGCGGCCGCGATCCGCACCTCGGCGCGCCGCGATGGCGACGACTACGTGCTCAACGGCGTCAAGCAGTTCATCTCCGGCGCCGGCGAAACGGACATCTACCTCGTCATGGCCCGCACCGGCCAGGAGGGCGCCCGGGGCATCTCCACCTTCGTCGTGGAGAAGGGAACCGAGGGGCTGACCTTCGGGGCCAACGAGAAGAAGATGGGCTGGCGGGCCCAGCCCACCCGCCAGGTCTTCATGGAGAACATGCGCGTGCCGGCCGGCAACCTCATCGGGGAGGAGGGCCAGGGCTTCAAGATCGCCATGTCCGGGCTCGACGGGGGGCGCCTCAACATCGGCGCCTGCTCGATCGGCGGGGGCCAGGCGGCCCTCGAGAAGGCGATCGCCTACATGGGCGAGCGCCAGGCCTTCGGCACCGACCTCACCGGCTTCCAGGCCCTGCGCTTCGAAGTGGCGGACATGCAGGCCAAGCTCGAGGCCGCCCGCTCCATGCTCTGGCGCGCCGCAGCGGCCTACGATGCGCAGGACCCCAACACCTCGCTGCTGTCGGCCATGGCGAAGCTCACCGCCACGGACACGGGCTTCGAGGTCGCCGACCGGGCCCTCCAGCTGTTCGGCGGCTACGGGTATCTGCAAGAGTATGGAATCGAGAAGCTCGTGCGCGACCTGCGCGTGCACCGGATCCTCGAGGGCACGAACGAGATCATGCGCGTCATCATCTCGCGCAAGAGCACCGGGGTCGCCTGACGCGCGGCCCCGCCCACACAGCACACCAGCCCCATCCGCAGAAGCCAGGAGAGGAACAGATGACGGACACGGAAGCCACGGTCATCGTCGACCGCGACGGAGCGCTCGGCCACATCGAACTCAACAAGCCCAAGGCCATCAACGCGCTGAGCACGGAGATGATCGAGCAGGTCGATCGCGCGCTCATCGACTGGCAGGACGACGACTCGGTCGCCGCGGTGCTCATCACCGGCGCCGGTGAGCGCGGCCTGTGCGCCGGCGGCGACATCAAGGGCATCTACCGCTCGGTCGTCGACGGCACGGACGAGTCCGAGCTCTTCTTCTCCGATGAGTACCGGATGAACAACCGCATCGCGAACTACCCGAAGCCCTACATCGCGTTCATGGACGGGATCACGATGGGCGGCGGGGTGGGCGTGTCCGTCCACGGCAGCGTGCGCATCGTCACCGAGACGACGAAGGTGGGCATGCCGGAGACCGGCATCGGCCTGTTCCCGGACGTGGGCGGCACCTACCTCCTCGCCCGGCTGCCCCACGAGATCGGCATGTACATGGGCCTGACCGGCGAGCCCGTGCGCGCCGGCGCCGCGCTCGCCTACGGGCTGGCCGACCACTTCGTGCCCCGCGCCCAGCTGCCCGCCCTGCGCGCGGCGCTCACCGAGGCCCCCGCGGAGGCGCCCGAGGTGGCCGCCGACTTCGCGGCCCAGTTCGCCGCCGAGGCACCGGAGAACGAGCTCGCCCGCGACGAGCAGTGGATCGCCACCTGCTTCGCCCAGGACTCCGTGCTCGCGATCATCGCCGCCCTGCGCGCCGAGGGCTCCGAAGCGGCGGCGCACACGGCCGACGTGCTCGAATCGAAGTCGCCGCGCTCGCTGGCGGTGACCTTCGAGATGATCCGCACCGCGAAGACGATGAGCCTGCAGGAGGTGCTCGAGCGCGACTACCGCGCCGCGCTCAACATCGCCCACTACCCCGACCTGCGCGAGGGCATCCGCGCCCAGGTCATCGACAAGGACCGCAACCCGCAGTGGGATCCGGCCGCCGTGTCCGCCCTGGACGAGGCGGAGATCCGATCCATCCTCGACACCGAACGCCAGGAGAAGGTCTTCTCATGAGCCAGTACCAGACAATCCTCACCGAAACCGCCGACGGCGTCGCGACGATCACGCTCAACCGGCCCGAGGCGCTCAACGCGCTCAACATGCAGGTGCTCACCGACGTCACCGATGCTGCCGCCGCCTTCGATGCAGACCCGGAGGTCAAGGCGATCGTCATCACCGGCTCCGGCCGCGCGTTCGCCGCGGGCGCGGACATCAAGGAGATGAAGGACCTCGACTTCGCCACGGCCTACAAGGCCGACTGGTTCGCCGGCTGGCGGCGCCTGACGGGCGTGCGCACGCCCATCATCGCCGCCGTCAACGGCTTCGCGCTCGGCGGTGGCTGCGAGCTCGCGATGATGGCCGACATCCTCATCGCGTCGTCGAAGGCGAAGTTCGGCCAGCCGGAGATCAACCTGGGCGTGCTGCCCGGGATGGGCGGCTCGCAGCGCCTCACCCGCGCCGTGGGCAAGGCCAAGGCGATGGACATGTGCCTGACCGGGCGGATGATGGACGCGCAGGAGGCCGAGCGCTCGGGACTCGCCGCGCGCGTCGTGGAGCCCGAGGCGCTCATGGACACCGCCTACGAGATCGCCGGCACGATCGCGAAGAAGTCCGCGGTCGCGACGATGCTCGTCAAGGAGGCCGTCAACCTGGCCTTCGAGACGACGCTCGAGCAGGGGCTCAACTTCGAGCGCCGGCTCTTCCACTCCTCGCTGGCCACGAACGACCAGGTCGAGGGCATGAGCGCCTTCGTGGAGAAGCGGGATCCGAACTTCACGGATTCGTGACCGCCGCCCGGGCTCCACGCCCCGGGGCACCCCGCCCCGCGAACTCCCCGCAGGCCACCCGGCCCGCGGGGAGTTCGCGTATCCGGGCCTAGGGCGCAGCAGTGCCCGCGCTCGGCACGGCGCCCATTGCACGAGCTGCCCGGTGCCCCGTGTGCCTACAATGTGAACGAACGATCACTTATGCCAAAGGAGCCATCCATGTCGCTGCCGTCCGCGCTGCAGGCGCCGCTTCGCCTGCCGGTCATCGCATCGCCCATGTTCATCGCGTCCGGCCCGGAGCTCGTCAAGGCGCAGTGCCAGGCCGGCGTGATCGGCAGCTTCCCGTCGCTGAACGCGCGCCCGGAGGCAGCCCTCCAGGACTGGCTCGATGACATCCGCGAGTCCAATGCGGCATTCGCCCAGGCCAACCCCGGCAAGCACGTGGCCCCGTTCGCGGTCAACCTCATCGTCCACCGCACGAACAACCGCATCGAGCACGACCTGGACGTCGTCGTGCGCAACGAGGTGCCGATCGTCATCACCTCGCTGGGCGCCCGGGAGGACGTCAACGAGGCGATCCACTCCTACGGCGGCGTCGTGCTCCACGACGTCATCAACAACCGCTTCGCCCACAAGGCCGTGGAGAAGGGCGCCGACGGCATCATCGCCGTGGCCGCCGGCGCCGGCGGCCACGCAGGAGCGCTCTCGCCGTTCGCGCTGGTCCGCGAGATCCGCGAGTGGTTCGACGGGCCCATCGCCCTGTCCGGCGCGCTGGCGCACGGCTCCTCGGTCCTCGCCGCCCTCGCCGCGGGCGCCGACTTCGGCTACGTCGGCTCCGCGTTCCTCTCCACCCCCGAGGCGCGGGTCGTCGAGGGCTACCGGCAGATGATCGTGGAGGCCGGCGCCTCCGACGTCGTCTACTCCAACCTCTTCACCGGCGTGCACGGCAACTACCTGCGCGGCTCCATCGAGGCCGCCGGCCTCGACCCCGACGACCTGCCGGTCTCCGATCCCTCGAAGATGAGCTTCGGCACGGAGGAGGGCTCGAAGGCCAAGGCGTGGAAGGACATCTGGGGCTCCGGCCAGGGCGTGGGCGCGATCACCGAGTCGGTGCCCACCGCGCAGCTCGTCGACCGGCTCGCCGAGCAGTTCGTCCGCGCGCAGGACTCGCTGCGCGAGCGCCTGGCGCCGTTCGCAAACTGAGCCGCCCAGGCCACCGGCCGCCCACCGCCCCGGATCACGGTCCGGGGCGGATGTGCGCGCGGATGGCGCGCCCGATGGCGCGCATGCCGTCCTCGGCCGCGATCCTGCGGTCGCCGCCGGCTTCGTCCCATTCGGCGAGCACCGCGTAGGACACGGCGGCGGCGGGTCCCTGCGCGAGGCCCACGTCCGCGCGCAGGATCGAGATGTAGCCGGTCTTGTGGCGCAGGACGATGCCGTCGTCGGCTTCGACGTGGTCGAGGGCGTCCAGGTTGAGGCCCCCGGCCACGAGGCTCGTGTCGACATCGGCGGCGAGGTAGCCGAGCACCATGTCCGAGACCTCGCGGCTGACGGCGAGCCCGGCGGCGAGCAGCCGCATGGTCCGGCCCAGCTCCGCGGCCGTCCCGAAGGACGCCGTCCACGGCATGCCAGGCTCCCGGGCCGAGCGGATGTAGTCCCACAGGCTCGTCTGGGCCAGGCCCAGGCGCGGGGCGACGGCGCGCACGGCCTCGAGGCCGCACAGGTGGATGAGCGCGTTCGTCGCGAGGTTGTCGCTCACGGCCGCGACGAGCAGGCACGCGTCGCCCACCGTGATGGGCGCGCGCAGCCAGCGCAGCAGGCCGGAGTCGCCCACCGCGTGCTCCTGCGGCACGTCCAGCGGTGCATCCGGGTCGAGCCGGCCGTCGGCGATGCGCGTGCAGGCCTCGATGAGGAGGAACACCTTGCCGATGCTCGCAGTTCGGTGCTGCGCCTGGGCGCGGTGGACCGCGAGCGGGCGCCCCGAGCGCGCCTCGGCGATCTCGATCGACCAGTCGATGCCGTCCGGCAGCGGGGGCAGGACGAGCTCCGGCGCGGTCGCGGGGCCCGCAGCGCCGGGGCTCATGCGGCGCCGCCCGCTGCCGGGGGCGCCGGCTCCCCGAGCACCTCGAGCGCCGGGGCGCCCCCGGCCGGGGCGCGCAGCTCCACCGGCACGCCCAGGCCCACGGCGGGCGCCTCGGGGTCGTGGCCCAGGCCCAGTCCGGCCACCACCGGGATGGCGCGTTCGGCGAAGTACTCGCGCAGCAGCCCCTCGATGGCCGCCGGGTCCCCGCAGTCCTGCCACGAGCCCAGCACGATGCCGGCCAGGGACTCGAACCAGCCGGAGCGCTCGAGCTGGAGGAGCAGGTTGTCCAGGCGCTGGGGGTCCTCGTCGACGTCCTCGAGCACGGCGATGGCCGACGTGCCGTCGGCACCGGGGCGGGAGTCCTCGGGCGCGCCGAGGGAGGCGGCGATGAGGCTGAGGTTGCCCCCGGTCAGCACGCCGCGCGCGGTGCCAGGCGCCAGGACAGTGGGCGCGCGCAGGTCGGTCTCCGGCCGTGCACCCGCCGCCGAGGCGCTGGCCTGGCTTGCCTCCGGCGCGAGGGTCGGCTCCGCCGCCGAGGCGCCGGCCAGGTCCAGTGCTCCGGTGATGGTCCGGCCGCCCCAGGGTTCGAGCATCCAGGCGCGCACGTCGGCGCGGATGCGCGCGCTGTCAGCGAACACGGCGTTGCCGGGCATGGGAGAGAACAGGGTGGGCACCCCGATCCAGGCCTGCCACGCCCGGTGGAGGGCGGTGATGTCGGAGGAGCCGGTGAGCAGCTTGGGCCGGCCGTCGGGCAGGCGGGCCGCGGCGCGCAGCGCGCGGAAGTCCAGGCCGTCGAGCAGCCGCATGGCGCCGTAGCCCCCGCGCAGGGCCACGACCGCGGCGACGGCGGGATCCGTCCACGCGGTGACCAGGTCCCTGCGGCGCACCTCGTCCGAGCCGGCCAGGTAGGAGGCGCGCTCGTCGACGGCGAGTGCCGATTCGCCCACGACGACCTCGAGGCCCCAGGCGCGCAGGGCGCCCACCGCCGCGTCGAGGTGCTCCCGCTTGGCCGGGCTCGAGGGCGAGACGATCGCCACCCGATCGCCGGGGCGCAGCGGGGCCTGCGCGGCGAACGGGTTGGCCGGGGCGCTCACCGCCCGTCCCGGGCGGGTGCTGCGTGCGAGCCCCGGGCGGCCGGACCGTGGCCCGTCCCGCCGCCGGCCTCGGCACCTGTCGCGGCGCCCTCGGGCAGCGGGCGCAGGCTGGGCGCCGCGGCGATGAGGCGCTTCGTGTAGTCGTGCTGCGGGTGGAGCAGCACGTCGTCGACGGTGCCCTTCTCCACGATCCGCCCGGAGTGCATGACCGCGACCGTGTCCGCGATGTTCCACGCCAGGCCCAGGTCGTGGGTGATGATGAGCGCGGAGAGGCCCAGGCGGGCGCGCAGGTCGAGGAAGAGGCCCAGGATCTCACCCCGCACGGAGGCGTCGAGGCTGGCCACGGGCTCGTCGGCGACGAGCAGCCGGGGGCCGAGTGCCAGCGCACCGGCGATGACGACGCGCTGGCGCTGGCCGCCGGAGAGCTCCTGCGGAATGGACTCGAAGAAGTCCTGCGCCGGCCGCAGCTCGGCGGCCTCGAGCGCCTCGGCGACCCGGCGGGCCTCGTCGTCCATGCCGTGGATGCGCAGGCCCTCCGCCACCGCCTCGTAGACGCTCAGGCGCGGGTTGAGCGAGCCCGACGGGTCCTGGAGGACGAGCTGGACCTCCCGCCGGAAGGCCTTGAGCGCCCGCCCGCGGGTGGGGATCGGCTCGCCCCGGAACGTCACGCGGGTGCCGCGGTCGGGCTCCTGGATGCCGAGCAGCGTGCGCGCCAGCGTGGTCTTGCCGGAGCCGGACTGGCCGACGAGGGCCATGATCTCGCCCTCGCGGACGGTGAAGTCGACATCGTCGACGGCGCTGACCCGCCGCCCGCGGGCGGAGAAGGTCACCGACAGGCCCTGCGCCTCGAGCAGGACCGGCGCCGAGGCGTAGTCGGGCGCTGCCGCATCGGGCGCCTCGGGCGCGGGACGGCTGGGCGCGTCGGGCACCGGATCCGTGGGCGCCTCGGGCGCGGAGGCGGCGGGCTTTGCTGCGGCGGCCGTGCCCTCCCCCGCCGGATTTGCCGGCTTTGCCGGCTCGACCGGCTCCGCCGCGGCGGCAGCCGCCGAGCGGCGGGCCGGGCGCATCCGGGAGGCCGGATCGCCGATCGTGGGGAACGCGTCGGCCAGCGCCCGGGTGTAGGGATGGTGCGCGGCTGTCGCGATCTGCTGGGCGGACCCGAGCTCGATGACCTCCCCGTCCTTCATCACCGCGATGCGCTGGCAGACCTGCGCGAGCACGGACAGGTCGTGGGAGATCATGACGAGCGAGATGCCCGCCTCCGCGACGCGCGCGGTCAGCAGCGCGAGCACCTGTTCCTGGACGATGACGTCGAGGGCGGTGGTGGGCTCGTCGGCGATGATGATGTCCGGCTCGCAGGCCAGCGCCATCGCGATCATGACGCGCTGCTTCTGGCCCCCGGAGAGCTCGTGCGGGTAGGCCTTCGCGTGCTCGGGGGCCAGGTCGACGGAGGCGAGGAGGTCGAGCATGCGCGCCCGGCGCGCCTCGGGCGTCTGCCAGGATTTCGCGGTGTGGTGGCTGAGCGCCTCCATGATCTGCCAGGCGACGGTGCGCACGGGGTTGAGCGAGTGCAGGGCCCCCTGGAAGACGATCGAGGCCGCATCCCACCGCAGCGCGCGCATCTGCCCGAAGGACAGGTCCGCGACGTCCTCGCCGCCCAGGAGCACGCGCCCGGTCACCGTGGCGCTGTCCGGCAGGAGCCGCAGCGGGGCCATGATGAGCGTCGACTTGCCGGAGCCGGACTCCCCCGCGATGCCCAGGGTGCCGCCGGCGGGGATGTCGAGCGAGACGTCCTTGACGGCGCGGATGTCTCCGCGGGCCGAGCGGGTGGAATAGGTGATCGAGACGTCGTCGAAGACGAGGTCGGCCATCAGCGGCTCCTGAGCGTGGGGTTGGCGATGGTCTCGAAGGCGCGGCCCACGAGGGTGAAGGCGAGCACGACGATGAGGATCGCGATGCCCGGGGTGAGGATGTACCACCAGTAGCCGCTCGTCGCGGCCGAGGAGTCCATCGCGTTCTTGAGGATCGTGCCCCACGACTGCTTCGTGGGATCGCCCAGGCCCAGGAACGACAGCGTCGACTCGGCGATGATCGCCCCGCCCACCGTGAGCGTGGTGTTGGCCAGCACGAGCGGGAGCACGGCGGGGAAGAGGTGCTTGCCGATGATGTGCCAGTGGCCGGCGCCGAGCACGCGGGCGCGCTCGATGTAGAGCCGGGAGTCCGCGCTGAGCGTCTGCGAGCGCACGACGCGGGCGGTGCCCGCCCAGCTCGTCACGCCCAGGGCGATGACGATCGTGAGCACCCCGCGCTCGAGCACGGAGGACAGCACGATCGCGAGGATGAGCGAGGGCAGCACGAGGAAGAAGTCGATGACGCGCATGATGACCGCGGCGACCCAGCCGGTGAAGTGGCCGGCGGCCATGCCCACGAGCGTGCCGATCACCATCGACATGAGGGTCGCCGCGACGCCCACGGTCAGGGATACGCGCGAGCCCCAGATCATCCGGACCCACAGCTCGCGGCCCTGGTCGTCCGTGCCCAGCGGGTGGGCGAGCGAGGGGGGCGCGAAGCGCGGCTGGTCGAGCAGCTGGGTGACGTCGAGCATCCGCGCGGGCGCGATGACGGGGGCCAGGATCGCCGCGAGCACGACGAGGCCCAGGATGACGAGCGCGCCGAGCGCCAGCCGGTCGGAGGCGAACTCGTGCCAGATGCGCGCCAGGGAGCGACGGCGCCGGTCCCAGGCGATCGCGCGGGCCGAGGCGGGGCCCGGCTGGGCACCGCCGGCTCCGGGTCGGGGGCTGCCGGGGGTGCGGGCGGGTGTCTGAGTGCTCATGCGCGGCGGATCCTCGGGTCGAGCTGGCGGTAGACGAGATCGGCGATGAGGTTCATGACGATGATGATCGCCGAGAACACGACGAACGTGCCCTGCAGAAGGGGCAGGTCAGGGCCGTGGATCGCCTCGAAGGTGAGCTTGCCCAGCCCGGGCCACGAGAACACGGCCTCGACCGTGACCGCGCCGGCGATGAGCCCGCCGATGTGCATGAAGACGATCGTCACGGTGGGCAGCAGCGCGTTGGGTACCGCGTGCTTCGTGCGCACCTCGTCCTCCGTCAGGCCCTTGGCCCGTGCGGTGGTGAGGTAGTCCGCGCTCATCTCCTCGAGCAGCGAGGCGCGCATGACCATGAGGTACTGGGCGTAGACGACCGCGGTCAGGGTGATGACGGGCAGCACGAGGTGGGCGACGATGCTGATGAGCCACGCACCGGACCAGGGGGCGAGGTTCGCCGTGACCATGCCGCCGGTGGGGAACCAGTGGAGGATGCCGCCGAAGAGCATGAGGAGCAGCAGGGCCAGCCAGAAGGTGGGCACGGACCACAGCACGAGCGAGGAGCCCGAGGCGATCTTGTCGAACCACGAGCCGCGGGCCCACGCGGACTTCTGCCCCAGCCACAGGCCCAGCACGATGGCGAGCACGGCCGAGGTGCCGGTGAGCAGGATCGTCGGCCAGAAGTACTGGGCGATGAGGTCGCTCACCGGCATCTTGTACACGTAGCTCGTGCCGAAGTTGCCGGTGAAGACGTTGACGATGTAGTCCCAGAACTGGGCGAGGAACGGCTTGTCGAGGCCGTACTCGTGGCGCAGCTGGGCGATCTGGTCGGCCGACATCGGCCGCTCGCGGGCGATCTTGGCCACGGGGTCGCCGGGCAGCAGGCGGAACGCGAAGAAGCCCAGCAGGATGACCATGCCCAGGCTGATGAGCGCGCCGCCCACCTTGCCGGCCAGATACGGCAGGAAACCGCCGCCGAGGCGCCCGGCGGGCGCCTCGGCGGCGGAGTCGACCTGAGTCTCAAGCGCGGTCATCGGCCGACTTCCTGCGCAGCACGGCGAACACGACGCCGCCGATGATGAGGAGGACGACGATGCCGCCGCCCACCCACACGCCGGTGGGCACGCCGCCGCCGGACTTCGCGCCGGAGACGGGCTTGGCCTCGAAGAAGCCCCAGTAGCCGGACTGGTTCGTGATCGAGCCGCCGTCGGAGGGCTGCAGGCCGAAGTCCTCGAAGCGGTCGGAGCGGTAGCCCTCGAGGTTCTTCGCGTACCACAGCGTGATGGACGGCGCGTCGTTGTAGTGGATCATCTGCGCCTTGCGCACGAGCTCCTGGCGCTTGCCCTTGTCGAGCTCCGCGTGCTGCTGCTTGTAGAGCTTGTCGAACTCGGGGTTGCACCAGCCGTCCTGCGTCGTGGGCCCGGTGCCGTCCGCGTTGGGCCGCGAGGCGCACGTGTTGATGCTCAGCTGGTAATCCGGGTCCGGCGAGGTGCCCCAGCCGCTGACGACGACGTCGTAGTCGCCCTTGGCGGTGCGGGTGGACAGGGTGTCCGAGTCGCTGGACTTCACATCGAGCTTGATGCCGATGTCCTTCATCCACGGGCCCAGGTAGTCCGACATGGTCTGCTGGTCCGGGTCCGTCGAGTCGATGTCGAAGCGCAGCTCGAGCTTCTTGCCGTCCTTCTCGCGGATGCCGTCCTTGCCGGCCTTCCAGCCGGCCTCGTCGAGCTTCTTCTTCGCCTCATCCGGGTTGAAGGACACGAGGCCCGGCTGGTCGTCCGGCACGTGCCAGTCCGACCACGCGTCCGGGATGAACGAGGTGGCCTTCGACGCCTGGTCCTGGAGGACCTGCTTGCGCAGCGAGTCGATGTCGATGCCCAGGCGGATGGCCTGGCGGACCTCGACGTCCTTGAGGGCTGCGTTGCCGGTGCCGAAGGCCTCGTTCTTGGCGTTCGCGTAGCCCGGGTTGAGCGCGAGCGAGGTGAAGCGCTTGCCCTTGCCGGGGTTCGTCGCCACACCCTCGACGCCCTGGAGCGACTTGAACTGGTTGGGTGTGAGGCCGGCGACGAGGTCGACCTCGCTGGCGCGCAGCGCCTGCACCGAGGCGTCCGGGTTCGTGTAGTAGACGTACTCGATCCCGTTGATCTTGGGCGCGCCGCGCCAGAAGTTGGGGTTGGCCTTGAGCGTGATGTGCTGGTTGGCCTGGTATGACTCGATCTGGTAGGGACCGGAGCCCACCGTGGCCTTGTCATTGGCCCACTTCGAGGGGTCCTTCTGCTTCGACCAGATGTGCTCGGGCACCACCGGGATCTCGATGCCCGGGTTGGCCGCCTGCGGGGTCTTGAGCTTGATGACGAGGGTCTGGTCGTCCGGGGTCTCGACCTTGTCGAAGTTCTCCACGAGGTTGCCGTTCGCGGCGCCCATCTCCGCGCTCTTCATCATCTGCGTGTACGTCCACGCGGGATCCTTGGAAGTCAGCGGCTCGTCATCGGACCACTTGAGGTCCTTGTGGAGGTGGAAGGTCCACGTCTTGCCGTCCTCGCTCGTCTCCCACTTCTCCGCGAGGCCCTCGGTGGGCTCGCCCTTCTCCTGGTCGTACTGCACGAGGTTTTCGTACATGTAGCGGAACAGCCCGGTGGGCAGGGAGTAGTACGAGGTGAACGGGTTGAAGCTGTCGACGTAGCCGGAGGTGGCCACGCGCAGCACATCGTCGCTCGCGGCGACGGTGGCCTGCGAGGTGGAGGGGGATGCCGTCGACGCTGCCGCGGGGAGGCCGAACGAGCTCGTGCTCGCGGTGAGGGCGGCGGCCGCGAGCACGGCCCCCGCCATCCGGGTCAAACGGGGGCGCTGTGGGAAGTTCACGGGGGAGCTCGCTTTCGTATCCGCGCCGCGGGGGTCGATGTCTGGCATTTCGATCACCTTGGGCTGTGAGGTCGGTAAGAACAGTGAACTATCGTGATGCCCGTCACCGCAAATCACCGGCGTGTCCGGTCCTCATGCTGAGACGCGCAGCGCCCTCACCGGTGCGCGTCCCTCGCCGGCGCCGAGGTGCCCTCTGACCTGGGTTTTCGGGCTCAGCCGCGTCCGCACGGGCAGCGATGGCCCGTGCGCGCGTGCGCTCCCGCGCAGAGCCGCTGTGCGGAAAACGGCTGCCACCGGGGCGGCGGGGGCCGGGCCGGCGCCTCGGCGGCTATTCGTCTTCGTCGTCGGCCCGGGCGACCCGGCTGACGCCGGGCAGTTCGGCCAGGCGGCTGAGCAGCGCATCGAGGTCCATCCGGCCGGAGACCTCGAGGGTGAGCCGGACGATGCCGTCATCCGAGCGGTCCGGCGAGGCGCTGCTGATCGCCCAGCCGCGCGAGGTGATGGCCTGGAGGATCGCGCGCAGCAGGCCCTGGCCGTCGGTGTACTCGACGTCGATGCGCACCACCGCCGAGCGGCGGCCCAGCAGCCGCGAGGCCAGCGGCCCAAAGCCGAAGCCCACGACGAAGTGCAGGGCGGTGACGAGCACGGCGAGCAGCCACAGCCCGGCGCCGGCGGCCATGCCGATCGCGGCGGTCTCCCACACGGAGGCCGCCGTGGTCAGGCCGCGCACGGTGCCGCGGTTGGTGAGGATGAGGCCCGCGCCCAGGAAGCCCACGCCGGAGACGATCTGCGCGGCGACGCGGGAGGGGTCGAGGACGATCTCATCGGAGAGCACGCTGAAGAACCCGTACTTGCTCACGAGCATGAACAGCGCCGAGGCGGTCCCGACGATCGCCTGGGTGCGCATGCCCGCGCTCTTGCCGCGCAGCTGCCGCTCGAAGCCCACCAGGGAGCTGAGGGCGAACGCGAGCAGCAGCTCGAGGACCTGGGTGAGGCCCTGGCCCGCGAAGATGGTCTCAAGGTTCATGGTGCGCGTGTCCTTTGCCGCTGCCCGGTGTGCGCGGCGCCGGTCGCTGCGCGCCGGCTCATCGTAGCGCGCAGCTCTGACGCGGAGGGGCTAAGGCGGTGAATGACGAGGGGCGGTGCCGCCACGGCGGCACCGCCCCTCACGCGCCCTTGCCCGTCCTCACCCGCTCCGGCCGGCTCAGGCGCGCTCGTCGGCGGTCGAGCGCCGGCGCAGGAAGTACAGCACGCCGCCCGCGCCGCACACCACCGCGATGCCCACCCCGATCCACAGGCCCGGCGACATGCCGCCGGACTGCTGTGACCCCTCGCCCACGGGCTCGGCGAGGTAGTAGTCCCAGTAGCCGGCCTGGCCCACGATCGAACCGTCGTTCGTGGGCTGCTTGCCGAACCCGGTGAAGCGATCGGAGCGGTAGGCCTCTGCCGCCTTCGGGTACCACAGCATGATCTCCGCGGAGTCCGTGTAGTGGATGCGCTGGGCCTGGCGCACGAGCTCCTGGCGCTTGGCCTGGTCCTGTTCGACGTGCTGGCGGTCGTAGAGCTCATCGAACTTCGGGTTGCAGTAGAAGTCCTGCGTGGTGGGGCCGTTGCCGCCCTCCCCCGGACGCGAGTCGCACGTGTTGATCTGCAGCTGGTAGTCCGGGTCGGGCGGCACCGCCCACGGGGAGACGTACATGTCGTAGTCGCCCTTGCCGATCCGGTCCACCTGCGTGTCCGCGTCCGTCGCGTCGACGTGGAGGTCGATGCCGATCTTCTTCATCCACGGCACCAGGTAGTCCGCCGTCGTCTGGTCGGTCGTGGACTCGGAGTCCTCGAGGAACCGCAGGCTGAGCTTCTTGCCGTCCTTGGTCCGGATGCCGCCCTCGCCCTCCTTCCAGCCCGCCTCGTCGAGGAGCTTCTTCGCGGCCTCCACGTCGTAGCCGAGCTTCACCCCGTCGTCCGGGGCGAGTGTCCAGTCCTTCCACGTGGCGGGGATGATGCCGAGCGCGGGGGCGGCGTTGTCGCGCATGACCTGCTGGCGCAGCGCGTCGAGGTCCGTGCCCCGCCTGATCGCCTGGCGCACCTTGACGTCCTCGAGCGCCGCATTGCCGGTGCCGTAGCGCTTGCCCTTCGCGTCCGCGGCCCCCGGGTTGAGGGCGAGTGAGACAAAGCGGCGCGCCTGGCCCAGGTTCGTCGCGATCCCGTCCTGGTTCTGCAGCGATTCGAACTGCTGGGGGTTGAGCCCGGAGACCAGGTCCACCTCGTTGGACTTGAGCGCCTGGACGGAGGCGTCCGGGTTCGAGTAGTTGACGAACTCGACGCCCTTGACCTTGGGCGCGCCGCGCCAGAAGTGCGGGTTGGCCGTGAGGGTGATGTGCTGGTTGGGCTTGTACTCGGAGATGACGAAGGGCCCCGAGCCCACGACGTCCTTGTCGTTGGCGAACTTCGCGGGATCCTGCTTCGACCAGACGTGCTCGGGCACGATGGCGGTCTCCAGGCCGGGGTTGGCCGCCTGGGGGCGGCGCAGGCGGATGACGAACGTCGTGTCGTCCGTGGCGTCGACGCCCGCGAAGTCCTTGACCATCGCCCCGTTCGAGGCGGCGAGCGCGGGGTTCTTCAGCATCGTGTTGTAGGTGTAGGCGGCGTCGGCGGCCGTGATGGGCTCACCGTCGGACCACTGCATGTTCGGCCGGATGTGGAACGTCCACGTCTTGCCGTCCTTGCTCGTCTCCCACTTCTCCGCGATGCCCGCGGTGGGGGCGCCCTTCTCCTGGTCGTAGCCCACGAGGTACTCGTACGTGTGGCGCAGCATGACGATCGGCAGTGCGTACTGGGTGGTGAAGGGGTTGAAGTTGTCGACGAAGCCCTTCGACGCCACCCGGATGACGTCGCCCTGGGCCTGCGCGGTCGCCTGGGTCTCGCTCGGGCTCGCCGCGCCCGAGGCGGTGGTCGCGCTGGCCAGCGGGGCCGCCAGGGCAAGCGCGAGCGCCGCGGCGGCGGCCAGACCCGAGCGCAGGGACAGCGCTCGTGCGGGCCCGGGGCGGGCTGGGCCCGTGGCGGTGTCGGGCCGTGGGGCCGAGCGGGGAGTGCGGGGCGATGGGAGTGGCACAGCGGGCTCCTTCGAGGTGAGGACGAGCGGGCCTGGCGGGGGATCGGGTCGGGCGGGCTGCAGCGGGTGAGCGGGGTGCGCCGGGGTGGGCGGCCCCGGCAGGCGCGCAGCGCCGAATGTGCCTGCGGCCCTACGCCCATCCAACACCGTGAGCTATATCACTGTCGAGTGCACTGGGCTCCCGCGGGTCTCGCTACGATGGGTGTGCGAGGCGCTCGCTTCCAGCTTCCCCGACCCGCGAAGGCCCCATGTCACACTCCTCCCCCGGTCCCGACCGCGGCAGTCGGCGCCTCTCGCGCGCGCTGGCCTGCCTCGCCCTCGCGCCCCTTTTCGCCGTCGCGGCCTGCGGCCCCGCCGACACGGACCCCGCTGCGCCGGACGGCGGCAGCGCGGGTGCGCCATCGGGTGCGGGCCAGGTGGGGGCGGCCGAGCAGTCACCCGACTCCCCTCCGGCGTCGGAAACGGCGGCCGGCACCGCGCGCAGCGCGGAGGCCCAGCTCGCCGCGCTGGCGGTCAAGGGGCGCGCACCGAAGACGGGGTACGACCGGACCGGGTTCGGCTGGCGCCGGGACACCGACCACAACGGCTGCGATACCCGCAACGACGTGCTGCGCCGCGACCTCGTGGGCATCGCCGTGCAGGCCGGTGCGCCCTGCGTCGTCGTGACCGGGTCGCTGCACGACCCGTACTCGGGCCGGGCGATCGCCTTCGACCGGGCGCACAGCCGTGTCGACATCGACCACGTCGTGGCGCTCTCCGATGCGTGGCAGTCCGGAGCCCAGCAGCTTGACGAGCAGCGGCGCGTGGCACTGGCCAACGACCCCCTCAACGTGCTGGCGGTCTCGAGTACCCTCAACCGGCAGAAGAGCGACGGCGATGCCGCGACGTGGCTGCCGCCGGCCAAGGGCTACCGCTGCGAGTACGCGGCGCGCCAGATCGCGGTCAAGGCGAAGTACGGCCTGTGGGTCAAGCCCGCCGAGCGCAGCGCACTGGCCCGGGTGCTCAGCCGCTGCCCGTCCCAGCCGGCCTTCGACCAGCCCGTCGCGTGGCCGGCACCCGACGCGCACGACTACCCCACCGCGAAGCCGAGCGGACGCGAGAAGGCGCGGAGCACCTCGGGCGCGGGTGGCTCGCAGGGCGGCGGCAGCGGGACTGGCAGCGGGTCACGCGGAGGAAGCGGGTCGGGCGGCGGCAGCGGCAGTGGCGACAGCGCGGGGTACGCGAACTGCACGGCCGCGCGCGAGGCCGGGGCGGCGCCCCTGCACCGCGGCGACCCGGGCTACTCGTCGAAGCTCGACCGCGACGGGGACGGCACGGCGTGCGAGTGAGCGGCGCGCGCCGCACGTGCCACGCGCAAGTGGCCCACCGGAGCCGATGAGGCATCCGATGGGCCGCCGAGCGGCAGCGGTGGACCGCTGTCCGCACGTTCTGGGCTTTAGAAGTCCCAGTCCTCGTCTTCGGTGTTGACGGCCTTGCCGATGACGTAGGAGGAGCCGGAGCCGGAGAAGAAGTCGTGGTTCTCATCGGCGTTCGGGCTCAGTGCGGCGAGGATCGCGGGGTTCACGTCCGTCACGGTCGCCGGGAACATCGCCTCGTAGCCCAGGTTCATGAGCGCCTTGTTCGCGTTGTAGTGGAGGAACTTCTTGACGTCCTCGCTCAGGCCCACGGAGTCGTAGAGGTCGTGGGTGTACTGGACCTCGTTCTCGTAGAGCTCGAACATGAGGTTGAACGTGTAGTCCTTGAGCTCTTCGCGCTTGGCCTCGTCGACCCGCTCGAGCCCGCGCTGGTACTTGTAGCCGATGTAGTAGCCGTGCACGGCCTCGTCGCGGATGATGAGGCGGATGAGGTCCGCCGTGTTCGTCAGCTTCGCGTGGCTCGACCAGTACATGGGCAGGTAGAAGCCCGAGTAGAAGAGGAACGACTCGAGCAGGGTCGAGGCGACCTTGCGCTTGAGCGGCTCGTCCCCGCGGTAGTACTTGAGGATGATCTCCGCCTTGCGCTGGAGGTTCTGGTTCTCCGTCGACCAGCGGAAGGCGTCGTCGATCTCGCGGGTGGAGGTCAGCGTCGAGAAGATCGAGGAGTACGACTTCGCGTGCACGGACTCCATGAACGCGATGTTCGTGTAGACCGCCTCCTCGTGCGGGGTCAGCGAGTCCGGGATGAGCGAGACGGCGCCCACGGTTCCCTGGATCGTGTCGAGCAGCGTGAGGCCCGTGAACACGCGCATCGTGAGCGTGCGCTCCTCCTGCGTGAGCGTCGCCCAGGACTGCACGTCGTTGCTCAGCGGCACCTTCTCCGGCAGCCAGAAGTTCGCCGTCAGGCGATCCCAGACATCGGAGTCGACGTCGTCCTGGACGCGGTTCCAGTTGATCGCGTCGACGTGCGACACGAGCTTGAGCTTCTCCCCGCTCACGGTCATTCTTCTCCCCTATCGCAGGCGCCGCGCGGTGCGCCGGCGCTCCCATTCCTCCCGCGGGTCGCCCCGCGGCGCCCACCGCCCTCAGGCGGCGGGCCTCAGAGCATGCAGGACACGCAGCCCTCGACCTCCGTGCCCTGCAGCGCGAGCTGCCGGATGCGGATGTAGTAGACGGTCTTGATGCCCTTGCGCCACGCGTAGATCTGCGCGCGGTTGACGTCGCGGGTCGTCGCGGTGTCCTTGAAGAACAGCGTGAGCGACAGGCCCTGGTCCACGTGCTGGGTGGCCTCGGCGTACGTGTCGATGATCTTCTCGTAGCCCACCTCGTAGGCATCCTGGTAGTAGTCCAGGTTGTCGTTGTCCATGAAGGGCGCCGGGTAGTACACGCGCCCGATCTTGCCCTCCTTGCGGATCTCGATGCGCGAGGCCACGGGGTGGATCGACGAGGTGGAGTTGTTGATGTAGGAGATGGAGCCCGTGGGCGGCACCGCCTGCAGGTTCTGGTTGTAGATGCCGTGCTGGGCGACCTGCTCCTTGAGCTCGCGCCAGTCCTCCTGGGTGGGGATGTGCACGCCGGCGGCCTCGAAGAGGTCCGCGATGCGCTGCGTGCGCGGCGCCCACTCCTTCTCCGTGTAGGTGTCGAAGTACTCGCCGGTGGCGTACTTCGAGCGCTCGAAGCCGGCGAACGCGCGGCCGCGCTCCTTCGCGATCTCCATGGACGCCCGCACGCAGTGGTAGACCACGGTGTAGAAGTACATGTTCGTGAAGTCCAGCCCCTCCTCGGAGCCGTAGTGGATGCGCTCGCGGGCGAGGTAGCCGTGCAGGTTCATCTGCCCCAGGCCGATCGCGTGGGACATGTCGTTGCCGCGGTCGATCGAGGGCACCGAGGAGATGTTCGAGGTCTCCGAGACCGCGGTGAGGCCGCGGATGGCGGTCTCGACGGTCCGGCCGAAGTCCTCGGAGTCCATCGTCAGGGCGATGTTGAGCGAGCCCAGGTTGCACGAGATGTCCTTGCCCACCTCGGCGTAGGACAGGTCGTCGTTGTACGTGCTGGGCTCTGAGACCTGGAGGATCTCCGAGCACAGGTTCGACATCGTGACCTTGCCGTCGATGGGGTTGGCCCGGTTCACGGTGTCCTCGTACATGATGTACGGGTAGCCGGACTCGAACTGGATCTCCGCGAGCGTCTGGAAGAACTCGCGGGCGTTGATCTTCGTCTTCCGGATGTGCGGATTGTCGACCATCTCGTCGTACTTCTCCGTCACGGAGATCTCCGTGAAGGGCACGCCGTAGGCCTGCTGCACGTCGTACGGGCTGAAGAGGTACATGTCCTCGTTCTTCTTCGCCAGCTCGAACGTGATGTCCGGGATGACGACGCCCAGGCTCAGCGTCTTGATGCGGATCTTCTCGTCCGCGTTCTCCCGCTTCGTGTCGAGGAAGCGGTAGATGTCCGGGTGGTGGGCGTTGAGGTAGACCGCGCCCGCGCCCTGCCGGGCGCCCAGCTGGTTGGCGTAGGAGAACGAGTCCTCGAGCAGCTTCATGACGGGGATGACGCCGGAGGACTGGTTCTCGATCTTCTTGATCGGCGCGCCGGACTCGCGGATGTTCGTGAGGCTGAAGGCCACGCCGCCGCCGCGCTTGGACAGCTGGAGCGCCGAGTTGATCGAGCGCCCGATGGACTCCATATTGTCCTCGATGCGCAGCAGGAAGCAGGACACGAGCTCGCCGCGCTGCTTCTTGCCCGCGTTGAGGAACGTGGGCGTGGCCGGCTGGAAGCGCCCGGCGATGATCTCCTCGACGAGCTGGGTGGCCAGGGCCTCATCGCCGCGGGCCAGGAACAGCGCCACCATGACGACGCGGTCCTCGAAGCGCTCCAGGTAGCGCTTGCCGTCGAACGTCTTGAGCGTGTACGAGGTGTAGAACTTGAACGCGCCCAGGAACGTCTGGAAGCGGAACTTGCGCGCGTACGCGAGCTTCGACAGGCGCTCGATGAACTCGAACGAGTACTGCTCGAGCACCTCGGGCTCGTAGTAGTCGTGCTCGACGAGGTAGTCGAGCTTCTCGCGCAGGTCGTGGAAGAACACGGTGTTGTTGTTCACGTGCTGCAGGAAGTACTGGCGAGCGGCCTGCCGGTCGCGCTCGAACTGGATGCGCCCGTCCTGGTCGTACAGGTTGAGCATCGCGTTGAGCGCGTGGTAGTCGAGCTCCGTGTCCTCGCGGACGATCGACTCTAGGTCGCGTACTGCTGTCGTTGACACAGTGATTCCAATCCGTTGTTCACGTTGGCGACGTCTTCGGGGGTTCCCAGCAGCTCGAAGCGGTAGAGGACGGGCACGTCGCACTTGCGGGCCACGAGGTGGGCCGCGCGGCAGTAGTTCTCGCCGAAGTTCGTGTTCCCGGCCCCGATTACTCCGCGCAGGAGCTCCCGGTTGCCTTCGATGCTGAGGAATTTCTTGATCTGCTTGGGCACGGACCCTCGGTTGGGCCCTGCGCCGTACGTGGGGGTGATGAGCGCGTACGGCTCATCGACCTCCACGGCCGCGTCCCGCGTCAGCAGCGGCAGGCGCATGCTGGGGTGCGAGAGCTTCTGGGCGAAGCGGTGGGTGTATTCCGAGCTGCTGGAGTAGTAGACGACGAGCATCGTCGGACCTCCCGCGGGCTCAGGCGACGACGGAGGCGGCTGCGGCGCCGCTGCCGAGCGCGGCGATCTTGTCCGGGCGGAAGCCCGACCAGTGATCGCTGTCCGTCACGACGACCGGAGCCTGCAGGTAGCCCATCGCCTTGACCACGTCGAGCGCATCCGGGTCGACGCTGAGGTCGACGGAGCGGTAGTCGACGCCCTTGGCATCGAGGGCGCGGTAGGTCGCGTTGCACTGCACGCACGCGGGCTTCGTGTAGACGGTGATCATGTCCTGGTTCCTCCAGCGGTTCACGGGGCGGTGCTTGGGGCGCGGCGGGCCTGCGAGGCGGGAATCCGGGCGATTTCCGGAGTTTGTCCGCAAGCGGGGCGACCACAAGATGTTGTGTCTGGCGCCAACCGTACCCCCATATGGTGTGTTACACCAGTGTGGTTCGCCCCACCGCGCGTCGCCGTGCACAGGGTGCGGATGGGCCCTGCACAGGGCGGTGGAGAACCGAAGAACACCGGTGTAGTTCGATCACCTGCGCATTCGCGCCCGCACCCGGCAATCGTCCCTGCTCGCCTCCCCGAGCGGAGGTCCCGTCCTCCCCAGGAAGGGCGGGTTTGTCCACAGGAAAAAATCTTTGTGCCGCTTTCGCCACAGCCGCACCCGCCCTGTCACAGCCGCGCCCCCGACCGGCCCGCCGGCGCCCCTAGCGTGAGACCACCGGCACGCAGCCGGGCGGCAGCGGCGTCGCACGGGCGCCGGAGGCGAAGGGAGCACGCGCATGACGGCACCAGCGCACAGCCCACAGGCACACCCGCTCGCGGGGACCCGCGGCGCCGAACCGTGGCCGGGGCCCGCCCCCGTGCGCCGCACGGCCCAGGGGCGGGCCCGGTCCGCCGGCCCGGCCGGCGCCCGAACCACCCCGCCCCACTCGCGCACCGACCCGGACGCGGATGCCGCGCTGGCCGCCATCGACCGGTGCCTCGACGCAGCCCTCGTGGGCCAGCACCGCCTGCGGGAGACGCTCCTGCTGGGCCTGCTCACGGGCGGCCACGTGCTCCTCGAGAGCGTGCCGGGCCTGGCGAAGACCACCGGGGCCCAGGCCCTCGCGCACGCCGTGGACGGGACGTTCTCGCGCATCCAGGGCACCCCGGACCTACTGCCCTCGGACATCATCGGCGCCCAGGTGCTCAGCGACGGCCGCTTCGAGACGCGGCTGGGGCCCGTCCACGCCAACATCGTGCTGCTCGATGAGATCAACCGCTCGAGCGCGAAGACGCAGAGCGCCATGCTCGAGGCGATGGCGGAGAAGCAGACGACGATCGGCGGACAGCGCTTCGAGCTGCCGGACCCGTTCCTGGTCCTGGCCACCCAGAACCCGCTCGACCAGGAGGGCACGTATGCGCTGCCGGAGGCCCAGCTCGACCGCTTCGCCCTCAAGGACGTCCTCGCCTACCCCACGCAGGCCGAGGAGCTGGAGATGCTGCGCCGGCTCGAGGCGGGAACGCTGGGCACCGGGGACGGCGCAGACCGCCGGGCCTGCTCGCTGGCCCAGGTGCGCACCCTGCGCGCGGCCGCCGCGGCCACGTACATCGACCCCGCGATCAGCCGTTACATCGTCGCCATCGTCGCGGCGACCCGCACGGGCGGGCGCACCGGCCGCACGCCTCCCCCGCGGCTGGGCGCGCTGGCCGAGCACATCGCGTGCGGCGCCTCACCGCGCGCGTCGATCGCCTTCACCGCGTGCGCCAAGGCGCTCGCGCTGCTGCGCGGGCGCGCCTTCGTCATCCCGGAGGACGTCGCGGACCTCGCCCCGCGCGTGCTGTGCCACCGCATCGGCCTGACGTTCGAGGCCCGGGCGCTGGAAGTCAGGCCCCGCGACATCGTGGCCGCCGTCGTCGGGGCGGTGAGGGCGCCGTGAGCGGGCTCGCGCGCGAAGCGGCCGCCCACGCCCGGGAGCTGCGCCTGCCGGCGCTGGCCCGGGCGGCCGGCCAGCTCGACGGCGACTACGCCTCCGCGCTGCACGGCCGCAGCCTGGACGTCAGCGACCTGCGGGAGTACGAGGCCGGTGACCTGGTGCGCGACATCGACTGGCTGGCCAGTGCCCGCCGCGATGAGCCCATCGTCAAGCGCTACACCGCCTACCGCCGCCGCCGGGTGCTCCTCGTGACCGCCGGTGGAGCCGAGTTCTCCGCCCTCGCGGCCTCGGGCGAGGTCAAGCGGGAGGTCGCGCTCTGCACCGCCGCGCTGCTGGGCACCGCGGCGGTGCGCCACGGCGACGCCGTCGGCCTCATCGCGGGCGGGGCAGGCAGCGCCGCCGGTCCGGGCGACGGCGTCGACCCGGTGCGGATGAGCGCCCCGGTCGCCTCGAGCACCGGACTCGAGGCGGTGCTGCGCGCCCCGGTCTTCTGCGCCCCGGCGGCGGTGCCGGGCGGGCACGCCCCACACCGCGGCGTCCTGCGCCGGCGCACGCGCCGGCTCGTGCCGCGCGCGGCGGGATCGAGCGGCGCCGCCCGGTACGGCAGCCGGGCCGGTGGGTGCGGGAAATCGGCTCACATCCGCGAACCGCTGCGCTGGGCCGCCGAGCGCCTCGCGGGCCGCTGCGTCCTGCTCGTCATCGCCGACGAGGCTGCGCTGACCCCCGCCGACTTCCGCCTGCTCACACGGCTGCGGGCCCAGCACGAGGTCTTCTGGATCACGGTGGCAGACGCCCACCTCACGGGCTTCGCCGGCACCGGGCGCGAGCCCGTCGATCCGGCCTCCGGCACGCGGATCCTCGCGGAGCTGCTGGCCGCGCCGGGTCTCGCGGAGGCCTACGAGGCCGCCGAGGCGCAGCGCCGCGCCGCGCTCGACGCCCGGCTGCGCGGCCTGGCGGTCCCCCACGCGCGCATTCCCGGCACTGCGGGCGCGGCGCCGGCCCTGCGCCGCATGCTCCGGGAGGCCGCCCATGAGCGCTGACCTGAGCGCCCCCGTGCAGGCTGCCGCCGGCTGGCCGCTGCTGGGAGCCGCCCTGGTGGCCGTGAGCGCAGCCGTGCTCGCGTGGCCGCTCCTACGCCGCGCCCTGCGCACCCTGCGCGGGGGCGCCTCGGGTGCCGTGCCGCCCGCCCGACTCGCGGTGGTCTACGAGCGCCGCATCGGCGCCATCGAGGGCCGCTGGGAGGCCGGTGAGCTCGATGCCCGCGGCTGCGCGCTGGCGCTGGGCCGGCTGGTCCGCGACTACTGCGCCGAGGCGCGGGGCGTCGATGCCGCCGCCCTGCACCTGCGCGACCTGCGCGCCCGCTTCGCGCCGGCGGCGACCGTCATCGAGCGGCTCTACGCGCTCGAGTTCGCAGCCGAACCGGCCGCGGGACGTACCGCGGGTGCCCCCACCCTGCGTGCGCACGGCACGCCCCCCGCGCAGGATGGTCCCCCGCTGGACGGCGCCGCGACCCGCGGCGCCCTGCGCGCGGTCCGCCGCCTCATCGCCGGGACCGACGGTGGTCAGCGGCCCGCCGCGCTCGGGGCCTCCCGCGGCTCCGGACCGGTCGGCGCCAGAGGGCCGGTCGGCGCCTGCACGCCGGCCAGTGCCCGTGCCGCCCACGCCGGTGCAGCCCCCACCGGCCGCGGTCCCGCGCCCACGGTGCCCGCAGCCGTTCGCGAGGCGCGCTGATGTTCGCGCTCGGGTGGCTGGCCGCGAGCTGCGCGGCGGTGGGCGCCGTGGCCGTCCTCGGCGCCCTGATGATCGGCCGTGCCCGAGGGGCGCACGCGCCGGCCGCGCACCTGCACCGCCTCACGGGCCTGCCCGCGTTCGCCCGCGCCCGCCGCCGAGCCCTGGCGGCCGCGCTGGCCACCGCAGCGATCCTGCGCTCACCGGAGCGGGGCTCCTGGTGGGAATCGCGCGGCCGATGCACACGGAGACTTTCGATCCCCAGGGCTACCGGCGCGACGTCATGCTCTGCCTGGATGTCTCGGGTTCGATGGCGTCGTCGGACATCCAGCTCCTCGACAGCTACCTCGAGATGGTCCAGCGGTTCCGCGGGGAGCGGATCGGCCTGACCGTCTTCAGCTCCGCCGCGGTCTCCGTCTTCCCGCTCACGGACGACTACGCGGCCGCGCGCTCGTCGCTCGAGGAGGCCCGCGACGGCCTGCGCACCCACGGTTCGAAGGGCACCCGGTTCATCGCGGGCACGAACGACGCGTCGGCGTCCGGCTCGTCGCTCATCGGCGATGGCCTGGCCGCGTGCGCGGCCGGATTCGACCGGCGCGGCGAGGACCGCGCTCGTGCCCTCGTCTTCGCCACGGACAACGAGCTCAGCGGCCGCCCCCTCTACTCGCTGCCGCAGGCCGCCGCGGTGGTCAAGCGCACGGGGGCGCGCATCTACACGCTCGCCCCGCCCGCCGTCTTCAAAGCCGAGGCCGGTGAGCTTGCCGATCTCGCCGCCGATTCCGGCGGGGCGCACTTCCGGCTCGGCTGGGGCCGGCCGGCTGACGAGATCGTCGCGGCTGTCACCGCGCAGGAGGCGAAGCTGACCGCCGGCTCCGCCGTCACGGTGAGCCGAGACGTGCCCCGAGTCGCGCTCCTCGCCGCCCTGGCGGGTGTCGCCGCCTACATCGTCCTCACCTGGAGGCTGCGCCGATGACCCTCAACCCCGTGCTCCCGCTCTGGCTGCTCGCGGCAGGCGGCGCGGCCCTGTTGGGCCTGTGCGCCTGGGCCGCGGTGCGCGAGCGCGGCCGGCGCGCGCAGTGGGCCGCGCGGCTGGCGCTGGTGGCCCTGGTGCTCGCGGCCGCCGTGCGCCCCGGCGTGCCGCAGCAGGCGGCGGGGACGCGCACGGAGGCCGATGCGGACGTCTTCTTCGTCGTCGACACGACGGCCTCGATGGTGGCCGAGGACTGGGACGGCGCCCACCCCCGGCTCGACGGCGTCCGCAGGGATGCGGCGGACCTGGCCGCGCGCCTGCCGGGCGCGCGGTTCTCCCTCATCGCGTTCGACTCCTCCGCACAGGCCCGGATGCCGCTGACGACGGACACGGCCGCGCTGCGCTCCGCCCTCGAGGTGCTGGGCCCGGAGCTGACCTTCCGCTCGGCCGGCAGCTCGGTCGCGGAGGCCGCCGAGGTGCTGGGCGAGCGGCTCGAACGGGCCCGCGAGCAGCGGCCCGACAGCTCCCGGTACGTCTACTACCTGGGCGACGGGGAGCAGACGGCGCGGGGCGAGCCCAGGACCATGGCCCAGGCGGTGGGCCTGGTCACCGGCGGGGCGGTGCTGGGCTACGGCACCCGCGAGGGCGGCCGGATGCGGCGCACCGCCGGCTACGGCGCGGCCGTCCCCGGGTCGAGCGCGGGCGCCGGGCAGCCGAGTGCGGATGCGGCCCCGCCCTACATCGAGGACCCGCAGACCGGCACCGCGGCGCTCTCGCGCATCGACGAGGACCGGCTGCGCGCGATCGCCGCGCAGCTGCACGTGCCCTATGCCCACCGCAGCGCCGGGCAGTCGCTGAACACGGCGGTGGAGACCCCGGCGGTCCATCCGATCGCCGTGAGCGGCCCGTCGGCGGTGGACACGCGGTGCGAGTTCTTCTGGCTCTTCCTGCTGCCCGCGTTCGCCCTGCTCGTCGCCGAGGCGGGGGTCGTCGGGGTGCGCCTGCGCGCGGTGGGGCGCACCTCGGCCGGACGCGCACCCCGCCCCGCCCAGCGCGCGGGGACGCCGACCGGCACCGCACAGCCCAGGAGGCGGACATGACGACCACGGCCCCAGCCCGCCCGGTGCGCACCGAGGGCGCACCCGAACCGGCGCCTCGCCCACGGCAACCGCGCAGGCCCGCACCGCTGCGCGTCCTGCGGGCGGCGGCCGGCCTGCTCGCCGCCCTCGGCGGTGCCTACGCCCTGGTGCTCGCCGCACTGCTGGGCCTCAGCTGCGCCCAGTACGGCGCCGGCGACTACACCGCGGCCGCCGCGCGAGCCGACGCCTACACGTCCCTTGACCCGCTGCGGGGCTACCGCGGCCCCTTCGATGCCGGCACCGCCCGCGCGGCGGCCGGCGATCTGGACGCAGCCGAGGCGCGCTTGCGCACGGCGCTGGCGCGCGCTCCCGAGCGCGCCGCCTGCGCCGTCCGCCAGAACCTCGCCGCGGTGCTCGAACAGCGCGCGGAGCACACGGACACGGCGACCGCCGCGCACCGCGCGCAGCGCCACCGCCTGCTCTCGGAGGCGACGGAGATCCTCGCGCAGGCCCCGCGGTCCTGCCGCCCGGACGGCAGCGCCGCTGCGCGCGCCAACGACGCGGCCCGTCGGCGGATCGAGCGGACCCGCGCCGAGGACGAGCACCGCGCCCGCGAGGAGCGCGAGGCCGCCCAGCGCGCGGCCCAGCGGAAGTCCGCGGAGAAGGACGGCGCACAGGGCGGGAAGAAGTCCGGGCACAGCGCAGCTGCGTCCGGCGCATCCGGCAGTGGCACATCCACGGACAGGACGTCCGGCACAGGGGCGGGCGCCGGACAACCCAGTGACGGCCAGGACGACACGGGGACGCGCGGCGGCCGCTCGGGGGCCCAGCGGCGGCCGGCGGGCGACGCGCAGGGCTCCACCGCCTCGGCCGACGAGCGCGCCGAGCGCCTGCGGGAGCGCTCCCAGCGCGCCCAGCGCCGGCAGGGCCAGGATCAGGACCGGGACGGCGGCGACTCGAGTGCCAAGCCCTGGTGAGCTGGCGCCGGCGGGCTCCCGTCAGCGCCCGCGGATCACCCCGGCGAAGCCGGCCAGCAGCGCCCGGGCGTCGCGCTCGGTCTGCGGCTGCGCGGCATCGGCGGCGGCGATGAGCTCGTCCTTGTCGAAGCCGAGCTTCGCCAGGCCCGCGGGATCCCAGCGGCGCACGTTGTCCGGGCCGGACTCGGGGTGGAACTGGAGCCCCCACGCGGCCTCGCCCAGGCGGAACGCCTGATTGGCGCACAGGGTGCTGCTGGCCAGCAGCACGGCCTCGGGCGGGATCTCGAGGATCCGGTCCACGTGGCTTTCGATGAACGCGGTGGACGGTGTGACCTGCGCGAACACGCGATCCTCGCGGGCGGCGGCGCTGAGCTCGATGGGCGTGGAGCCCTTCTCCGGGGCCCCTGTCTGGGCCGCGACGCGCCCCCCGCCCACGTGGGCGATGAGCTGGCCGCCGAGGCAGATGCCCAGCTGCGGCAGGCCGGAGTCCAGGGCCGTGCGGACCAGCGCGGCCTCCTCGCGCAGCCAGGGCGCCCGGTCGGTCTCATCGGGCATGAGCCCGCCGCCCAGCATGATGAGCCCGGCGTAGTCGGCCAGCGCCTCCGGGGTGGGCAGTGCTCCGTGGCTGCCGATGCGCAGGTCGAACTCGAGGTCCTCCTCGACGAGCCACCGGGTGAGGCGGCCGGGACCGGACTCGATGTCGTTGACGATGATGAGGACGCGGCTCATCGGCTGCCCTCCTTCCGGTCCAGCAGGTCGGCGCCCACCGTTGCCGTGTACGCGGCGTCGTTGGCCTCGAGGACGCGCAGGACGTTGTCGAACCCGAGCCCGCGCAGCTCCGCGTCGCTCCAGCCGCGGCGGGCGAGCTCCTCGAAGAGGGCGGGGTAGCCGGCCGCGGAGTCGAGGCCCTCGGGCATCGAGTCGGTGCCGCACAGGTCGGAGCCCAGGCCCACGTACTGCGCGCCGATCCGCTCGCGGACGAAGTCGCAGTGGTCGGCGACGTCGGCGACGGTGACCTGGGGCGGGGTGCCGTGCTCCCCCGCCTCCACCCAGCGGCGGCGCTCGTCGGTGACGAACGAGGGGACGAACGTGATCATGAGGACGCCGCCGTTGTCCGGCAGCCGGTCGATGACGTCCGTGGGCACGTTGCGCGGGTGGGGGTTGAGCTCCGCAGCGCACGAGTGGCTGAAGACGACGGGCTGGGTCGTGAGATCGAGCGCCTGGTGCATGACGCTGGGGGCCACGTGCGAGAGGTCGACGATCATGCCGATCCGGTTCATCTCCTCAACGACCTCCCGGCCGAACGGCGCGAGGCCGCCGTGGCGGGGTGCATCGGTGGCCGAGTCGGCCCACTCGTGCGTCGTCGACCAGGTGAGCGTCATGTAGCGCGCGCCCAGGCGCGCATAGTCGCGCAGCACGGCCAGGGAGCCGTCGATCTGCTGGCCGCCCTCGACTCCCATGAGCGAGGCGGTGCGCCCGCTCGCGGCGACGGTGCGGACCTGCGCGGCGGTGGGGGCGAAGCCGAGCGCCTCCGGGTTGGCCGCGATGAGGCGGTGGACCAAGTCGATCTGCTCGAGCGTGGCCGTCACGGCCGCGGGGCCGGAGACGTCGCTGTGGACGAAGACGGACCAGAACTGCGCGGCGACGCCCCCCTCACGCAGCTGGGGCAGCGTGGTGAACGGGGAGACTGTGGGGTCGTCGAGGCGCTCGATCGAGCTCCCGTGCCGCTCCCGCAGGTGCCAGGGGAGGTCGTTGTGGCCGTCGAAGACGTCGTACATGGGGACTCCTGTTCGGTGGGGGTGCGGGTGGCTGTGGGGTGCGAGTGGCCGTGGGGGTGGGGGCGGAAGGGTGCGGGTGGCCCGGGCCGGCGCTCAGCAGGCGGGCGGGGATCCGGCCGTCTTCACCGGCGCCTTCGCGCCCGCGGTGAGCGTGCCGGCAAGGTACTTCGCGACGGCCCGCATGGCGTGCGGGTTGTCGGAGTAGGTGTTGAGGACGGTCTGCGCGCTCGCGCCTGCGACGCGCCACGGCCCGCCGGTGCCCACCACCACCTGGGCGCTGCCCTGCGGGGACAGGCTCACGGTGGTGCCGGAGCCGGTGCGCAGGCCCTCGTCCTCGGCCGCCTTGAGCAGCGCGGTCCGGGCCGCCTCCTCGCCGCCGGAGACGGAGATCGCGGCGGCGGGCCTCTTCACCCGGCACGTCCCCTTGAGCACGGTCAGCGAGGCATCGGCGAGGTCGGTGAAGGCCTTGTCGCCCTCGGCCGGGTGCGCCTGGGCCGCGGCCGAGGCGCGCTGCTGCCACAGCTGCATGGCCACGACGCGCTCGGCGGCCTGGGTCACCCGCGCCTTGGTCAGGTCACCGCTGCCCAGCGCGGTGCGCACGGCCCGCACGGCGGCCGCGGGGTCGGGCGGCATGAGGGCGAGGTCGGCACCGGCCCTGATCGCCTTGACGGTCTCCTGGCCGGGGGATTCGCTGATCGCGCCCATGTTGAGCGCGTCGGTGACCGCCACCCCGTCGAAGCCGGTGTCCTTGCGCAGCGAGGCGTAGACCTTGGGGTTGAGCGAGGCCGGAGCCGTCCCGCTGCCCGGCAGTCCGATGTGGCCGACGAGGACCATGGGCGCCCCGGCCTTCGTCGTGGCGCGGAAGGGCACGAGGTCGCGCTGCTTCATCTGCGCGAGTGACTTCTTGGAGGTGGGCAGGGACTTGTGGGAGTCCGTCTCGAGTGCCCCGTGGCCGGGGTAGTGCTTGGCCGAGGAGGCGATGCCGCCGGCCGTGTAGCCGTGCACGGCGGCAGCGGCCGTGCGGGCGACGAGCGCCGGCGAGGAGCCGGCGGAGCGCACGTTGATGGCGGCGTCGCGCTTGCCGATCGTGACGTCGGCGTCCGGTGCGAAGTCGGCGGTGAAGCCCAGGTCGCGCAGTTCGGCGCCCTGGGCCCGGGTGGCGGCCTGCGTGATCTTCGGCTTGTCGGCGGCGCCGGCCGCCATGAGGGGCGGGAAGCGGGTGGCGGCATCGCCCAGCCGCGCGACGGGTCCGCCCTCCTGGTCGACGTTGATCGCGGTGGCCCAGCCGCGGTCCCCCGCGGCTTCGCGCAGGGCGCCCGTCGTCTTCTTCACCTCGTCGGCCGTGGGCGACTGCGAGAGGTTGTAGCCCATGACGATGATGCCGGCCAGGTGGTTGTCCTTTACGAGCTTCGCGCCCGCGGCGGAGTCGGTGCCCTGGTAGTCGGCCATGATGACGGACCCGGCGAGCTCGTCGTCGTCCATCTTCGCGACGATGTCGCTTGCCCGCTGGCGGTCCTCGGCGCTGACGGCGCCCGGAGCTCCACTGGCCGTGGAGTCGGCCGCGGGGGTGCTCGCGGCCGCGGAGCCCGTGGGCGCCGCGCCGCTCTCACCGGCGTCCTGGCCAGCAGGGTTCGTGCAGCCGGAGAGTGCGAGGACCGTGGCCGCCGCGAGCGCGGGGAGGGTGACGAGGCGCATGACGACCATGCTAGCGAAGGCAGCGAGCGATCCCCTGGCGGTGTCCGGCGATGGAGGCGAGCGCGCAAGTGCGGCCGGGCGCAGCGATCCGGCACTGCGATCCGATGGCGCGATCGGCCCGGGGGGCTGCGATCCGAGGGCCACCGAATGGCAGACCGGTGAAGCGGTGGGCCGGCTGGATTCTGCGGCGGCGCGAGGGCACGGTGCGACCGCCCGGTGTGCGAGCTGTGATGGTTGTCATAGGCTGGGGACCCATACCGATGCGGCCGGGCCGGCCGTCACCGGCGGCCCCAGCGCATTGAGGAGCGAGATGTCCCAGCAGAATCCCCCACAGCAGCCCGGCGACCCCTCCTCGGAGGGCGGCGCACAGTACGGCTCCCAGGCGCAGCCCGGCCCCGAGGGGCAGCAGGGTTCCGCGCCGCAGAGCGGTGCGGCCCCGCAGTACGGCTCGGTGCCGCAGTTCGGCCCCTCCGCCGGTGCGCAGTCGTACGGCTCGCAGCCGCAGTACGGTTCCCAGCCCGGCCATGGATCGGCCCCGCAGCATGGGTCGCAACAGGGTTACGGCTCCGCACCGCAGTATGGGTCGCAGCCGGGTTACGGCTCGGCCCCGCAGTATGGGTCACAGCCGGGCTATGGCTCGGCCCCGCAGTACGGCTCTGCACCGCAGTACGGCTCCCAGCCCGGGTACGGCTCGGCCCCGCGGTACGGTTCCGAGCCGGCCGGGGCGCACGCCATGCAGCCCTACCAGCAGCCGGCGGGAATGCCGCCCTCGCAGCAGCCCAGCACCGCCATGGCCCCGGCGCCGGGGCCCGCACCGGCGCAGCACACCACCCACACGACGGTCGTCCAGCAGCCCAAGAGCGTGGGCCTCGCGTTCGTGCTCAGCTTCTTCTTCGGACCGCTCGGCATGTTCTACTCGACGGTCGCCGGAGCGATCGTCATGCTCATCGTCAGCGTGGTGGCGGCGCTCTTCACGTGGGGTGTCTCGCTGTTCGTCACGGAGCCCATCTGCATCATCTGGGCCTGCGTGGCGGCAGCGAACGCCAACAGCCGCACCCGCGTGCACAGCTACACGACGACCACGAACGGCTGAGCAGGCCCGCCCGCCCAAGCGCATCCTGTGTGCGCCTCGGCAGCGGGCGGAGGCACAGCGCCGACCGTGTCGGTGGAGGCGCGCGCCCGGTGCGCGCCTCGGCGGCGGCGGCCCGGCGTTCCACTCAGCTGTGCGACTACGCTGAGCGGCAGTGGCGCCGCTCCCCCGCATCGACCCCGGTGTGAGCGGGTTCGGGCCGTGAAGGAGAGACATGGAGATCACAGGCGCCGTCCTCGAAGAGGTCGGCACGGCGCAGCGGCCCTACGCCCAGAGCCGGCCGCTGAAACTGCAGACGCTCACCCTCGACGATCCCGGGCCGGACGAGGTCCTGATCCGGGTGCGCGCGGCGGGCCTGTGCCATTCGGACCTCTCGGTGGTCGACGGCAACCGGCCGCGCCCCATGCCCATGCTGCTCGGCCACGAGGCCTCGGGCATCGTGGAGAAGGTGGGCGCCAACGTCGACGACATCGAGGTCGGCCAGCAGGTGAGCACCGTGTTCCTGCCGCGCTGCGGTGAGTGCGCGAACTGCCGGACGAACGGCAAGCTGCCCTGCACTCCCGGTACCGCGACGAACAACGCGGGGACCCTGGTGGGCGACCACGTGCGGCTGCACCGCGGGTCCGAGACGGTGCTCCACCATCTGGGGGTCTCCGGCTTCGCCGACCACGCCGTCCTCCACCGCAGCTCCGTGGTGCCCGTGGGCGACGATGTGCCGCCGGAGATCGCAGCCGTGCTGGGCTGCGCGGTGCTCACCGGCGGCGGCGCCGTCATCAACGCGGGCAAGCCGGGCGAGGACGACGACGTCATGATCGTGGGCCTGGGGGGCGTGGGCATGGCCGCGCTCATCACGGCCGTGTCCCTGCCCACCGGCAAGGTGATCGGCGTCGACGCGAATCGCGCGAAGCTCGACCGGGCGCTCGAGCTGGGCGCCGACGAGGTCTACACCCCAGACGAGGTCGCCGAGCAGGGCGTGCGCGCACCCGTCGTCATCGAGGCCGCAGGCCACCCGCGCGCCTTCGAGACGGCGTTCGCGGCCACCGCGGTGGGCGGCACCACGGTCACGGTGGGACTGCCCGCGCCCCAGGCGGAGTCGACGCTCACTCCCCTGACGCTGACGGCCGAGGCGCGCACCGTGGTGGGCTCGTATCTGGGCTCTGCTGTGCCCGCGAAGGACATCCCCACGTACGAACGACTGTGGCGGGATAGGGGCCTTCCCATAGCCGAATTAATATCCAGTACAATCGTAATCACCGACATCAACGAGGCGCTCGACACCCTCGCGGACGGCGAAGCCGTCCGCCAGGTCATCCTCTTCGAGGACTGAGCGCGCAGTGCCTCCGGCGCGTCAGCGCCGCAGACGTCGCCCCGATCGCGGAGGGGCGGCTGGCCCACGGGCAACAGGCCAGCCGCCCCTTCGCTCTGCCCGGTGCAGGGTGGGCAGCGCCCGGCGCGGTGCAACCCCGCCCAGCGCGCGCAGACCCCAGAGCGGCAGGCGAACCCCAGCCAAGGCGCGACGCAGTCTCGAACACCGCAGGCGCAGGTCTGCAGAGCGCAAGCGGCGCGGGCACAGGAAAAGCCCCCGCAGGCCGCGTGTGCGCGGCCTGCGGGGGCTCATACGTGGAGATGGCGGGAATCGAACCCGCGTCCGTCGGCAAGTTGCCGGGCATTCTCCGGGTGCAGTTCGTGAAGCAGCTTCTTAGGTCCTGGTCATCGCACGAACACGTAGACCAGCGGACGGAGTTGAGTAGAAGTCCCGTCGGCACCCCCAACATGTGCCGACAGCAGTGGCTTTCTCGCTGACGCCAGTGACTAGAGTGAAAGCAACTCTAGGCTGACGGAGTCGCAGCTCGCTGTTGAATGCCTGTTATCAGGCGGCGAGGGCGAACTCGGTGCGGTTGTTAGACTTAGCACCTATTTTTTGCAGAGGACATTAACGAGATGACTCTGCATTCTCGACCCGCTTCTCCCGACGCGTTGTCCAACGTCGAAACCGATCATCCCCGTATGCAGTTTTCAAACACTGCCCCTTCTCCGCGGGCCCGCCGTCACTGTGAGACCGAACGTGCCATCGAAGGAGAGGCCCTTTACTGTACCCCGCACAACGGCGCTCGGTCCACCGCTATTCCCCGGCGATGGCATCGGCCCAGTCTCCCGCGGGCTGGCGCGGCAGGCGGCACTTGTACACAGCTTCTTCCACAGGCGCGCCGGTTTTTCCACACGGCTGCGGAGAAATCCGCATCGTCCCAGGTCAGCGGCGAATGGGCGTGCGCAGCCTCGCTGTGGTACCGCATCGCGACCAGGGACCTGCCACGAGTTGTGCACCGCTTTTCCACAGCCCGCCCTGTGCGCTCGATACGCAGGCGGGCAGCACAGCCGCGGGCACATGCTGGGGCCGGCTGCGGCGAGGAGGATCAGTCCATGTTGCGGCGCAGCGACATGGCGCGCTGCGCCTCGCGGGCATCCTGCTTCTCGCGCAGGGCCTGGCGCTTGTCCCAGTCCTTCTTGCCGCGGGCCACGGCCATCTCGACCTTCGCACGCGAACCGTCGAAGTAGAGCTCCAGCGGGATGAGCGTGCGGCCGGATTCCTTGAGCTTCTGGGAGATGCGCAGGATCTCATCGCGGTGCAGCAGCATCTTCCGCCTGCGTCGGGCGGCGTGGTTCGTCCAAGTGCCCTGCAGGTACTCGGGGATGTAAACACCCTCGAGCCAGGCCTCGTTCTGGAAGATGAGCCCGAAACCGTCGGTGAGCGAGGCACGCCCCTCGCGCAGCGACTTGACCTCCGTGCCCGTGAGCGCGAGCCCGGCCTCGTAGGTGTCCTCGATGTGGTAGTCGTACCGCGCCCGGCGGTTGCGCGCGATGACCTTCTTCGAGGTGCGCTGCTCCTCGATCTTCTTCTTGCTCTTCGCCATGGCGCCTCCCCTCGGACTCGTCTGCCTGCCACGACATGCCGCTGTGCGCGCCGACCGCCTCCGCGAGGAGCACGGTGCCGGCACTGGACCAACGGCTCGCCAAGTCTAGCGAGTACGGCATCAAGACCGCACACCGGGCGGCCACACACGCCCGCCGAGCAGCCGGACCAGGCTGCCGGACCGAGCACCCAGATCGGGCGGCTGACCCGCCCACTTACCCGCTGGCCGTTCCTCGCCCAGGGACTGTGACTCCCCCGGCAGAGCGCCAAGACCCCTTGCTGATTGCGCGCGCGCCGTTCGTTCAGCTGTCTTTTAGGGAAATATCACGAAACGACCTGGTCGGAGCCGTTGAGCACAAGGTAGGTTCGGTTGTGCCGAGGCCCCATTCGGGGGCCCCATGAAAGGAATGATCATGACTGACCAGCACGATCTCGACACCCTCATCGGCACCACTGTCTTCGACCAGGACGGCGACAAGGTCGGCTCGATCGGCCAGGTGTACCTGGACGACCGCACGGAAGAGCCCAAGTTCGTCACCGTCAACACCGGCCTCTTCGGCTCGCACGAGACCTTCGTGCCCTACAGCGCGGCGGAGCGCTCGGATAAGGGCCTGCGCGTGCCCTTCGAGAAGTCCTACATCAAGGACGCCCCGAGCATCGGCTCCGAGGGCCACCTGTCCCCCGAGGACGAGCGCCGCCTCTTCGAGTACTACCAGGTCGACTACAACGACGCCGGCGGCGATGCCGGGCGCCGCGACCACGATGACCGCCGCGGCGATCACGACCACGCCGGCCGCGATGCGGCTGCCGGTACGGCCGGTGCCGCAGGCGTGGGCGCCGCGGGAGCCGCCGGGGCTGCCGACGGCCGCCGCGACGGCGCAGACCACCGCGATGCCGCCCACGACGCCAAGCGCGCCGTGGATCCCCGCGATGACCGCCGCGGTGCCGAGGGCGCGGACTCCGTTGTGGCCCACGAGGAGCGCCTCAACGTCGGCACGGAGACCCACGAGGCCGGCCGTGCTCGCCTGCGCAAGCGCGTGGTGACCGAGCACCAGTCGGTTGACGTGCCCGTCCAGCGCGAGGAGCTCGTCGTCGAGCGCGAGAAGATCGACCCGAACTCCCCCGAGGCGCGCAGTGGGCACATCGACCGCGATGGCGAGGTCGACGAGACGATCACGCTGCGCGAGGAGCGCCCCGTGGTCGACAAGGAGACCGTCGCCACCGAGCGCGTCAACGTGGGCACCCGCACGGTGCAGGACACGAAGACCGTCTCCGGCGAGGTTCGCAAGGAGCAGATCGAGGTCGACGGTGCCGAGCGCGGCGCCGACGGCCGCGGTGTCGATGGCCGTGGTGCGGATGGCGGCGATGTCGACCCGCGCGATGTGGACGGCGCGCCCCGCCACTGAGGCTGCCCCGCAGCGGACGCTGACCCGTGCTCCGGCGCGGGCGGCGCCCGCTGAGCCGGGAGTGCCGCAAGGGCCCCTGGGATCATCCGATCCCAGGGGCCCTTGCGTGTGCGCAGTGCGGTGTGCCCCTCCCAGCGCCGCCGCACGTGCAAGCGCTCCCCGCGCCCGAGGTGAGCGCCGGCGCCCGCCGGGACGCGCGGAAGGCGCGGCTCAGGGGTTGCTGGCCTCGGCCTCGGCGGCCTTCTCCTGCTCCTTGCGCCAGCGGATGCCGGCCTCGAGGAAGCCGTCGATGTCGCCGTCGAAGACGGCCTGGGGGTTGTTGACCTCGTAGTTGGTGCGCAGGTCCTTGACCATCTGGTACGGGTGGGTGACGTAGGAGCGCATCTGGTCGCCCCAGCTGGCCTTGATGTCCCCGGCGAGGCTCTTCTTCTGCGCCTCCTCCTCTTCCTGCTTGCGGGCCAGCAGGCGGGACTGGAGGACGCGCATGGCAGCAGCGCGGTTCTGGATCTGGGACTTCTCGTTCTGCATGGACACGACGATGCCGGTGGGCTCGTGGGTGATGCGCACAGCGGAGTCGGTCGTGTTGACCGACTGGCCGCCGGGGCCCGAGGAGCGGAAGACGTCGATGCGCAGGTCGTTCTCGTCGATGTCGATATGGTCCGTGGTCTCGATGAGCGGGACCACCTCCACGGCGGCGAACGACGTCTGGCGGCGGCCCTGATTGTCGAAGGGGCTGATGCGCACCAGCCGGTGCGTGCCGGCCTCCACGGACAGGGTGCCGAACGCGTAGGGGGCGTTGACCTGAATTGTCGCGGACTTGATGCCGGCGCCCTCCGCGTAGGAAGTGTCGAGCTCCTGGACGCCGTAGTCCTTGTTCTCCGCCCAGCGGATGTACATGCGGGCCAGCGTCTGGGCGAAGTCCGTGGCGTCGTCGCCACCGGCGCCGGAGCGCACCGTGATGACGGCGGCTCGCTCGTCGTACTCGCCGGAGAGCAGCGTGGAGATCTCCAGGGCGGAGAGCTCCTTGTTCAGCTTCTCGATCTCCGCGGTGGCCTCGTCGAGGGACTCCTGGTCGTCCTCGTCCTGGGCCATGGAGACGAGCAGCTCCACGTCCTCGATGCGCGAGTCGAAGCGCTCGAGCTTCTCCAGCGTCGACTGCTTGTGCGAGAGCTTGGAGGTCACCGCCTGCGCCTCGTCCGGGTTGTCCCAGAGGTTCGGGGCGGCGGCGGCCTCCGTGAGCTCCGCGACCTCGGAGCGCAGCTGCTCGACGTCGGAGACGTCGCGGATGGAGCCGAAGGTCTGCTGGAGGGCGGCGATCTGCGCCGCGAAGTCAATGGCCATAGTCCCTCCAGGTTAGTTCATGGCGGTGACGCGGCGGGGTGGGCGGGCTGGCACCGAGCGGAGGGCGGCTGGCTCGGTGGCCCCGGGGACCACCGCAGTCGAACCGCTTGTCCACAGTTGCCCTGCAGGGTCTGGCGCACCGGGGCACCCGGGGCTAGATTGAAGCTCCGAAAACTGAGAGACAGCAGACCGCACTTCCCCCGCTCGGTGCAAAGGCGCACCGGTGCGCACGACCAGGAGCCAGGATGGATGCGATCGAGATCATCTCCGGTGAAGTGCGCGAGGCAATCCGCTCGCGCGGCATCGACCCGCGCACCGAGCCGGAATCGGCTCGCCGCCTCGTCAGCGAAGCCATCGCAGACTACGACGAGCGCACGCTGGCGGGGCGGTTGCCGGTGCTCGCCGACCCTGCCGAGGCACTGCGCAGCATCGTCGACGAGGTTGCCGGGTTCGGTCCGCTCCAGCGCTACCTCGACGACCCGGAGGTCGAAGAGGTCTGGCTGAACTCGCCGCAGGCGGTCTTCATCAGCCGACGCGGGATCTCCGAGCTCACCACCACGATGCTCACCAACGGTGAGGTCGACGACCTCATCGAGCGCATGCTGCGCACCTCCGGCCGGCGCGTCGATCTCTCCAGCCCCTTCGTCGACGCCATGCTGCCCGATGGCTCGCGCCTGCACGTTGTGCTGCCCGACATCACCCGGGCCCACCCCGCGATCAACATCCGCAAATTCATCGCCCGGACCCGCAACCTGGGCGACCTCGTCGCGGCGAACTCGCTGACCGGGCGGGCGGCCGAATTCCTCGACGCCGCCGTGGCAGCGGGGGCCAACATCGTGGTCTCCGGGGCCACCCAGGCGGGCAAGACGACCATGCTCAACGCGCTGACCGGTTCGATCCCCGCCCGGGAGCGCGTCGTGACGTGCGAGGAGGTCTTCGAGCTCGCCGTGCCCGCGCGCGACTGGGTGGCGATGCAGGTCCGCCAGCCCTCTCTCGAGGGCACGGGCGAGGTGACCCTGCGCCAGTTGGTCAAGGAGGCCCTGCGAATGCGCCCGTCGCGGATCATCGTCGGCGAGGTGCGGGAGGCGGAGAGCTTCGACCTGCTGGTCGCAATGAACTCCGGCCTACCCGGGATGGGCTCAATACACGCGAACTCCGCCCGCTCCGCGGTGACGAAGCTGTGCACGCTGCCGCTGCTCGCGGGGCCGAACATCGGGTCCTCCTTCGTCACGCCGACGGTGGCCAGCAGCGTCGACCTCGTCGTCCACCTCGTGCTCGAACGCGATGGGAGCCGCCGGGTCGAGGAGATCGTCGCGGTGCCCGGCGGCATCGAGGGCGATGTCGTCGAACTCGAGACCGTCTTCACCCGGGACGCCCAGCGCAGGCTGGTCCGCGGCACCGGGTTCACCCATCTGGGCGATCGCCTCGCGGCCGCTGGCCACGACGTCCGCCGGTTGCTGAGCGCGTCATGAGTCCTCGATTCGGGGCAACGGTTCCCCTGCTGAACTGGCCACGACCATGACGGTCTCGACGCAGAGCCTCCTATGCGGTCTCGCCCTGGGCAGCGGGCTCTTCTGCCTGTGGTCGGCGTGCTGGGAGCAGCCGCCCAGTACGCGCGAGCGCCCGCGCATGCTGCGCGATCTCGATGACATGCTCACCGCCGCCGGACTGCCGCGCCTGCGACCGGCCCACCTCGCGCCCCTGTGCGCCGGCTGCGGGTTCGCCGTCGCACTCATCGCGGTGGTGCTCACCGGAGCGCTGTCCATCAGCGCATGTTTCGGGCTCTTCGCAGCCACCGCACCGTACCTGCTCGTGCGCATGCGCGCCCAGCGCACTGCCGTGCAGCGCCGCACGCTGTGGCCAGAGGCCATCGACCACCTCAACTCCGGCGTCCGGGCGGGACTGTCCCTGCCCGAGGCGGTCAGCGGGCTCGCCGAGCGCGGCCCGGATGCGCTGCGCCCGCTCTTCGGGGTCTTCGCCCGCGAGTACCGCGCCACCGGGTCGTTCTCCCTGGCCCTCGACCGGTTCAAGGACGCCAGCGCCGACCCCGTCGCCGACCGGATCGTCGCGGCCCTGCAGGTCACCCGTGAGGTCGGCGGCACCGATCTGGGGACGATGCTGCGCACACTCGCGCAGTTTCTGCGCGAAGACGCTCGAACGCGCTCGGAGATGCTCGCCCGGCAGTCGTGGACCGTGACGGGTGCCCGCCTCGCGGTGGCCGCTCCCTGGATCGTGCTCGCCCTGCTGGCCACCCGGCGCGAGACGGCCCTGGCCTACAACACGCCGGAGGGTGCGCTTCTCCTCGGCGCCGGCCTCGTGGTCTCGCTGGCCGCCTACGCGGGAATGAAGCGCATCGGCCGCCTGCCCGGGGAACCACGGGTGCTGCGATGACACCGGTGCTGCCCCTTGTCCTCGGCTGCGGCCTCGCAATAGGACTGTCGCTGACGTTCTTCGTCTGCTCGTTGCCCGTTCTGCGCCAACCCACCCTCGCGGACCGCATCGCTCCCTACCTGCGGGAATCCCCGCGGGTCGCGAACATCTACGGGTTCGCCCAGCCCACCGGCACGGGCCTGCGCGGCATCCTGCGCGCATGGCTGACCAGTGCCTCGGCGTGGCTGGCAGCCCGCCTGACGACGGATGCGGGGGTTGCACTCCGCCTCGCGAAACTGGGCCGCGGCGCCACCGTCGAGGGCTTCCGCGCCCGCCAGCTCCTGTGCGTGCTCGCGGGCCTCGCGCTCGCGGCGGTGCTCACCGGCCTGGTGAGCCTGAACCGCGGCTTCCACCCGCTCGTCGCACTCGCGCTGATCGTGGCCGGCGGCATCACCGGGCACTTCGCCAACGACTGGTGGCTCGGCCACCGCGTCCGGACCCGCGAGGCGCTCATCCTCGCCGAGTTCCCCACCATCGCCGAGCTGCTGGCACTGTCCATCACCGCCGGTGAGGGCACGGTCGATGCCCTCGAGCGCGTGTGCGCCACCTCGCGGGGCGAGCTCAGCTCGGAGCTTGCCCTCACCCTCGCCGAGGCGCGCACCGGCACCCCGCTCGTCGAGGCACTCGACCGCATGGCCAGGCGGACCGGCATCCAGTCCCTCGTCCAATTCGTCGACGGCATCGCGATTGCGATCTCGCGCGGCACGCCCCTCGCCGAGGTGCTGCGCGCACAAGCCGCCGATGTGCGCGAATCCGGGCGCCGAGCGCTCATGGAGCTCAGCGGCAAGAAGGAGGTCGGGATGCTCGTTCCCGTCGTCGTCTTCGTCCTTCCCGTCACCGTCCTCTTCGCCGTCTTCCCCTCGCTCGCGGTCCTCAATCTCACTCCCTAACCGTCCAGTCCTCTTCACCCACGCAGTGCCCCTTCGCCCGCTTCATCGACGCAGCACCGGAAAGGACGCACCATGTTCACCCGTTTCACACACTCCAGTCTCGCGACCTCCCTTCTGCTCGGCGCCACGGCCTTCGCCGCGCTCGTGGCGGGTGTACCGCGCCCCACGGACGAGACCGCCGCGCCGGGCGGCCAGCGGGCCAGGCGCTCCGACCGCGGCGATGTGCCCGGTTGGGTGCTCATCACGGTCATGACCGCCGCACTGGTGGTGGCCCTGTGGGCGCTGGCCGGGGAGGCCTTCACCTCGTTCTTCCGCGACTCCATGGACAAGGTCCGCAAGGCGGGCTGAGCCGTGTCCACCCACCGGCGGCCCCGTCGCGGTGCGGCGCGGTTCGATCTGCGCAGCGATGAGGGCTCGGCCGTCGCCGAGTTCGCACTCACCGGGGCCCTGCTCGCGCTCGTGTTCGCCGGCGTCCTCCAGTTCGGCCTGGCGCTCCACGTCCGCAATACCGTCACGGACGCCGCGGTCGCCGGCGCCCGGCAGGCCGCGCTCGCCGATCAGAGCCCGGAGGACGCGATGCGCCTCACCGGCGATCTCATCACCGCCGGAGTGGGGGCCGGCTACGCCCGCAACATCACCGTGCGCCGCGAATCAGCCGCTCCCGAGCCGCCTGGGACAGCCACACTCATGATCATCCACGTGCGGGCACCGGTTCCGGTGCTGGGGCTGCTCGGCCCCGCCACGTGGGACATCTCCGCACGCGCCCCCGCCGAATCGAAGGACTGACGTGAGCGGCCCGTCGGCAGCCGGGAGCGCGGTGCCGCGGCGCGCCGCGCTGGGTGCGCGCCTGCGCTCGGACAAGGGCTCCGCCCCGATCGAGTTCGTCTTCGCCTCGGTCGTTCTCCTCATCCCGCTCGTCTACTTGGTCGTCGCGCTCGCGCAGCTGCAGGCCGGCGCCTACGCGGCACACGCCAGCGCCGTGGATGCGGCGCGCGCGGCGGCAACCCACCCCGATTCCGCCGAGGCGCGGGCCGCTGGCCTCGCCCAGCTCCACTTCGCCGATTTCGGGCTGGCAGACGTCGACTACTCGCTCACCCGCGAGTGCGCGGGCCCCTGCGATGAGGCCGGAACGCTCGTCACCGCCCACGTCGAGGCGGCCATTCCCATCCCGGGTGTCCCCGTGCTCTTCGGCGGGCGGGCCGGCCACATCACCATCCACGCTGAGCACTCCGACCTCGTGGCCGAGGAGGTGGGCACCGCCGCGGATGCCAGTATCGGCGGTGCGGCAGCCGCGGGCCACCGCGCGGACGGGGCCGCGCGATGAACCCGCGCCGGCGCACCACTCCATTCGGGGCACCGCCGTCCGGGCGGCCGCTGTCCCGCCTGTGCCGGGACGAGGGCTCCATCATGCCGTTGGGCATCGGCTTTGCCGTGATCGCCCTGGCGCTCATCGTCCTGGCCGCCCTCGTGACCGACATCTACCTCGCGCAACGCCGCCTCTACGCGCTGGCCGACTCGGCCGCGCTCGCAGCCGCGGACTCGTTCGAGCCGGCGGAGACCGCAGAACCCGACATCGAGCTCAGCGATTCCCAGGTCGACCGCGCCGCGCAGTCCTTTGCCCAGCGCACGTTCCGCGAGACGCGCTGGTCCGGTCTCCAGGTGCGCGGGAGCACCGACGACGGGCACTCCGCCAACGTCGAGATCCGCGGCACCTACCACTCGGCGCTGCTCTCCCCCTTCGCCCCGCGCGGCATCGAGCTGCGTGCCGGCGTCACCGCCCGCGGCGGCCTGCGCAGGTGAATGGCCCGCCCGGTCGGCAACCGGAAGGTCACAGCCGGCCCTGCTACGCACCGACCCCGGTGTGGAACCCTCGCACCGGTGCACACTCGGACTGCGCGGCCATCCGAATCGCATCCCCGCGCCTAGCCTGCGGCCATGATCGAGGGGATCGTCCACCGGGTGAGCGGGCACACCGTGCGCACGGTCCTCGTGCGCGCAGACGCCGAGGCGCTCGCCAACGACGTGCTGGCCGCCGTGCTCGAGCGGCTCGAGCGGCCAACGACCGCGCCGGGCGGCTCCCGGTCGCCGCACGAGTCATCGTCTGCCTCCGCGCCCCTCGTGATCATCGCCCGTCCTCCACACGGAGGAACCGGCATCGCATGGACCGCGGAGGAGCTCGCTGCCTGCCCCCTGACCTGGCTGGAATGGACGGATTCGACTGCCGCCGCGCTCGTCCGCACGCTCGACGCAGGGGCCGCCGCTGACCGGCTGGGAGCCAGAGCCGGTACGACCACGGCGCCGCCCCAGATTCTGGGAACTCTCGAGGGGCCGCGCGTTGAGGTGCTCACGGGCCCCGACAGCGGCTTCGCGGTGAGCGCACCGCGGGCCGGGATCCGGGTCGGGCGCGGTCCGAGCGCTTCGCTGCAGCTTGCCGACCCGTTCCTCAGCCGTGAACCGGTCGCCGCACCGGCCGGTGAGCAGGCCGTGCAACTGGGCTCGACCCGCCTGCGGTTGGTGACCGGCCTGCCACCGCAGCCCGCCCAGGAGGGTCCAGTCCCCCTGCCGGAGCGCCCGCGCCTGGTGGCCCCGCGACGCCCCTCGTGGCTGCTGTTTGCCGTGCCCATCCTCATCGGCATCGTCCTCGCGCTCGCCATGCACATGTGGTGGTTTCTGGCCTTCAGCGCCTCGGGGCCGCTCACGGCGGTCATCACGTGGTGGGCCGAGCGCCGGCGCTTCCGCTCGGATGCCGCAGCCGCCCTGGGCACGCTGCGGGCGGGCGTGGACGAATATGCGCAGCGGGTGGCCCAGGCACGCACCGCCTGTGTGCAGTCCGCCTGGGGAGGGCGGCAGCGGGGCACAACGATCTGCCTGGGCGCGGGAAGCGCCGTCCTGCCCGTTCCACTCGAGGACGCGTGGGAGCCGGACCCGGAACTCCCACAGCCTGTGCGCTCTGCCTTCACCCGGGTACTCGAGCGCGCCCGGTTGCCGAGCGTGCGAGTGGAGGGCCGCCGGTGGGCAACCGCACCCCACGCGCCCCTGCTCGTCGACCTGGGTGCTGGTGCCCTGCGCCTGACGGGGGTGCGCTCCACCGTGTCCGATGCGATGCGCGCGGCCGTCGTGAGCCTCCTCGCGGCGCGGGTGTGCGTTACCGTCCACGGGGCCGCCCCCGCCGAATTCGCAGCGGCGCGGTTGCAGCTGTGCGGCTGCGCCGGCGAGGCGGAAACCTGTCCGCGGGTCTCACCCAGCGGTGCTGCCGACTCAGCACCGGTTCCGCGCTCGGGGAGCTCAACGGCCGCTTCCGTCGACGTATGGCTCACCACCGGGCAGGCAGTGCTGATGGCCGGGGGTGCGGGCGGCAGCGCCGAGGAGTGGTGGGTGCACTGCCGCGGGGATGGCGGTGCGCAGCTGCGCGCACCGGTCAGTGCGGCGCCCATCCGCTCACCCGTTCCGCTCGAGGGCCCGATTGACCTGCGGCGCCTGCGCCCCGAGCGGTTCGCCGCGTGCTGCCCGCTGCGCCCCGCGGCGCAGTCACCCGGTGAGCACCCCGGCGCCCTCGACTCGCTCGTGGCGGCGGCACGCACAGAAAGGGCCGATACCGATGAGGCTGTCCGCGCGAGCCGAGATCCGCATCCGGTCGCATGGCATCCCGTACCGGTGGGCAGGGGTGAGATGGGGCCGGTGTGCCTCGATCTCGTGGGCGATGGCCCGCACGCCCTCGTGGCGGGCACCACGGGCAGCGGCAAGTCGGTCTTCCTGCAGACATGGCTGCTCTCGCTGGCCGGCCTGCACGGTCCGGAGGCGCTGCGCTTCGTGCTCATCGACTTCAAGGGCGGTGCCGCCTTCGCACCGCTGGCCGGCCTTCCCCACGTGGACTCGGTGACGTCGAACCTGGGTCCCACCGCGGCACTGCGGGCGCTGCGCAGCGTGCGGGCAGAGGTGCTGCGCCGCGAGGAACTGCTGGCAGCGGCGCGCGCTGCGGACATCGAGGCATTCAATGCCGGTTCCGACCACCGTCTTGCGCGCGTCATCCTCGTCATCGACGAATTCCAAGCCCTCGTGTTCGACAACCCGGAGGGCACGGAGATGCTGGAATCGCTGACCGCCCTGGGCCGCTCGCTCGGCATCCACATCGTCCTGTCCACCCAGCGGCCCGCGGGGATCGTCACGGCGCGCATGAAGGCCAACATTGCGCTGCGCATCGCTCTGCGGGTGCGGGATCCGCTCGATTCCCGGGAAGTCATCGAATGCGATGACGCGGCGGCCCTCGATGCGCGGCTGCCCGGCTCGGCCATCGCCTCGACGGGGTCTTCCCGCACCCGGTTCCGCACGGCGACCCCCGTCTTCCATCCGCCCCCGCCCCACCGGCTGCATGCCAGGTGGACCGTCCTGGAATGTGCGACGGCGCCCGCGCGCGACGGCGGTGACTGGGACAGCGCGGTTCTCGGCTGGGCGGTGCCCCCGGAGCAGCTGCTCGTGGATCGGCTGGCCACAACGGCCCGCCCCGGAGTTCCGCCGATCGTCGCTCCCCCGCTGCCTGCCGTCATCCCGGCCTCGGACGGCCACGCCGCGGGTCTCATCGACGTGCCCGATCGGTGCACGACTGAGCCCTGGGTGCCCGAGCCCGCGGCGGGAAACATCCTCATGACGGGTGGGCCCCGCACCGGCAAGTCGACGGTCCTGGTCCAGGTGGCCCGGGCGTGGCGGGCTCGGGGCCTGTGCACGATCGCACTCGCACCCCCGGATTCCCCGTGCCCCGCGGACCTCACGGTCGCCCACGGGGAGACATGGCTGCTGGAATACGCGATCGGGCTCCTCGAGCGCGCGCACACACCGGTCGGCCTGCTCATCGACGAGTGGGACACCCTGAGCGCGATCGCCGAGGGCTCGCAGCGCGGTACCCGCCTGGAGCGCCTGCTCGCCGAGGCCGGTGCCGGCGTCACATTCGCGCTGGTCGGCGGGCGGCGCGTGCTGCACGGGCAGGTGGGTGCGCGGGCAGCCACCCGCATCGTCTTCCCACCCGCTGCGGCACAGGATGCGATGTACTACGGGCTGAGCCCGGGGCGCTTCGAGGGCATGACCGTGCCCGGCCGTGGGGTGCTCATCGGCTCGGCGGCGGGTGGTTCGGATCCCAGCGGCGTGGATCTCCAGGTCGCCCTGCCGCCGGCTGTCGGCATCCAACGCACGCGTGTGGGCGCAGATGAGGCCGCCGAGGCGCGTGCGCGGCTCTCGCTCCTCACGGAGGACCGCGGACTCACCCCCGGTCCCCACTGGCGACTGGGCCGCGCTCCGCTCGGCGAATCGGTCGATTGGAACCCGGTGCACGACGGGCCCGTGCTCAGCGTCTACGGCCCGCCGGAGCGGGCGGAGCGCTTCCTCGCGGAACTGCTCTCCGCCTGCGGCCGCTCTGAGACCGACCGTCATCGAGACCGCACCGCAGCGGTGCCGCTGGGCTCCGGAGAGACGGCCAGCGGTTGTCCGAGAATCGTGCGCGATGCCCACCGCGCGCCTGCAGAAGAAGTCGAGTCGGCACTCGAGGCGGGGCCCTGCATTCTGACGCTGCCGTGGGGGATGGCTCCGGGTTACGGATCCCCCGCCGCGCGGGCGCTCACGCTGGGCCCCAGTGTCCTCCTGGGGGCGCGCTCACCCGTCGAGCACGCCGAGGTCGGGTATCGCGATCTGCCGCTCGTTCCGCCCGCGTGCGGCCTGGGCTGGTTCGCCTCGGCCCACCGGTCGGTGCCGCTGTGCCCGTGACGAGCCTGGGGCCGCCAGCCCCAGCGACGCCGCGGTTCAGAGTGTCAGCGAGCCGACGGGTGCGCTCGTGGGCGCCGGCGAGCCGCCAGCGGGCTCCACAGTGAGCCCGAGCACCGCGCCCTTCTCGAACTCCGGCGGCTCGAAGACCGCCGAGCGCTGCGCCAGGAGCCCCGCGCTCGCGGCCTTGCCATCGGCGATAATCCACAGCTGCAGCGACCGATCATCGCCCGGAGAGGCAAGCTGCTGGGGGGCGACCATCATGAGCCGCTCAGCGGTCGAATAGCTGACATCGACGGTTCCACCGCCCTTGACCTTCAGCTCGCCCGAGCGCAGATCGGGCGCCGTGAGTAGGCGGTTGCTCTGCTCCGCCTGGGCGCGGGTGGCACTCAGCTGCTGCTGCGCCTCCTCGCGCTCGCCGACCGCGCGCACGGTCGTGATCCCCAGGGCGGCGATCGCGATGACGGCGGCCGCCGCACCGAGCGCGGCCCAGGTCCGGGCACCGCGGCCACGTCCCGCACGCCGCCGCTCGCCGAGATCGGCCACTGGGGCTCCGGCCTCGTTCTCCGCCTGCGTCCCGGCCTCGCCCCCGGTTTTCCGGGGACCGCGGGCGCCATGGTCGCCGGCTTCGCCACCGACGAGCGAGGGCTCGTCGGGCGGGGAGGCAGGGGAGCCGCCCTGCGCCTTCTCGCGGGGATGGTCCTGCGGGATGGCGAGGATGCTCCGCTCAAGGTCGGCGCCGATGGGCTCGGGGGGCCCGCTGGCCACCAGGCCCGCCAGGGCCTCTCGGTACTCGTCTGCCTGAGCGCGGAAGCCCGGGTCCGTGCGCTCGAGTTCCTCCGCGGCGCGCTGATCGTCGGGGTCCAGGCCTCCGGCTGCCAGCCCCGCGGCTAGGTATTCGCGATCGTCGGTCATGGCCCCTCCCCCAGTGCGAATCGCAGCTTCTTCATTCCGTCGCGGATGCGCGTCTTCACCGTACCCAGCGGCCGGTCCAGCCGCCGCGCGATCTGCTCATGGCTCAGACCGCAGAAGTAGGACAGATAGATGGGCTCGGCCTGCTCACCGGGCAGTCCGGCCAGCGCCCGCGCGGCATCGTCGGAGGCCAGCCGCGCCTCCACCGTCTGCTCCACGCTCTGGCCGGGCGTCGCGGCGGCCCGGGCGGCATCGGCCGCATCGCGGTCGCGGGCGGCCTGCACCGAGCGCACGCAGTCGATGGCGCGCCTGCGGCACATGCCCACGAGCCAGCCCCGCCCGCTGCCCCGCTGGGGGTCGAAGCGGTCGCTGCGCTTCCACAGCTCCACGAAGCACTCCTGGAGCACCTCTTCGGCCAGCGCACGGTCGCGCACGATCCGGACGACGACGGCCAGGAGCATGCCGCCCATGCGGTGGAAGACCTCGTTGAAGGCGGCGGTGTCGCCGTTCTGGATGCGCAGGATGAGCGCGGCCTCCACATCGCCCGCGGGCGGGGGATGGTCGTGGTCGTCTGTGGGCACCTGCTCACCGTACGCCACCGCGCCCCCGTCCGCGGGGCCGCGCGCACCGCGCCCGCCGCCCGCGAGCGCCCCGGGCCGCCCGCTCACACGCGGGCGGCCCGGGGCGCTCAGGGGCTGGAGCACGCGTCACATCTTCCCGGGCATCATGACCGTGTCCACCATGTACACGGTCGCGTTGGCCGTCTTCACGCCGCCGCACACCAGCTTGGACTTGTTGAACATGAGCTTCTCCCCGGAGCCGGAGACCTTGACCTTGTCGCCCTCGACCGTCTTGTGCTCGCCGGCGATCTGCTCGGGGCTCAGCTTGCCGGGGATCACGTGGTACGTGAGCACCTTCGTCAGGGCGTCCTTGTCCTTGGCCAGCGCCTCGACGTCCTTCTTAGGGATCTTCTTGAACGCATCATCGGTGGGGGCGATGACGGTGAAGTCCCCGCCGTTGAGGGTGTCGACGAGGTCGACGTCCTTATTCAGCTTGCCGGAGACGGCCTTCGTCAGCGTCGTGAGCATGGGGTTGTGGGACGCGGCCACCGCGACCGGGTCCTCGGCCATGCCGTCCACCGAGCCGCTGCCGGAGGGCACCTGCTTGGCGTAGGCCGCGCAGCCGCTGCCCACCAGGTCCGCATCGGCGCCCCCGCCGGATGCGGACGGGCTCTCCATCGGAGCCGAGGAGGCCGAGGAGCTCTCCCCCATCGATTCCGAGCCGCCAGACTCGCTGCCGGAGGCGCCTCCGGAGCAGGCGCTGAGCCCGATCATGCTGAGGGCCACCGCGCCGACCGCGGTGATGATGCGAGTGCTGGGTGTCGTCTTCATGATCTTCTCCTTGTGTTGGTCCTGCGGCGAGCGGGATTGGTGTGCAACGTGCCCGCCGTCTGACTGGTGTTCGGAGCCGATGCCGTGGCGGATGGGATTCCCGCGGACTTTTTTCCGGCAGCGGTTGGGACACGCCGCGCGGCTCACTGCGCGGTGAACTGGATGCGGTGATGGCCGGTCGCGGTATTGGGGATGGAGTCCCGCCGCTCGGCGGTCTGCACCCGGCCGCGGCCGTCGATCGCGCGCACGGTCAGGGCGTGCAGGCCGGGCGGCACATCGGCAAACTCGCAGCGCCACTGCCGCCACGTGTCCTGTGAGACCGCGGTGGCCAGGTGGGCGGAGCGCCAGTCCCCGTCGTCGAGGCGCACCTGGACGGAGCGCACCCCGGCCCGCTGCGCCCACGCGGTCCCGGCGGCGACGACCGTGCCCGCCGGCACCTGGGCAAGGGGCCCGGGCACCTCGATCCGGCTGGCCGCGAGGATGGGGCCGCGCTCATCCCAGCCGCGCTTCGTCCAGTAGCCCTGGGCGCGATCGAACCGGGTCACCTCGAGGTCGGTCACCCACTTGGTGGCCGAGACGAAGCCGTAGAGCCCCGGCACGATGAGCCGGGCGGGGAAGCCGTGCTCGGGGCGCAGCTGCTCCCCGTTCATGCCGATCGCCAGGAGCGCATCCCGCCCGTCGCGCATGGCCTCCAGCGGGGTGCCCGCGGTGAAGCCGTCGATCGACCCGGAGAGCACCATGTCCGCCTCCGGTTGCGGGCGGGCGCGCGCCAGCAGGCTGCGCAGGGGGTATCCGAGCCAGGCGGCCGTGCCCACCAGCTCGCCGCCCACCGGATTGGACACGCATGTCATCGTGAGCGCGCGCTCCACCAGGGGCAGGGACAGGAGCTCGTCCATCGTGAGCGTGACCTCCTCCTCGACGAGCCCGTGGACACGCAGGGACCACCGCTCGGGGGCGATATCTGGGGGTGTGAGTGCGGTGTCGATGCGATAGAAGTCCGCGGCCGGGGTGATGAAGGGCGCCACGCCGTCCACCGCGATCTGGGCGCTGGCGGGCACGGCGGGCATGGGGCTTGCGGGGCGCGGCAGCACGAGGCGGGCGGCCGCGCCGATCGCGGCCCCGCCGACGACCGTGATGGAGCGCCCGAGGGCCAGGCTGAGTGCGCCGACAGCCGCGAGCGTGCCGGCGGTGGTAAGGAGCGCTCGCCGCCCCGGATCACTGGCCTGGCCTTCGTTGCGGCCCCGGTGCGCTCCGCGGTGACCGCGCCGCGCGCGGCGGTCGAGCGCCGCCACCAGGACGAATGCCGCAAACCCGAGCACGGCGCCTAGCAGCGCGGCGCCGAGGTCGGGGGCGCGACTGCCCGGCCGTGCGGCCACCGCGCAGACCAGGCCCGCCTCGAGGGCGGCGAAGACCACGGCCGCCGTGCGCGGGCGCCGGCGGGCCAGCAGCCCGATGCCCGCCGCGATGACGAGGCCGCCCAGCGCGACGCTCAGCAGGAGCACGGGTTTGTCGGCGGTGCCCAGGTGCTCGATCGCGAAGGCGACGGCCGCCGGCGGCGTGAGCGCGATGATCGTCTGGCTGAGCGCCAGCAGCGGGGCCGTGGAGGCACCCAGCAACCGGGCGAGGGCATCGGCGGTGCCCAGGAAGACCACCGTGGGGACGACACCGAGCGCGGCCGCCCCGGCGGCACGGCGCGCACGGGCGCACAGGGCGGCGGAGTGGCCGCGGGACTGGCGAGGGGGTGCAGGGCTGCTCATGCCGTCTATTCGGAGCCGGCGCCCAGGCGGATTGGCCACGGAGTCCGGTTTCAGCGGTCGGCGAGTGCCACGAACCCGCCCGAGGACCGGGCACGGTGTGCCGATTGCCCGCTGCGGCCCTATTGTGAGTGCGTTGCAGTCCTCCGGGCTGCGCCGCCACCCGATCGCGCCTCAGGAGGGCCATCCGTGCACGAGCACCACATCGAGACCACCCCGCAGGAGACGACCGTGCGGGTCGGCCACCATGAGCTCGTCATCCGGCGCCGCTACGCGCTGCTGAGCATCGGCAACGACATCCTCATCGGCCTGTGGTTCCTCATCGGCAGCTTCTTCTTCTTCTCGGAGAAGCTCATCTTCCTGGGCACGTGCCTCTTCGTCATCGGCAGCGTGGAGATGCTCGTCCGGCCCCTCATCCGCCTGGCCCGCCAGCTGCACATCCAGCGCATCCGCGGCACGGCCCCGGAACACGCCACCTGGGACTTCTGAGCCCGGACGTCGGCAGCCCGGCCGTCAGAGCGCCCCTTAGTCCCCCAGCGTGGCGTAGGCGTACTCGACGCTCGCCTGGCCGGCCTCGATGAGCCCGTCGATGAGCGCGGAGACCGCCGGCATCTCGTCGGTGACCTCCACGATGACCGCCGTGTCCGTCGACAGCCGGGCCAGCAGCGCGCCCGCGTCCTCCATCGCCCGCTGGAACTGCGGCGAGCGCGGATCCGGGTCCGCCGCGGCCTCGGTGCCGTCGTACACGGCGCCCAGCGTGAGCTCGGTGGGCGCCTCGACCTCGGGCTGGGCATAGGAGACGGCGAACGCGCTGACCTCGCCGCCATCGCGCAGCAGCGCGGCGCCGTAGGCGCCCGCGGCCTCGGACAGGAAGCGGTTGTTCACCTGGCCCAGCGACATGGGGGCCGCGGGATCGGCGCGGTTGACGCCGGCATACCAGGCGGCGAACGCCTTCGTCAGCTCCACCGAGCCCGTGGCGGTCACGGCGAAGTCCTCGAGCCGATCCGCGCCCAGCGCACCCAGGGCGAGTGCCTCGATGCGCACCACGCGGGTGGTGAAGAGGGTGGAGAAGCCGGCGTGCTCGGCGGCGGCGAACCCGGGCGAGCCTGCGGCCACGCGCGTGCGCAGCGGCAGCCCGTCGAGCTCGGTGCCGCGCACCTCCTCGCGCACCGCGTCGAAGAGCCCGCGGCCCAGGCCACGGCCTCGCTCCTCGGCGGCGACCTCCACGTACGACCACGCGCGGTACGGATGGGCGGGCGAAGCCGCGATGGCACCTGCGCCCACGAGGATGTCCGGGTCCTCCGCCGCGGCGACCACGCAGCGGCTGAGCGCCGGCTCGCCCTGCCCGCCGTCCGAGGCGGGGCGGAAGAGGCCGCGCTCCATGTGCTCGGCGGGGGTGGCGGCATCGTGGAAGACCTCGCCCAGGGCCAGGTCGTCGCCTGCGGAGAACGGGCGGATGAGCATGGTGGCCTCCTGGTCACGGACGCGGCTGGACGGATGCATCGATCCTAGCGGGAGCGCGCAGTTCGCCGCCGCGGGTCCGCCCCGGCCGGTCCGATACAGTCAAGCCATGACCGACGCGCACACCGCATCCCACCAGCCCGCCCACGCCCCGCAGCCCGCACAGCAGGCACAGCAGTCCGCGCCCGCGGCAGCCGACCGGGACCCCCAGGCGCTCGCCGCCGATGCCGCGGCCGTCCTCAACGCCGCGGCCGGCATCGAGGCCCACGACATCGCGCTCGTGCTGGGCTCCGGCTGGGGCGGCGCGGCCGACCTGCTGGGCGAGGTGATCGCGCAGACCCCGGCGGACCAGGTGCCCGGCTTCCACTCCCCCGTCGTCGCAGGCCACGGCGGCACGCTCACCACGATCCGCCTGGGCAACGGCGCCCACGCCCTGGTGCTGGGCGCGCGCACCCACTTCTACGAGGGCCGCGGCGTGGACGCGGTGGCCCACGGCGTGCGCACCGCCGCGGCGGCGGGCTGCCGGGCGGTCGTGCTGACGAACGGCTGCGGCTCCACCCGCGAGGAAACCGGCCCCGGCACCCCCGTGCTCATCAGCGACCACCTCAACCTCACGGCCGCCTCGCCCCTGCACGGCGCCACGTTCGTCGACCTCACGGACCTCTACTCCGCCCGGCTGCGCGACATCGCCCGCGAAATCGACCCCAGCCTGGCCGAGGGCGTCTACGCCCAGTTCCCCGGCCCGCACTACGAGACCCCCGCCGAGGTCCGCGCGGCCCGCACCCTGGGCGCGGACCTCGTGGGCATGTCCACGGCACTCGAGGCGATCGCCGCGCGCGCCGCAGGCCTCGAGATCCTCGGCATCTCGCTCGTGACGAACCTGGGCGCCGGCGTCTCCGCCCAGCCGCTCGATCACGCCGAAGTGCTCGAGGCCGGGCGTGCCGCGGGCCCCCGCATCTCCCGGCTGTTGGCCGACATCGTCGCCCGCATCGTGGGAGAGGGCTGAGATGGCCGTCGCGGACCGCTTCACCGCGGGCTTCGACCCCCAGGTCGTCGCCGCCTGGATCGCCGATGACCCCGATCCCGCCACTCGCGCCGAGCTGCAGGCGCTCCTCGCTACCGCCCGCGGGGATGCCGACGAGGCCGCCGCCGCGCGCGCGGACCTCGAGGACCGGTTCGCCGGCCCCCTGGCGTTCGGCACCGCGGGCCTGCGCGGGGCGCTGGGCGGCGGGCCCAACCGGATGAACCGCGCCGTCGTCATCCGCGCGGCCGCGGGCCTGGCCGCCTTCCTGCGCGACACCGTGGGCGAGGGCTTCTCCGTGGTCATCGGCTGCGATGCCCGCTACGGCTCGGCCGACTTCGCCGCGGACACGGCCGCGGTCGTCACCGCCGCCGGCGGCCGGGCGATCATGCTGCCGCCGCAGCTGCCCACCCCGCTGCTCGCGTTTGCGCTGCTGAGCCTGCGCGCCGACGCCGGCGTCATGGTCACCGCCAGCCACAATCCGCCCCGGGACAACGGCTACAAGGTCTACCTGGGCGAGTCCGCGCTGCGCGCTGGCTACGCGCTAGCCGGCGAGGACCCCGTCGCCGCGCAGCGCGCCGCCCAGGCCGGGGCGGGTGCGCAGATCGTGCCCCCGTTCGACGCCATGATCGCCGAGCGCATCGCCGCGGTCGATGCGGTTGCCTCCGTCCCCCGCGCGCAGGGCTGGGAGACCCTGGGCGACGAGGTGGTGCGCGCCTACCTCGACCGCCTGCGCGAGCTCGACGCCAGCGCCCAGGCGCCCCTGCGCATCGTGCTCACCGCCATGCACGGCGTGGGCGGGCAGATGATGACGGCCGCGCTCCACGAGGCGGGCTTCGAAGACGTCGTGCCGGTGGATGAGCAGTTCTCCCCGGACCCGGACTTCCCCACCGTCGCCTTCCCCAACCCGGAGGAGCCCGGCGCGCTCGACCTCGCGATCGCCCGGGCCCAGGGCAGCGGCGCCGAGCTCATCATCGCCAACGACCCGGACGCCGACCGCTTCTCCGCCGCGATTCCGGACCCGCAGGCCGGGTCCGGTACGTGGCGCCAGCTCACCGGCGACGAGGTGGGCCTGCTGCTGGGCGAGTTCGTCGGCCAGCGCTTCTCCGCCTCGGAGGCCACGCACCTGACGATGGCGAACTCCATCGTGTCCTCCCGCGCGCTGGCCGCCGTGGCCGCCGCCCACGGCCTCCAGCACGTGTCGACGCTCACCGGCTTCAAGTGGATCTCCCGCGTCCCGGGGCTGGTCTTCGGCTACGAGGAGGCGCTGGGCTACTGCGTGGACCCGGCCGCGGTGCGCGACAAGGACGGGATCTCCGCGGGCCTCCTGTTCGCGGCCCTGGCCTCGCGGCTCAAGGCCGAGGGCCGCACGGTCGACGACGAGCTGGCGCGCATCCGCGCCCGCGACGGCGTGCGCCTGACCGCGCCGCTGAGCTTCCGGGTCGCCGATGTCTCCCTCATCGCCGCGGCGATGCGCCGCCTGCGCGAGGCCCCGCCCGCGCAGCTCGCGGGTTCGCCGGTGGAGCGCGTCGTCGACCTGAGCGAGGGCTCGCCGGAGCTTCCGCCCACCGACGGCATGGTCCTCGAGACCGCCGCGGGCGATCGGGTCATCATCCGCCCCTCGGGCACGGAGCCCAAGCTCAAGTGCTACCTCGAGGCCGCGGAGCCGGTTGCCGGCGCCGAGGCGCTGGCCGGGGCGCGCTCGCGCGCAGCGGCGCGCCTGGCCGCGATGCGCGAGCAGCTCGCGGGATCGCTGGGGCTGTAGACCCGGGGCTCACATCCGCTTGGCCGCCACCCAGTTGGCGATCCCCCACGTGCCGTAGAGCACGAGGACGGACCACGGCGCGATTGCCTCGAGGGGCACGCGCGCATCGTCGAGCACGAAGCCCACGACGACGAGCGCGAGGCTGCCGATGAGCGCCACCGCGCCCACGGCGGCAAGGCCCGCGCGGGCGACCTGGCGCTCGCGCTCGTCCGCGTATTCGAGGGCGTTGATGCGGGCGAGGTCGTTGTCCGAGCGGTGAACCGCCCACCAGGCCGCGCCGAATTGGATCACCGCGAGCGCGCAGAGCACGAGCCCGAAGGCCAGTCCCCGCGCGCTGAGGACGGCCACGAGGACACCGGCGATGAGCAGGGCCGCGGCGAAGACCACGTTGAGCCAGGACACGCCCAGCGGGCCGCGCTTAGGGTGCGTCGACATCGAAGATCTCCTCCACGCTGAGTCGGAAATGGCGGGCCAGGGCGACCGCGAGTCGCAGGGAGGGGTCGTAGCGCCCCTTCTCCAGCGAGTTGATGGTCTGGCGCGACACCCCCACCGCGCGGCCGAGCGCCTCCTGTGAGAGCCCCGCGTCCTGGCGCAGCTCCTTGACCCGGCTCTCCATGTGTCAAACGTACTTGACAGCAGCCGGACAGTCAAGCACGCTTGACATGGAAAGCGCACTTTCCACCGTGCGACGCCCTGAACCAGGAGGAACCCATGCACGCGCTCGTCGACTTCGCCCAGTCCCTGCCGCCGGCCGTCCACTGGCTGGGCATCCTCGCCCTGTCCGCCATCCCGTTCGTCGAGTCGTACTTCGGCTCCGCGATCGGGGTCCTCACCGGCATGCACCCGGTCGTGGCGATCGGCCTGGCGGTGGTGGGCAATGCCGCCACGATGCTGCTCGTCGTCATGGGCGCGGCCGCCGCCCGCCGCGCGGTCCTGGCACGCCGTAGGGCCGGATCGCAGGCCGGGGCCGGCGCCAGCGCGGAGGCAGCCGGGGCGCCGGGCTCGAAGCGACGGGCGCGGGTCCGGCGCATGTTCGACCGCTGGGGTGTGCCCGGCGTCAGCCTGCTGGGCCAGTGCTTCCTGCCCAGCCAGATCACCTCAGGGATGATGGTCTCGTTCGGCGCCAGCCGCAACGCCGTCATCGGCTGGCAGCTCGTGTCCATCGTGGCGTGGGGTGTGGTGTTCGGCGCGCTGGCGGCCGCCGGCGTGCGGCTCATCGGCTGAACGGCCGCGCAGCCCATCGCCGGGACACCGCTGTCGGCCCGACCCGAGGCGCGCGGGCCCCTGCGAAGCGGCCGGCAGGGCTCAGCGCAGGCGGGCGAAGACGAGGTTCGAGATGCCCCAGGTGCCGAAGAGCACGACCATCTGCGTCATCGCGAGCACCCGCACATCGCTGAACGGCGGGCTGAAGAGCGCGGCCAGCAGGTAGACGAGCAGCACGAGGAACAGGCCCGCATACGCGGTGTACGTCAGGGCCACCGTGCCGCGGTCCACGTTGCGCGGTCCCCCGTCCGGGGTGCCCCGCGCGGCCAGGGCGCTGGGCGAGGAGTGGACCCACCACGAGCACGCCCACTGGGCGGCGCCCAGCACCGCGAACGCGATCGCCGCACCCCACTGCAGGCTCACCAGGCACAGCAGTGCGAATGCGCCGGCGCTTGCCGCGACGGCAAGGCTGAGTCGGGAGACGGTGCGGGTCTTGGGCATAGCACCAGTGTACGAACCGCCGAGGTCAGACCGGTGAATCGACACTGCCGAGCCGCTGAAAGTGCGCTGAGGGAACGGCGCCGGCGGGACTGCTCAGAAGCCCGCGAGCACCGTCGCGGAGCCGGAGAGGCCCAGGCGGGTGGCGCCGGCGTCGATCATGGCCTGCGCGGCCTCGGGGGTGCGGATGCCGCCGGAGGCCTTGACGCCCAGCCGGCCGCCCACCGTCGTGGCCATGAGCTCGACGGCGTGCGCGCTGGCCCCGCCGGCCGGGTGGAAGCCCGTCGAGGTCTTGACGAAATCGGCGCCGGCGGTCTCCGCGCGGCGGCAGGCCTCGACGATCTCCGCGTCGCTGAGCGCGGCGGACTCGAGGATGACCTTGACCAGCGCGGCGCGCCCGGTCTCCTGGGCGGCCTCGGCGGTGGCCTGGACGACGGCGCGGATGTCGGCCTCGACGGCGTCCCAGTCCCCGGCCTTCGCGGCGCCGATGCGGATGACCATGTCCACCTCGTCCGCGCCGTCGGCCACGGCGCGGGCGGCCTCGGCGGCCTTGACCTCGCTCTTGACGGCTCCGGAGGGGAACCCGCAGACGGTGGCGATGGTGAGCTCCCCCGTGTCGGCCAGCGGCAGCTGGTCGGGGAGACGCACACGGCCAGCACGCCCAGGCTGCGCGCCTCGGCGACCAGGGCGGCGACATCGGCGGGCGTGGACTCGGGCTTGAGCAGGGTGTGGTCGATCATCGCGGCGACGTCAGCGCGGCTGGTCATGGGGTGCTCCTTCTGGCGGGTGCGGGCTGCGGATGGGACGGGTGCTGCTGGGCGGCGGGCGCTCAGGACACGCGGTCGAGGATGACGGTGGCCCGGCGCGCGGCGGTCGCGGCGGCGCTCGTCGCCGGCGCGATCTCCACGCCGCCGGCCAGCGCCTCGCGGGCGCGGGCGAAGCGCTCCTCGTCATCGGAGTGGAGGGTGAGCAGCGGCTGGCCCGCGCGCACCTCGTCGCCGGGCTTGGCGTGCAGCTCGATCCCGGCGCCCGCCTGCACCGGGTCCTCCTTGCGGGCGCGCCCGGCGCCCAGCCGCCACGAGGCCACGCCCACGGCCAGCGCGTCGAGCTCGGCGAGCACGCCATCGGATTCGGCGAGGACGGTGTCCGTGTGGGCCGCGGCGGGCAGCGGCGCATCCGGATCGCCGCCCTGGGCCGCGATCATGGCCCGCCAGGCGTCCATCGCGCGGCCGTCGGCCAGGGCCGCGGCGGGGTCTGCGTCGGGCAGCCCGGCCTGGGCGAGCATCTCGCGGGCCAGGGCCATGGTGAGCTCGACGACGTCGGCGGGGCCGCCGCCGGCGAGCACCTCGACGGACTCGCGCACCTCGAGCGCGTTGCCCACCGTGAGCCCCAGGGGCGTCGACATGTCCGTGAGCAGCGCCGAGGTGTCCACCCCGGCCTCGCGGCCGAGCGCCACCATGGTGCGCGCCAGCCGGTGGGCGGCCTCGCGGTCCTTCATGAAGGCACCGGAGCCCACCTTGACGTCGAGGACGAGGCTGTTGGTCCCCTCGGCGATCTTCTTGCTCATGATCGACGAGGCGATGAGCGGGATGCACTCGACGGTGCCGGTCGTGTCCCGCAGCGCGTAGAGCTTCTTGTCCGCCGGCGCCAGGCCGGAGCCCGCGGCGCAGATGACGGCGCCGATCTCCTCGAGCTGGGCCATGAGCTGCGCGTTCGTCAGGTCCGCGCGCCAGCCGGGGATCGCCTCGAGCTTGTCGAGCGTGCCGCCGGTGTGCCCCAGGCCGCGCCCGGACAGCTGCGGGACGGCCACGCCGAAGACCGCGACGAGCGGTGCGAGCGGCAGCGTGATCTTGTCCCCCACCCCGCCGGTCGAGTGCTTGTCCGCGGTGGGCTTGGACAGGCCGGAGAAATCCATCCGCTCGCCGGAGTCGATCATCGCGCGGGTCCAGCGGGCGATCTCCGCATCCTCCATGCCGTTGAGGAAGATCGCCATGGCCAGGGCGGCCATCTGCTCATCGCCCACGGCCCCGCGCGTGTAGGCGTCGATCACCCACGCGATCTGCTCGTCGCTCAGGCGCCGGCGCTCGCGCTTGGCGGCGATGACGTCGACGGCGTCGAAGGGTTCGATCGGCATGGGGTCCTCCCGGGGTGGTCGTGGGGCGGGTTGCGCGGCGCCGGCGCCGGTCGCCGGGGCCGGCGCCGAGGCGCGGGCCGGCGGCCTACCGGCGCGCGGCGCTCAGGTGGTCGGGTCCGAAGGCCTCGGGCAGCACCTCGGACATGGGGGCGAGCCCGCTGGGCAGGTCGAGGACGAGCTCGGGCCCGCCGAACTCGAAGAGCAGCTGGCGGCACCGGCCGCAGGGCACAAGGCGCTCGCCGCGGCCGTCGACGCAGGCGAAGGCGACGAGGCGGCCGCCACCGGTGCGCGCGAGCTCGGAGACGAGCCCGCACTCGGCGCACAGGCCCAGGCCGTAGGCGGCGTTCTCCACGTTCGTGCCGCTCACCACCCGCCCGTCGTCGACGAGCGCCGCGGCGCCCACCGGGAAGCCGGAGTACGGCGCGTAGGCCCGGGCCATCGCGGCCAGGGCGGTGTCGTGGAGCTCGGCCCACACCTCGGCGGGGAAATCTCGCATGGCCCTCACTGCTTGCGGTAGGGGACGCCCTCGGCGGCCGGCGGGCGCACGCGCCCCACGAAGCCTGCGACGGCGAAGATCGTGACGATGTAGGGCAGCATGAGCAGCAGGTCCGGCGGGATCGGCGCGCCGATCGCGGACAGCGAGTTGCCCAGGTTCTTCGCGAACCCGAACAGCAGGGCGGCGAACAGCGCGCCCTTGGGGCTCCACTTGCCCAGGATCATCGCGGCCAGCGCGATGTAGCCCTGCCCGGCGGACATCTCCTTGCCGAATGCCAGACCGGAGCCCACGGTGAAGAACGCGCCCCCCAGGCCGGCGATGCCGCCGGCGAGGATCGTGTTGATGGCCCGCCACCGGTTGACGTTGATGCCCACGGTGTCAGCGGCGCGCGGGTGCTCGCCGATCGCGCGCATCCGCAGGCCCCAGCGGGAGCGGAACAGGAGGAACTGGAGGGCGAAGACCACGACGTACATGAAGTACACGAGGATGTTCTGGTCGAAGAGGACCTCGCCGATGACCGGGATGGACCGCAGGCCGGGAATCGGCAGGTTCGGCAGCTGCTCGCGGGTGTTCCACGTCGCCTCGTCGGCCGAGAGCACGGTGGAGAACAGGAAGTTCGTCAGGCCCACGACGAGCACGTTGAGCACGACGCCGATGATGATCTGGTCGACCCAGTAGCGGATCGCGAAGAACGTGAGCACGCAGGCGACGAGCATGCCGCCGATCGGGGCTGCGATGAGGCCGACGTACGGGTTCTTCGCGGCCGAGGCGACGACGGCGGCGCAGAACGCGCCGGCCAGGAGCTGGCCCTCGATCGCGATGTTGACGATGCCCGAGCGCTCGCCGATGAGGCCCGTCATCGCGCCGAAGATGAGCGGGACGGACAGCGCGAGCGCGCCGGCGAGCAGCGAGGTCGTGGCGATGAGCCCGTTGCCGGCGCCGGCCCACGTGAGGAACGCGAGCATGAACAGCACGCCGAAGCACACGGGCAGCCACGTGCCGGGCTCGAAGCGCCGGCGCGCGGCCCACGTCGCGTAGGCCGCGAGCACCGCGCAGAACAGGCCCAGCACGATCGCGGTGGCCTTGGCGGGCACCACGACGGGCGGGATCGTGAAGAAGTCCCCCTCGGTGGCGAACTCGAAGGTCGTCTGCGCGCCGCCGGGGGCCGCCAGGCCGAAGCCCACGAGCGCCAGGAGCGCGAGCACCCCGTAGACGATGGGCAGCTTCCAGTCGATCGGCTGGAGCGCGGCGAGGGTCTGCCGGTCATCGGCCGGCGCGGCGAGGGTGCTCACGCGTCCTCCTTCTTCACCGGGGCGGGCAGGCGGAAGATCGTGCGCACGAGCGGGGGCGCCGCGATGAGCAGCACGATGACGGACTGCACAACGAGCACGATGTCGATGGGCGTGCCGGTCTGGGCCTGCATGAGGTACCCGCCGGCCTTGAACGCGCCGAACAGGAGGCCCGCGAAGAACGTGCCGAGCGGCCGGGAGCGGCCCAGCAGGGCGACGGTGATCGCGTCGAAGCCGATCGAGCCGCCCACGCCCGCGGACAGCTTGCCCTCCGTGCCGAGGATCTGCGCGGCCCCGCCCAGGCCGGCGAGGGCGCCGGCGATGAGCATGACCGTGATCGTCACGCGGGACACGGAGATGCCCGCCGTCTTCGCGGCGTTCGGGTTCTCCCCGACCGCGCGGAACTCGAAGCCGGTCGTCGAGCGCTCGAGCAGCCACCATACGAGCAGCGTGGCGAGGATCGCGACGATGAAGCCCGCATTCAGCCGGAACGGGGAGGGCAGCAGCGGCGGCAGCATGGCCGACGAGTCGACCGTAGCGGAGATGGGGTTCGCGGAGTCCGTGTGCTTGAACCACGCCTGCTTGAGCAGGTAGGCGAAGAGGAAGCCGGCGATCGAGTTGAGCATGATCGTGACGATCACCTCGTTGGCCCCGGTGCGCGCCTTGAGCACACCGGCGATGCCCGCCCAGATCGCCCCGCCCAGGATGCCGCCGGCCAGGGCGACGAGCAGGTGGATGACGGGGGGCAGGTGCAGCGCGTAGCCGAGGAAGCCGGAGCAGATGGACCCGAGCACCACCTGGCCCTGGCCGCCGATGTTGAACAGCCCGGAGCGGAATGCGAGCGCGATGCCCAGGCCCGTGAGGATGAGCGGCGTGGCGCTGACGAGCGATTCGGTGAAGGGCCTGACCATCCGGACCGCCGAGGTGGCCTGCCAGTCGAACACGGAGCCGCGCAGCAGCGCGAGGTAGGCCTCCGAGATCGCCTGCCAGGCGGCGGCGAAGAAATCGGCGGGGCGGGCGAAGAAGTAGCTCGCCGTCTCCTGCACGTCCGGGTTGGCCACGGCGATGAGCACGGCGCCCACCGCCAGGGCGATGACGATCGCCAGGAGGGACACGAGCCAGGACCCGGAGAGGATCTGGCGCATGAGGCCGGGCTGGCCGGTCCCCGCCGGGCGCGAGCCGCCCGCGGCCGGCTGGGGCGCCGGCGGCTGCGACACGGTCGTTGAGCTCATCAGATGTCCTCCTGCGCGGCCTCGGAGACCTCGGTGACGGCGCTGCCGTCGTCCACCCGCGCCTGCGCCTCGGCGGCGGGGACGCCGGCCATCATGAGGCCCAGGGCATCGCGGGGGGTGTCGCCGGGCACGATGCCGACGATCCGGCCGCGGTACATGACGGCGATGCGGTCGGCGAGGTTGCGCACCTCGTCGAGCTCGGTGGAGACGATGATGCACGGCGTGCCGGCGTCGCGCTCGGCGATGATGCGGCCGTGGACGAACTCGATGGAGCCGACGTCGAGGCCGCGGGTGGGCTGGCTGGCGATGAGCAGGCGCAGCTCGCGGCCGAGCTCGCGGGCGAGCACCACCTTCTGCTGGTTGCCGCCGGAGAGGGTGGAGATCGGGTCGTCGATCGAGGTCAGCCGGATGTCGAACTCGTCGACCTTCTTCGCGGCCTCCTCGCGGATGACCGCGGGCCTGAGCGCGAGGCCCTGGGCGTAGGGCGGCCGGTCGTACCAGTCGAGGATCATGTTCTCCCGGATCGCGAAGTTCGCGATGATCCCGTCGGTCGAGCGGTCCTCGGGGACGAACCCGATCCCGGCGTCGAGGCGCTGCTTGACGCTGCGTCCCAGGAGGCTGTGCCCGTCGAGGACGATGTCGCCGGCCTGCGGCTCGGCGAGGCCGATGATGGTCTCCGTGAGCTCGGTCTGGCCGTTGCCCTGCACGCCGGCGATCGCGAGGATCTCCCCGCGCGCCACGCTGAAGTCGATGTCGTCGACGACGGGGAAGCCGGACTTGTCGAGCACCGTGAGCCCGGCCACCGCGAACGTCTCCTCCCCCGGCTGGGCGGGCTCCTTCGCAGACGTCAGGTGGACATCGCGGCCCACCATGAGGCTCGCGAGCTCGGATTCCGAGGAGCTGGGGCTCGCCTCGCCCACGACCGCGCCGCGGCGGATGACCGTGATGGCATCGGCGACGGCGCGCACCTCGCGCAGCTTGTGGGTGATGAAGACGATCGAGGTGCCCTGCGCCTTGAGCTGGCGCATGATCTCGATGAGCTCGTCGGTCTCCTGCGGGGTGAGCACGGCGGTGGGCTCGTCGAGGATGAGCACCTGGGCGTCGCGGGAGAGGGCCTTGATGATCTCGACGCGCTGCTGGGCGCCCACGGGCAGGTCCTCGATGACCGCGTCGGGGTCGATGTCGAAGCCGAAGCGCGCGGAGATCTCCCGGACCTTGGCGCGGGCGGCCCCCAGGTCGAGGATCCCCATGCCCTTGACGGGCTCGTAGCCCAGCGCCACGGACTCCGCGACGGTGAAGACGGGCACGAGCATGAAGTGCTGGTGGACCATGCCGATGCCGGCGGCCACGGCGTCGCCGGGCCCCGAGAAGCGCACGGGCTCGCCGTCGACGACGATCTGGCCCTCATCGGGCTCGTAGAGGCCGTAGAGGACGTTCATGAGGGTGGACTTGCCGGCGCCGTTCTCGCCGAGCAGCGCGTGGACCTGCCCGGGCTCGATCGTGAGGTCGATCGCGCTGTTGGCCACCAGGGAGCCGAATCGCTTCGTGATCCCGGCGAGCTGGAGTTTCACGTGGGGTTCTCCTCGTGCCGAAGCGGCGCAGGACTGCACCGCCGATTCCGTGCACGGCTGACTATTGCACAGTGGGGCTGGGCGGAGCGAAGCGCCCACGGCCGCCGGGGCGGCCATGGGCGCTTGGCTCAGATCACTTCGGGGAGGCCTTGGACTCCACCTTGAGCTTGCCGTCGATGATCTGCTGCTTGAGATCGTCCACGCTCTTCTTCACGTCGTCGGGCACATCGCCCTCGAGGTCGTGGTAGGGCGCGATGCCCACGCCGTCGTTGGACAGGTCGCCCACGTACGGCTCGGCGGAGAACTTGTCGTCCTTGGCCTCCTTGGCCGTGTCGTAGACGGAGTTCGCGATGCCCTTGACCACGGAGGTGAGGATGATGTCCTTGTAGTCGGGGGCGGACTCGTAGCCGTCGGAGTCGACCCAGATGAGCTTGGCGCCGTCCTTCTTCTTCACGGCGGCGGCCGCGCCCAGGCCCACGGGGCCGGCGACGGGCATGACGATGTCCGCGCCCTGGGAGAGGAACTGGTTGGCCAGCGTCTGGCCCTGGCTCTGGTTGTCGAAGTCGCCGGAGAAGGAGCCGGACTGCTTGTCCTTGTCCCAGCCGAGCAGCTTGACGTCCTTGCCCTTGTCCTGGTTGAACTTCTTCACGCCGTCGGCGAAGCCGTCCATGAAGATCGTCACGGAGGGGATGTTCATCCCGCCGAAGGTGGCGACCTTGTTCGACTTCGTCGTCCCGGCGGCGACGTAGCCGGCGAGGAACGCGGCCTGGGCCGTGTTGAACTCGATGGGCTTGGCGTTGTCGAGCTCGACCGTCTTGCCGTCCTTGTCCGTGAACGGGGAGTCGATGAGCGCGTAGTCGATGTCCTTGTTCTCCTGCGCGGACTTCGTCATGACGGGGGCCAGGTTGAAGCCCACGCCGTAGATGAGCTTGCAGCCCTGCTGGACCATCTGGTCGACGTTGGAGGTGAAGTCGGAGTCGTCCTTGGACTCCGCATCGGACTCCTGGAGGCCGAACTCCTTGACGGCCTTGTCGAAGCCCTCCTTGCCGGACTGGTTGAACGAGCGGTCATCCCAGCCGCCCGCATCGGAGACCATGCAGGCCTTGTAGTCGGACTTCTGCTCCGAGTCCTTCGATTCGGACGGGGCCTGGCCGCAGGCCGACAGGGCGAGCGCCGAGACGGCGACGACTGCGGTGAGCGGGGCGAGCTGCTTGCGCTTCACGTGACTATTCTCCCGGATGTGACGACGTTGGAACCGGCGCGGGCGCGGGGCCGAGGCACCGCGCGAGCGCGCGCAATCAGGCCGCACCGAGGCTGCCGTCATGGTTTACACAGGATAGACCGACTCGGGGCGCGCCGCGGACCCGGGCGTTACATGTAACACACCGATACCCAATTGCAATGCGGGCATCCGCTCAGCATCTGCCCGTACGATGTAGGGCATGTTGCCCGATTCACTGATCGAACTCTTCGAACTCTCCGGCGCCGATGACTTCCCGCAGGAGGGATCGCAGCGCCATGACCTCGCCGCCCTCGTCCATGCCTCGATGACCCAGGCTACGCTCATCCGCACGGCCAGCACCCGCTTCGCCCACGCCCATGACCTCAACCTCGTGGACTTCAACGTCCTGGGCGCCGTGGTCGCGGGCACCGGCAGCAATATCACCGTCACCCCCGGCTACATCAGCGAGCAGCTGGCGCTGTCCGCGTCGACGCTGACGTCGATCCTCGAGCGGCTCACGGACCGCGGCCTGCTCATGCGCGATCGCGACGAGTCGGACAAGCGCCGGATCGCGATCTACTACACGGAGGAGGCGGCCCACCTCATCCTGCGCTACTACCGCGAGGTCGGCCGCGCCTACGAGGAGTTCTTCGGCGGGCTCGACGCGGATGCGCTGGCGGCCGTCACGGAGACGGCCAAGGAGCTCAACCGCGCCAACGCGCGCGCCGGCGAGCTCGTCACCCGCGCGGAGTACTGAGCAGTCGGAGTACTGAGCAGTACTGAGCCCTGAGAGCAGCACCGAGCCCAGGCAGCAGTACCGAGCCCTCAGACGCCGGGCCTCCCCCGGTTCCGCTCCAGTCGTGCCGAAGCCGCCGCCCCGTTCGGGGCGGCGGCTTCGCCGTGCGCTGCCCCTGCAGCCCGGGCCCGATCCCTCCCCCGTTGCGTCGGCGCCTGCCCTGACCAGGGCGGTTGGGCGTTTCACGAGGCGGACGCGGTTTGCGCAGCCCTGCGCCGGATGCGAATGTGGTGCATGTCACCCGACCGGACGGCGGCCCGCCCGCCGAGAGGAGCATCGTGGACACGCACAGCACACGGCCGCAGGACGGCGCCCCCGCGGGGCGCGCGGATGCGGGGAGCACCGGCACGCCGAACACCGACGCGGAACAGGCAGCACCGGGGGCGGAGCGCCTCGCCCGCGGTCCGGAGGCGGCGACCGCCCCGGCGCGCGCGGCGGCGGGCCGGCCCACCCGGCGCACCCTCATCGCGGCGGGTGGCCTGGGCGCCGCGGGCGCACTGGCCTTCGCGGGTCCGGCGGCTGCCGAGCCGGAGTGGAACGTGCGCTCGGCACGGCCCGGTTCGGGCAACAGCCACGGGCACGGTCTGAAGAAGGGGCAGCGAGCCGATGCGCCGCGCAGCGTGCGCTCGAACGTCGTGCCCGCGGCCTACGAGCAGACCTCGGACGACCCCGCGGACTACGGCAGCTACGACCTCGCCGGCCGGCGCGCCAAGGACATCGACTACATCGTCATCCACGACACGGAGGCGGACTACGAGGGCACCCTGAAGATCTTCACGGACCCGAAGAACCAGACGTCGGCGCACTACGTGGTCGCCGGCAGCGGGCTCGTCACGCAGATGGTCGACGTCGCCGATGCCGCGTGGCACGCGGGCAACTGGCACTTCAACGGCCGCTCGATCGGCATCGAGATGGTCGGCCAGGCGGAGTCGAAGAAGGGCTTCACGCAGGCCCAGTACACCGCCGTGGGCCGCCTGGTGCGCTACCTGTGCAGGAAGTACGACATCCCCCTGGACCGCGAGCACATCGTGGGCCACGAGGAGGTGCCGGCGACCACGGTGGCCGGGGTGGCCAAGATGCACTGGGATCCGGGCCCGCTCTACAGCTTCGAGCGCCTCATCGAACGGGCCGGCGGCCGCATCGCCGGCCACGGCGGGCGCCACGCGAAGACCGTCGTCGCGGCGCCGGACGACCGGTCGAACACGATCGACTTCCGCAATGCCGACGGCACCGCCCAGCTGGGCCGCCAGGGCGTCTTCGCGGTGCCGGTGCGCACCGCCCCGCGCGACGACGCGCCGCTGTTCGCGGACCCGGGCCTGCACCCGGACGGCAAGGGCCCGGCCGTGCCCGTCATCAACGACTGGGGCTCGAACCTCACGGGCGGGCAGACGTTCGCGGTCGCCGGCCGCGCCCACGGCTGGACGCAGATCCACTACGCGGGGACGACGGCGTGGGTCAAGGACACGGATGCCGCGGGCCGGCGCGCGCTCGAGCCGGGCCGTGCGCCCCACGGGCTCGCGACGCCGCGCGGCAAGCGGACGGTCAAGGTCTACGGGGCCGCCTATCCGGGCGCCGCGGCCTTCGAACGGGCCGGCGTCGACGCGCCCAAGAACGAGGCGCTGCCCTACACGATCGAGCCGGGGGCGCGCTACGTGGTGGGCGGCCGCCTGCGCGGGTCGTACCAGGTGGCCGAGGACTACGGGAAGCCCGGCCGCTGGGTCCGCGACTCCACCGCGTGGGTCGAGGTGCGCATCGGCCACCGGGTGGGCTTCGTGCACGCCTCCGACGTGCGCATCGTGCGCTGAGCCGCCCCGGCCACCGCACGCCGCACCGCACGCCGCACCGCACGCCGCACCGCACGCCGCACCGCACGCCGCCGCCCCGGCTCAGCCCAGGCTGAGCCGGGGCGGCCGTGCGTCCGGGCTCAGTCCTCGAGGCGCTCGGAGAGATCGAGCCACTCGAGTTCGAGGTCGTCCTTCTCCGCGGCCAGCGCGCCGCGCTCCTGCGTGAGGGCGGCCAGGCCCGCGAAGTCGCTCTGGTCGTGGGCGGCCAGGCGCGCGTCGAGCTTCGCCAGCTCGTCTTCGGCGCGGTCGATGCGCCGCGCGATCGCCTTCGCCTCCTTGTCCAGCCGGCGCCGCTCGGCACTGGACAGGCCCGGCTCGCCGGCCCGCACCTCGGCGGCGGAGGCCTGACCGGCGCTGGTACCGGTGCCGGGCACCGTACCGTCCCCCGCGCCCGAGGCGCGCCCGGGCCGGGCCGTGGCCGCGGCCTCCTGCGCGCCGGCCAGGCGCAGGTACTCGTCGACCCCGCCGGGCAGGTGGCGCAGCCGGTGGCCGAGGACCGCGTACTGGTCATCGGTGACGCGCTCGACGAAGTAGCGGTCGTGGGAGATGACGAGGAGGGTGCCGGGCCACGTGTCCAGCAGGTCCTCCATGGCGGCGAGCATGTCCGTGTCCATGTCGTTCGTGGGCTCGTCAAGGATGAGGACGTTCGGCTCGTCCAGGAGGACGAGGAGGAGCTGAAGGCGGCGCGCCTGGCCGCCGGAGAGGTCCTTCACGCGGCTCTGGAGGACGTCGCCCAGGCCCAGCCTCTCGAGCAGCTGCGTGGGCGTGAGCTGGCCGGCGGCGGTGGAGACCTCCGTGGCGCGGCGGGCCAGGAGCTCGCGGATGCGGTCCTCGGCGATGTCGGAGAGGTCGCGCAGCTGCTGGTCGAGGATGGCGGTGCGCACCGTCTTGCCGCGCTTGACGCGGCCCGCCGAGGGCTCGAGCTGCCCGGTGAGCAGGTTGATGAGCGTGGACTTCCCGGCGCCGTTGGCGCCCAGCAGGCCGATCCGGTCGCCGGGGCCCACGATCCAGTCGGTGGGCTCGATGACGGGCTGCGCGTCCGCGTACGCGGCGGCCGCGCCCACCAGCTCGAAGACGTCCTTGCCCAGCCGGCTCGTCGCCATGGACACGAGCTCCACGGTGTCGCGCACGGGCGGCTCCCCGCTGATGAGCGCGTTGGCCGCGTCGATGCGGAACTTGGGCTTCGAGGTGCGGGCGGGGGCGCCGCGGCGCAGCCAGGCGAGCTCCTTGCGCATGAGGTTCTGCCGCTTGGCCTCGACCGCCTGGGCCTGTCGGTCGCGCTCAACGCGCTGGAGGACGTAGGCCGCGTAACCGCCCTCGAACGCGTCGACGGCGGCGTCGTGGACCTCCCACGTCAGCGTGGAGACCTCGTCGAGGAACCACCGGTCGTGGGTGACGACGAGGAGGGCGCCCTGGCCGGCGGGCCAGCGGCGCTTGATGTGCTCGGCCAGCCAGCGCACCCCGGTCATGTCGAGGTGGTTCGTGGGCTCGTCGAGGGCGAGGATGCCCCAGTCGCCCGCCAGCAGGCGGGCCAGCGCGGTGCGGCGGCGCTGGCCGCCGGACAGGTCGCCGATGCGGGCATCCAGGTCGATGCCCGTGCCGGTGAGCAGCCCGGAGACGACGTCGCGGACGTGGGCGCGCGAGGCCCACTCGTGATCGGGCACGTCGCCCACGACCGCGCTGCGCACGGTGGAGTCCGCGGGCAGGTCGTCGGTCTGGCGGAGGTAGCCGATGGTCGTGCCGCCGCGCGCGGTCACGCGGCCCGAATCCGGCTCGATGTCGCCGGAGAGGATGCGCATGAGCGTGGACTTGCCGTCGCCGTTGCGGCCCACGATCCCGATCCGGTCGCCCGCGGAGACGCCCAGCGTGACGCCGTCCAAGACGGTGCGGTTCGGGTAGGACAGGCCGATCGATTCGGCGCCGAGCAGGTGCACGGGACTCCTTGCGGTGGTCGAGGGCGTGGGGTGGGTTGGGTGGACGTGGGTGGGGCGCTGGGGCCGGGGCTGGGGCCGGGGCTGGGTGGCGGCTGGTGGCTCCGCGGCTGGGTGCCTCGGGCTGGGGCGGCACTGGTATCTGACGGTGATGCTGAGTGGGGCTGCGGGTTGTGATTGCTGGTGGGGACTGCTGGTCGCGACTGCTGATGGGACTGCGGGCCGAGTACGGGCAGTGCCCACCCAGTGCCCGCCCAGTGTGCGAGAGCCGCCGGGGATGCCCCAGGGCGCGGGCGCGCGCCGGTCTTCCCGGTGCTACCAGCATAGTTCGCGGCTGCACAGCGGATCGCTGGCGGCTGGGAGTGGCGATGCGAACGGCGATGAGGTGAGACGGGGAAAGAGGGAAGAGACGGGGAACGCGCAGCCGCGCGATCGACCACGCGGTTCAGTCGCGGGGCTCGGTGCGATCGGCGTCGCCTCCAGGGCCGGCACCGGCATCGGCATCAGCATTGGCATTGGCACGGTCTGCGACGGCCTGCGGCGGGGTCCTGCCGGACTCGGCGCGGAAGAAGCTCGAGCTGAGCATCTGGGTGACGATCGCGATGAACGCGACGTTGAAGGCCAGCTGAAGCGAGACGACGAGGCGGGCGAGCTGCCCGGAGGCGTGGATGTCGCCATAGCCGGTGGTGGCGAGCGTCGTCATGCAGAAGTAGAGGGCGTCGATGCGGGTGTGGATGCCGGAGACCTCGTCATCGGAGTAGATCGCCATGGCGTAGTAGGCCAGCGCAAACGCGATCGTGGTGATCTCGACGAGGATGAGCAGCTCGGGCACGCGCAGGCGCACCTCGCCCACGCGGCGGCGGTAGAACGCCTCGCGGATGATGATGAAGCCCACCCCCGTGATGCACACGGCGATGATGCTCAACCCGATCACCAGGCTGAGCAGGCTGCGCTCGGGGTGCATGGGGACCACGAAGTAGAAGACCACCATCGCGATGAGGAACCCCAGGTGAAAGGTCCAGTGGATGTTCCGCACGTGCAGGCGGGGGCGGGAGCTGTGCTGGCCGGCACGCGGCGGGCGGGCGGTGGGGCTCATGGGCCAATCCTGGCACGGAGCCGCGGACAGGAGCCGGGTCGAGTAGAGCCGGTGAGGGCCGCGTGGGTTGGTCCGGCGGTGCTGAGGGGCGGGCAGAGAGCGCAACACCGAGAGGTCGACGCCGGCTGGTGGCGTAGGTGGAGTTGATCGGTGGGAGGTGCGCCGGCCGGCGCGGAGCGGCTCTGGCCGAGGCGGGAGTTGCGTTGCTGGCAGCGTGGGCGGAGCCAGCGGTGTTGGGGCGGCCGCGGGCGTCCGCTCCAGGGCGCGGCGGTGCCGTCGGGTGGACGGTGGTGCCGTCGGGTGGACGGTGGTGCCGTCGGGTGGACGGTGGTGACAGACCGGGCCTCCTCGCAGGGCAAATGTGTTGACGGGCTGGGGTCCCAGCGGGCCTGCCTTCCCGGCGGGGCACACCTGTTGACGGATCGGATTCCCGGCGGGCCGGCATCCTGCCGGAGTGGGCGGTGCCGGGGGGCGGCGCGTCGGCCGGTTCGGAGCGGCACCGGTCGAGGCGGTACTCGCGTTGTGGGCAGCGCGGGTGGGGCCGACGCTGCTGGGGGCTGCCGCGCCAGGGTGCGGCGGTGCAGTCGGGTGGTCGGTGGTGACAGGCCGGGCTTCCTCGCAGGGCAAATGCGGTAAAGGGCCGGGTTCCCAGCGGGCCGGCCTCCTGCCGGAGTGGGCGGTGCCGGTGGGTGAGGTCTGACGGTGCCGTGGGCCGACCACCCGCGCTTGGCGACGAACTATTTTCGAACAGTTTTTCCATATCGAGTGCTCCGAGTCCTTTTTGGAGTTCTCGTGTCAGTACCTCCCCCTACCCTGGAATCAGCAAAGGCGAACCGCAACACGGTACGAGGCACCGCTGCCGAGCGAACAGAATTCGCGGTACCCGGCTCGGCACCGGAGAGGCGAAGGGAGGTGAGCCCCATGGCACCACCGGCACGACGCATTCCCGGATCCAGTGCCCTCCGGGAGCCGCGCCCGCACCGTTACGATGCGGCCGTATTCGCCGGCATCCACGAGGCCACCGCCCTCGCGAGCCGACAGCGGCTGCGGCAGCTGCTCGGCGCCGGGATGACCGCCCTCGACGCCGCCCTCGCCCACGGGGACCTCGACCGCCTCGGCATCAGCTCGGGCATGCTGCTGCGCACTGATTCCGATCTCGACGCCGATGACCAGGCACGCTGCGACGCCTGCGGCGACTGTGTGCCACCCGACCCCGGCGTCTCGTCTTCCATGCCCGACCAGTTCCGTGCTCAAGCACCGCACGGCACCCAGGCTCTGCACAGTGCTCAAGCTCCCAACGGCGCTCAAGCCCCACGCAGAGCAGTCGCCCAGCCGGCGTCGTTCGACGGCATGGACTCCGCTACCGCGGCAGAAGCCACTGCCACCGTCGACAGTCAGTACAGCCTCGAGGCCTGCACCTGCACGGCGGGCACGCTCGCCACCGACGACCTCCCTGCCGCCGACGAAGCGCTCTTCAATCTCCCCACCGCAGAACCGCGAGGACAGACCGCACCCACCGATGAGGCGCTGCCAGATCCCATCCCCTGGGCCGACCAGGTGCCCTATGACTGCGAGCTCATCCCCGTCGCCCGCATCCGCGCACTGCTGAACGCCCACGTTCCGCACGCCGTTCCCTCGCACGTGTACGACGGCACTCAGCAGCGGCTGGGCATGACGATTGCCCACTGCCTCGACATCACCGAAACCCGAGCAACCGGTCTCATCGCCGATGCGCTCACCGCCATCCTCGGACTGCCCGAGCTGACCGACCAGGCCCGCCGGGGCATCATCGACACCCGCAAACTCGAAACCGCGGCCCACCTCGGCGGTGACCTCTCCCTTGCCCAACTCACCCACGTGGACGCCCACCTCGCGGCGCTGAGCCCCGCCATGCGCCTGGCCGACTTCCGCCGCCACGCGGCGCGCCTCATCGCGACCCTGAGCGGTCCCGCCGAGGCCGCCGAACAGGTGCATTCCCAGCGGCGGATCGAATACTGGGCGAACCGCGACGGCAGCGCCACCCTGTGCCTCATCGGCCCCGTTGCCGAGGTGGCGGCGCTGCACGAGCGCGTGCGGGCGGTTGCTCGCGCGGTGCGCCGCAGTGAACTGGGCGCCTTCGGCCAGCAGGCGCCCGCAGGCACTCAGGTGGTCGATGAGCGCACCATCGGTCAGCTGTGCTTCGACATGCTCGCCTCGTACGCCCCGCAGGTCACCGTCCAGGCAGTCATCCCCACGCGGGATGATCTCACCGCTGACGGAGGTGTGGGGGCGAGCGCAGGCCGAAGCTCCGAAGGAGTGCCTGTCGCCGCCAGGGGTCCCGGGCAGGGCGCCACCTCCTCGTCGTCGCCGCCGACTGCGTGCTTCGCGCATCCCCACAGCTCTGCAACGTGCAACTCTGCGACGTCCGAAAACAGACGAACACCGAAGGCGCAGGGGCGAGGTGTGCCCGCACCGGCATCGGGCGGCGGCCCAGACTCAATCACCGGATCCCCACCGGCCAGGTGTGCGGTGGCCCATCCTGCACGAGCCCCCGTCGAGGCCTCCGCCTCCGGTCAGACCGTGGTCATCACTCTGACGTGCCCCACGAACGCGGAATGGCTTCGCCGCCAGGCCACCGTCGCACTCACCCTGCCGCTGCTGACCTACACCGGCGACTCCGACCTGCCCGGCGAACTGGCCGATGGCTCACCCGTTCCCGCCGACGCCGCCCGCCGCATCGCTGCTGGACAGTCCACCCTGCGCCGCATCCTCACCGATCCCGCGGACGGCCGCGTTCTCGACGCCCATGCCCGCTCCTACACGATCCCGGCAGCCCTGCGCGCGGTCGTGGAAGCGAAGTGGCAGCACTGCACCGCACCGGGCTGCACCCGTCGAGCCGATGCCTGCGAACTCGACCATCGCACCCCGTTCGACCATGCCGATCCTGCCGCCGGTGGGCGAACCGACTTCAGCAACCTCCATCCCCTGTGCAAGCGCCACCACCAGATGAAGACCGCGGGCATCCTCACCCCGGTGCGGACTTCGGAGGGCATGCTCACCTGGCAGCTCAACGGCGAACTCACCGCAAGGACCGCGGTGCCCGGCAACCCCATCAACTCCGCTCACGCCGAGCAGCTGCAGACCCTCATCGACTCCACCGACGGGCAGGCGCACTCTGCCGGGACTGCGTCCCCCACCGCGGACGCGCGCTCCGATCCACCGCCCTTCTAGAGCGAACGCTCGCGCTCGAGCGGACGCCCGCGATCGTCGCTGACCCATCACTCGGATGACCGGGAAGTCTCTCCCTCGAAGCGCCCAGCCACCCTGCGAGGGGGACCACGCAGCCGATGCCGGCCGCCCCGCCCGTGAGGATCATCGCCCTGAGAAGAGTCACTCCCCGCTGGGCGGCTGCCCTCTGTGTGAGGAGTCGGGAAGCGCACCGGTCGGAAGCAGGTCCGCGCCTGCAGCTGCGCACAGCGCATCCCTCACCTGCGGCGGGCAGAGGAACAACCGTGGTTCGAGCACCTCCCAACCGCGATGTTTGGTGCTGCGCGCCCAAGCCTCGTGGGCGGCGTCGATGCCCTTCGTGAGATCGAGGACACGACTGCCGGCACCGCGCACCTGTAGGTGATACATCCAGCGCGACCCATCCGCCTCGGTGCTGATGAATGTCGCCTCGAAGGCCATGTGCTCGTCGGTGAGTGATTCGAGGCACTCGTCGTAGCGCGCGTGCAGCATCGCCATCCAGTCGTCGAACCGTGCCTCCGCTGCTTCGAGCAGCGGGGCGCGCCAGAGTTCCATCACCGTGCCGGTCGGCACCGACGGCGGCATTTCGGGCCCAGCATCCGGACCGCTCGCGGGGTGGAACGGGATGGTCTCACGCATGATGATGACCCCGCTCAACCAGATCGGGGCCCGGTGGGAACCGCACTGGTTTCGATGGTCGCGTTCTCGGCCCCGGCGCATGGTCATCCCGCGCACTGTTGCTCTGCGCATCGTCATCCTGTGCACCGGCAAGCGGCTGCGGCGGACCACCGGTGCTGTCCTCACCATCCTCCAGCGCACAGGACCGGGCGCTCCTCGCCTCAGCCCCGGCAAACCACTCGTCTTCGAGGGCGGCGGTCTCCTGTGACTCGCTGCCCCATCGCCTGGGGCGCTCCGCGCTCAACCAGTAGATGCTCTCCGCTCGGCGCATGAAACCGTATTCGATGAGTTCGCGGCGCAAATAGGCGACGTCGCCGTGAGCGGAGCGCAGGAGCGCATTGACCTCGGTCTCCGAATAGCGCCGATCGCTCTCGAATCGGTGGAGCAGCTCGAGGAGGATCACCACGCGCTGCCGCCGCCTGGCTGGAATGGATCGAAGGGTTCCATCCAGGCGCAGGTCGCCGACGGCGAAGCTGCGCAGCGTCTTGTCCCGAAAGGCCTGCCCAAGTGCGAGCTGCTCGTCGCGTTCGGCCTGCAGCGCGCTGCGGGCCTGGGTGAAGTTCTCACCCGTGGCGCGCATCCGAGCGCGGATGCGGGCCTTGAAACCGGCGTGATGGGTCATGGCTGCTCCAACGCGGATCCGCGATTTCCACCCCAGCGGCGGATCCGGCTGTCTGCGTCATGGCGAGTGCGGTGCACGATGACAAGACCCGAGGATTCGCTCCCCTTCGCCCGATGCCACTCCGCGCTGGGGTGCGGAGGACCGAGCTGGGCGCTGAGCCGCGCCGGACTTCACACTACAGGAACCACGACCCGGACCCCAGATCCGCACAACCTGCGGGGCCTCGGCTTCCCGCGCACCTGCGGGCCGGTTCAGTGCCCGCCCGCCTCGATGAGCAGCACCCCGCCCATGACGAGGGCCAGGCCCAGGCCCATGAGCCACGTGAGCGACTCCTTGAAGAACACGGCGCTGAGCATCGCGGTCAGCGCAACCCCGGCGGCCGCCCACACCCCGTAGGCCACGGACAGCGGCATGCCCGCCGCCAGTGCAGCGGAGAGCAGCGAGAACGCGGCCACGTAGCCGACCGCCACGATCGCCCACCACAGCCACCGGCCAGGGCGCCGGCGTGCGCCCGGTACCGCAGCTCCACGGTGTGCCCCCGAGGCGCCATTCACCCCGGCCGTGGGATCCCCCGCGTCATCATCGAACACCTCGGCGACATCCTGGATCTCGGCCGCCACCACAGCGCGGGGCGTAACACCGCCAGCATCACGGGCTCCGTCAGCATCCCGAGCGCCACCAGGATGTCGGGTATCACCGGCGCCTCCTGCATCGCCAACACCCCCTGCACCCCGAGGGCCCCCTGCCCCGCCAGCAGCCCCCGGGCTGCCACCGGCGCCGGCATCGGAGCGCAGCGAGGCTGCCTTGAGCGACAGCGTGCCCGCCACCTCGCACAGCACGGCGAGCGCAATATAGAGCCAGCTCATGACCGCTCCTCCCCACGCAGCTCCGCGCACTCCTCGGCGCTGGCCGCGCCGGCCGCGCCGGCCGCATCGGCCGCATCGGCGTCGCTGGTTGTATCAGCTACATCGGCCGCACCGGCTGCATCGACCTCATCGGCCGCGTTGCCCCCGGCCGTCACACCGGCCCCGCAGACCGCGCCGGTCGCGCCAGCAGCCGCCCCGCTGACCGAGCCGGTCGCGCCGCTCGGACCGGTCAGGCTGCTCCCGCCCGCGGTACCGCCACCACTCCGGCTGCTCCCCTCAGCTCCGCCGGCTCCGCCAGCGCCGCCCGCCGCCGACTGCCCGTCCCGGTGCTCCCTCGGACTGGCCTGGTGCCCACTTCGAGCGGCCCGGCGCACATTCGAATGCTCGCCCTGCACGCCCCGGTCCGAACCCCGTCCACCCCCGCGAGAACCTCGGCCACTCCCGCGCCCGCTCCGCCCGGCCCGGTGCTCTCCGGCCTGCACGACGAACACGCCCACTGCCACGCAGCCGATGCCCACCCACATGACGGGGGTGATGGGCTCGGCGAAGATGAGGGCCGAGGCGAACGCGGTGAGCGTCACCCCGCACGCGCTCCACGTCCCATACGCGGTGCCGAGCGGCAGCCCCCACCGCAGGCACAGCGACAGGCCCCCGAAGGCGCACAGATAGCCCACCACCACGACGGCGTAGAGCCCCGGCGCGTCGAGCGCGGCCTTGAGCGAGAGGGTGGCGGTGACCTCGGCGACGATCGCGCCGGCCACGCACAGCCAGGCACGCCCCGTGCGCCCCGTGCGCCCGGCCTCAGGCACCCGCGGGCGCCCCGCCGCCCTCGATGACGTGCGCGCCTGCGGCCGGCGAGGTCACGCGGATGACGTGGCGGACATAGCGGCTGGCCTCGAGCATGACGGCCAGGTCGAGGGCGTGCGTGGAGTCGGCCACGAGGAAGCCCACGGTGGGCCCGGACCCGGAGATGAGCGCGGCCAGCGCTCCTGCCTGCAGCCCGGTGTCGATGACCCCGCGGATGTCCGGCAGCAGGTCGAGCGCCGCGGGCGCCAGGTCGTTGTGCACGGCACGGGCCAGCCGCTCCGGGTCCCCCGAGGCAACGGCCTCGAGCACGGGCGCGGGATCGAGCGTGCCGGGCCCTGCCTGCCCCGCCGCGCGCATCTCGTCGAGCCGCGCGTAGACGAGCGGGGTCGACAGCGACGCGGTGGAGGTCGCGAGCACCCAGTGGAACCGCCCGCTGTTCATGACGGGGCTGAGCACGTCCCCGCGCCCCGTGCCCAGCGCCGTCCCGCCGCGCAGCAGGAACGGCACGTCCGCGCCCAGCTCCACGGCGATCCGGTGGAGCAGCTCCGGCTCGTCGGCGCCGATGAGCTCGGCATAGGCGACCAGGGCCGCGGCCGCGTCCGCGGACCCGCCGCCCATCCCGCCGGCCACGGGCACGCTCTTATCGATGGCCACCTCGACCGGCACCCACAGCCCGGTCTCCTGCGCCAGCCGCTCGACGGCCCGCACGGCGAGGTTCGCTCCGTCCAGCGGCACGGGGATCGCGGCCCCGGCATCCACCTCGGCGGCGGTGGGGGCGAAGCGCCCGGTCACGGAGACGGAGGTGCAGGCGCTGATGTGCTCGGCGTCGTCGGCGGGCACCTGGGTGAGCGTGACGTCCTCGGCCGCGCCCACCGTCTGGAACACGGAGACGAGCGAGTGGTAGCCATCGTCCATCGCCTCGCCTACACCCAGCAGCAGGTTGAGCTTGCCGTAGGCCCGCGCCCGCACGGTCCGCGGCGCCAGCGGCAGCGGCTCCACGTTGGACTCCGTCATCGCGCCGCCTCCCCGCTGACCTGGGCATCCGCCGCCGAGGCGCGCCGGCCCCGCGCGCCGGGCTCGCCCGGGCCCACGCCCAGGCTGCGGGCGGCCCGCGCGATCGCGCAGTAGCCGTCGATGTCGATGACCTCGCCCCGGGCCCGCGGGTCGATGCCGGCGGCCTCGAGCACGCGGCCGGCGGCCTCCGCGCCCCCGGCCCAGCCGGCGAGCGCGGCGCGCAGCGTCTTGCGGCGCTGGGCGAACGCGGCGTCGACGACCGCGAAGACCTCGGCGCGACCCACCCCCGCGGTCTCCTCCAGGGGGACTGCCCGCCGCCGGATCCGCACGAGGCCCGACCCCACATTGGGCGCGGGCCAGAAGACGTTCCTGCCGATGTCCGAGCCGCGCGCCACGGTGCCGTACCACTGCGCCTTGACACTGGGCACCCCGTAGGTGCGGGAGCCGGGCTGGGCTGCCAGCCGGTCGGCCACCTCGGCCTGCACCATGACGAGGACGGTTTCGATGCCGGGGAACGCGGCGAGGAAGTGCAGCAGGACGGGCACCGCGACGTTGTAGGGCAGGTTCGCCACGAGCGCGCGCGGGCTCAGCGGCAGCGCGTCCACGCGCATAGCATCGGCATTGACCAACTCGAATACGGCTCCCGCCTGCTCCGAGCCCCCGTGCAGTTCGGCGATGGTGCGCGGCAGGCGCCCGGCGAGCAGCGGGTCGATCTCGACGGCCACGACCGGGTGGCCGGCCTCGAGCAGGCCCAGCGTGAGCGAGCCCAGCCCCGGCCCCACCTCGGCGACGGGAGCACCGGGCGGCAGCTGCGCCTCGGCGACGATCATGCGCACGGTGTTGGGATCGATGACGAAGTTCTGCCCCCGCTGCTTCGTGGGGCGCAGGTCCAGCTCGGCGGCGAGTGCGCGCACGGAGCGGGCGGTCAGCAGGGTCGTCACGCTCCCCACACTAGACGACGCCGGGGCCCGACACGCCCCGCTAGGCTTGCCCCCATGGACGCTGTGACCCTGTCGAAGCTCTTCGACCCCGCCGTCTACGGCCTCCTCGAGACCGTCGATGCCGCGCCCGGCGCCGAGCTCGCCACCGCCGCGCGCCTGCGCGCCGACGGCGTGGAGCCCGACGTCGCCGCGGCGCTGCTCACCCAGGCCCGCCTGCGCCGGGAAGCCGAGGCGAAGTTCGGCCCGTTCGCCGCGGACATGCTCTTCACCCGCGATGGGCTGGCCCAGGCCACCCGCCTGCCGGTCGCCGCCCACCACGCCGGGCGCATGCTCGCCGCGGACGCGGGCACGATCGCGGACCTGGGCTGCGGGATCGGCGCCGACGCCATGGCGTTCGCCGGCCTGGGCGCGAACCTCATCGCGCTCGACGCCGACGAGGTGACCGCCGGCATCGCCGCGTTCAACCTGCGCAGCTTCGACACCGCGACGGTGGAGCACGGCCGCGCGGAGGACTTCGACCTCGCCCGGGCCGGCGCCCTGTGGCTGGACCCCGCGCGCCGCGCCGGCACCACGGCCTCCGGCGCCGCTCGCCGACTGTCCGACCCCGAGGCGTTCTCCCCGCCCCTGACCTGGGCCTTCTCGGCCGCCCGGGAGGTCGACGCGGTGGGCATCAAGCTGGGCCCCGCACTCGACCACGCGCTCATCCCGGAGGGCTGGGAGGCCCAGTGGGTCTCCCACGACGGCGACGTCGTCGAGGTCGCGCTCTACGCCGGCGCCGCCCTGCGCCGGCCCGGGCGCAGCGCGCTCGTCATGGGCTCGGGCGGGGCCGCCGAGGTCCACGAGTCCGACCTGCCCGCAGGCGACGAGGAGGGCATCGGCACCGTGGGCGAGTACCTCTTCGAACCCGACGGTGCGATCGTGCGCGCGGGCCTCATCACCGCCCTGTGCGCCCCACTGGGCGCCCACCGCATCTCCGCGCCCATCGCCTACCTCACCGGCGACCGGCCCGCCAGCGGGGTCGCGGCCAGGCTCGTGCGCCAGTGGCGCATCGCCGAGGTGCTGCCGGCCGGGCTCAAGCCCCTGCGCCGCGCGCTCGTGGAACGGGGCATCGGGCGCGTCGTCATCAAGAAGCGCGGGGCGGACATCGACCCCGCGCAGGTCCGCCGCCGCCTCAAGCTGCCCGCCGGCCGCCCCGCCACCCTCGTCTTCACCCGCATCGGCGAGGACCACGTCGTGCTGCTCGCCGAGGAACTTGCCGACGCCCCCGGCGCTGAGCCGGCGCCCCCACGAGACTCAGGAGAGAGCACATGACCGCAGCGCCTCACACGTCCTCCCCACTCCTCGCGCCGGCGGAGCTCGCCGCGCTGCTCGAATCCCCCGCCCCGCCCATCGTGCTCGACGTGCGCTGGAGCCTCGCCCAGCCCGACGGGCGCGCGGACTGGGCGGCGGGCCACATCCCGGGCGCGGCCTACGTGAGCATGGACGACGACCTCGCCTCCCCCGACCATGCTGATCCCACGCGCGGGCGCCACCCGCTGCCCGATCCGGCCGACCTCGAGGCCGCCATGCGCCGCTGGGGCATCGACGACGACTCCGCCGTCGTCGTCTACGACGACAACCGCGCACTCGGTGCCGCCCGGGCCTGGTGGCTGCTGCGCTGGGCGGGGCTGTCCCATGTGCGGGTGCTCGACGGCGGACTGCGCGCCTGGCGAGCAGGCGGCCACCCGCTGGAGACGGCCGCCTCCGCCGCCCCGGGGGCCACAGACCGGAGCGAGACCCCAGCCCGTCGGCCGGGCTCGTTCACCATCCGCCCGGGTGCGCTGCCCACCCTCACCGCCGATGCGGCCGCCGAGCTGGCGCGCACCGGCGTCCTCCTCGACGCCCGGGCCGGCGAGCGCTACCGCGGGGAGACCGAGCCGCTCGATGCGCGCGCCGGGCACATCCCCGGCGCGCTCAACCGCCCGGCCACGGACAACACCGCCGAGGACACCCACGCCCTGCTGCCCCCGGAGCGGCTGCGCGCGGACTTCGCGCGCCTCGGCGCCGTGCCCGCAGCCCCCGCGGAACCCGCAGGCCCAGCGGATCAGGCTGGCCCAGCGGATCAGGCTGGCCCAGCTGCCCCCCAGGCCACCGCGCCGCGGGTGGGCGTCTACTGCGGCTCCGGTGTCACGGCGTGTCACAACGCGCTGGCGCTTGCGGTGCTCGGTGAGACCGCCGCGCTCTACCCCGCCAGCTGGTCCGGCTGGAGCGCCGACCCGGACCGCCCCGCGGCAACCGGCCCGCAGTAGCCCAGGCCAGCGCGCCCGTCTCCACTGCGCCCGCCACCTGGGCGGTCGCGGCAGGGCAACCTGGCGCGCACGTAGGATGGAGCAATGGTCACCTTCGCTCAGTCACCCCGTTCGACGCTCGGCGTCGAATGGGAGCTCGCCCTCGTCGACGCCCAGACCCTCGACCTCGTGCCCCGCGCGGGCGAGGTGCTCGACCGGCTCGCCGAGAGCCCGCGGGCCAAGAGCGCCGTCGTGGGCGAGATGCTGACGAACACCGTCGAGGTGGTCTCCGGGGTCCACACCCGCGTCGCGGACGCCGTGGGCGACCTCGACGAGACGATCGCGGAGCTGTCCGGCGTCCTCGGCGCCCAGGGCCTGCGCGCCATGAGCGCCGGCACGCACCCGTTCGCCAAGTGGCAGAACCAGGAGGTCACGGACAAGGAGCGCTACGCGGAGCTCATCAACCGCACGCAGTGGTGGGGCCGGCACATGCTCATCTTCGGCGTCCACACGCACGTGGGCATCGACTCGCGGGAGAAGGTGCTGCCCATCCTCAACTCCCTGCTGCGCTACGTCCCGCACCTGCAGGCGGTCAGCGCCTCCTCGCCCTTCTGGTCGGCCACGGACACCCACTACGCGTCGAACCGGGCCATGATGTTCCAGCAGCTGCCCACGGCCGGCCTGCCGTTCCAGTTCTCCAACTGGTCGGAGTATGAGAAGTACGTCTCCGATATGCGCCACACGGGCGTCATCGACGAGATCAACGAGATCCGCTGGGACATCCGCCCCTCCCCCGGCTGGGGCACGATCGAGGTGCGGGTGTGCGATGGCCTGCCCACCTCCGCCGAGGTCGCCGCGGTCACCGCGTTCGTCCAGTGCGTCGTCGACGACCTCTCCGAGCGCCTGGACCACGGCGAGACGCTGCCGACGATGCCCAACTGGTTCCACGTGGAGAACAAGTGGCGCGCCGCGCGCTACGGCATGGACGCGATCATCATCGAGAACGCCGCCGCCGAGGAGCGCCTCGTCACCGAGGTCATCGCCGACGAGGTGGCCCGCCTGGCCCCCGTCGCGCAGCGCCTGGGCTGCGAGGCCGAGCTCGCGGCGATGGACGACTTCGCCTCGATCGGCGCGAGCTACCAGCGCCAGCGCGCGCGGTTCGCGCAGACCGAGTCGCTCACCGAGGTCGCGCGGCTGCTCGTCGACGAGTTCTCCGCAGGCCGCCCGCTGGGCGGCTGAGCGCCCTCGGCCGGGCCCGCCGTGCGGCTCAGCCGCGCTCGAGCACGGCGCGCAGCGCGGGCCACGCGGCGGCGAAGCCGGGGTGGAGCTCGTAGTCCTCGACCCGGTCGAGCGGCACCCAGGCGAGCTCGAGGCTCTCGGCGTCGCTGATGGACTCCTCGAGTCGGCCGCGCGTGCGCGCGATGACCGTCGTGTAGCTCCACCCGTCCTTGTCGACGACGTGGGTGTCGAGGATGTCGATGTCCGCCTCCGCTGCGGGCACGCCGGCCTCCTCGCGGGATTCGCGCAGGGCGCCCTGCTCGGCCGTCTCGTCCGGGTCCTTCGCACCGCCGGGGATGCCCCACGTGCCGCCGTGGGCCGACCACTCGACGCGGTGCTGGAGCAGCACGCCGCGCTCGGGGTCGTGGAGCAGCAGCCCGGCCGCGCCGTACAGGCCCCAGAACTTCCCCTGGGGGGTCTCGATCCAGCCGTCGCCCGGGCGGCGGCGCTTCTTCAGCTCCTCCGCCGAGGGGCGGGCCGGCCGGCCGGCGCCGGCTCGGTGGGCGCCGTGAGCGCGGTCATCGGGTGCGGGGCCATCGGGTGCGGGGTCATCAGACACGCACATCACTCGCTTCCAGGGAGGAGGTCACGCCGAAGCCGGGGTCCGAGGGCGGCAGGCCGCGGCGCACGACCTCCGCCCCCAGCGCGGCGATCATGGCGCCGTTGTCCGTGCACAGGGAAAGCGGCGGGACCCGCAGCGCCACCCCGGCGGCGGCGCAGGCCTGGCCCAGTGTCTCGCGCAGCCGCGCGTTCGCGGCCACGCCGCCGCCCAGGAGCACCCGGTCGATGCCGGTGTCCTCGACGGCGAGCATCGTCTTGGCGACGAGCACGTCCACGACGGCCTGCTCGAAGCTCGCGGCCACATCGGCCTGCCGGGTGCGCCCGCCGTCGGCCGTCGTGAACCGCAGCGCCGCGGTCTTGAGCCCGGAGAAGGAGAATGCGTAGCGCCGCTCCGGCCGGCGCAGGTCCTTGCCGGTCATGAGCCCGCGGGGAAACGACACGGCGTGGGGGTCCCCGGGCCGGCCCTCGGGGTCGAAGGCGCCCGCGGCGGCCTTCGAGATGTTCGGACCGCCGGGGTAGTCGAGGCCGAGCAGGCGGGCGGTCTTGTCGAACGCCTCGCCGGCGGCGTCGTCGATCGTCGAGCCCAGCAGCTCGATCCCGTCGACGATGTCGTCGATGCGCAGGATCTCCGTGTGCCCGCCGGAGACCAGCAGGGCGATCGTGGGCAGCTCGAGGCCCGGAGCGTCCGGGGCCACGAGGTCGACCGCGACGTGGGCCGCCAGGTGGTTGAGCCCGTAGAGCTGCTTCCCGGTCGCGGCGGCGAGGCCCTTCGCGGCGCTCACGCCCACGAGCAGGGCCCCGGACAGGCCGGGTCCCGCGGTGACGGCGATCGCATCGAGGTCGTCCAGGCCCACCCCGGCGGTCGCGAGCGCCTCGCGGATCGCCGGGCCGATCGCCTGCACGTGGGCGCGGCTGGCGACCTCGGGGACCACGCCGCCGTAGCGCACGTGCTCGTCCATCGACGTCGCCACGGTGTTGGCGAGCAGCTGCGTGCCGCGCACGATCCCCACGCCGGTCTCATCGCAGGAGGACTCGATGCCGAGCACGAGCGGGCCGGCCGCGGCCCCGCCCGGGCTCATAGGAACGCCTCCTGCTGCCAGCCCTCGTCCGGGCCGGTCTCCGCCTCGTCCTCGGGCAGGCCGTCGGCGGCCAGCCGGGCGTAGCGGGCGTAGAGCTCGCCCTCGGAGATGTCCGCGCGGGGCTGGCCGAGGGCGTCGCAGAGCATGCGCAGGTGCGTCTCCCACACGGGGCCCACCTGCGCGATCGCGTCCGCGGCATCGTGGACGGAGGGGAACGTGTGGGCCAGCGCGATCCGCGTCTCGGCCGGCCCGCCGGGCTGCGGGTCGGCAACCGGGGTGAGCGTGAGGCCCAGGCGGCCCAGGCGGGCGGTGTCGAAGAGGACGTGGGAGTCCGGCTCGCAGGCGAGGATGTGGGCGACCAGCACCTCGTCGTCGAGCTCGAGCTCGACCGTGTCCTCATCGGCCCGGCGCCAGGGGGCGAACCAGCGCGCGCAGCGCTGCGGATCGGCGACGTAGGACCAGATGCGCTGCGGGTCGGTGTCCACCCGGGTGTCGATGACGAGGTCGGTGCCGTGCTCCCAGCCGGTGACGGTCGCATTGACGGGGGCGGAATCGGCGTACGGCATGGCCTCAGCGTACCAACGGGCCTCAGCGGGCCTCCGCTCCCCGGGACCGGGCGGGCAGCAGGGCGCGCATGAGGACGGCATCGGCGCCGCGGTAGTAGCCGGGCCGGGTGCCCACGGGCTCGAAGCCGCGCGCCGCGTAGAGGGCGAGCGCCGCCGCGTTGTCCGCGCGGACCTCCAGGTGGACGGCGCTGCAGCCGAGCTCCCCGGCGCGCGCGAGCAGCGCGTCGAGCAGCGCCCCGCCCAGCCCCCGGCCCTGCAGCGCGGGCTCCACGCCGATCGTGAGGATGTCCGCCTGGGGACCGGAGACGAAGAGGCCGGCGAATCCGGCGATGCCGCCGCCCCCGCTGTCCGCCTTGGGGCTGGGCTCCGCATTGTCTGCGCGGTCGACGAGGAATTCGGCGCCGGGGGTGGCGAGCTGGGACCAGTAGAACTCCTCGGTCCACGCATCGGGGCCGAAGGCGCGCGCGTCCACGGCGGCCACCGGTGCGATGTCGAACCACCGCATGCACCGGTGCGTCACGGCCGGCGCAGCGGCGCGGCGTCGGGCTCGCGCAGGTAGAGGGGCACGGGGTCGAGCAGGGGGCGGCCGGCGGCCAGCAGGCGCGCGGCCACGCGGCCCAGGTCCGCGGCGCTGGGCTCGAGGAGCGCGGGATCGTCGCTGACCGGCGCGCCCAGGGCGGCGGCGTAGAGGGCGAACCCGCGGCCCAGGCGCATGGGCTCCTCCCCCGGCGCGGCGGCGAGGCGCTCGGCCAGTGCGGCCGGGGCCCACACCTCGGGCCCGGCGGTGGCGATGGGCACTCCGGCCGCGTCGAGGCCCGCGAACCGGGTCGCGTAGACCTCGCGCCGCCGCGCATCGGTGGCGACGACGAGCTCGTGCCCGCCGGGGTGGGCGGCATACCAGCGCAGCGCGAGCGCGGCGTGGCTGGCGACGCCGGAGACCGGGGCGCCCGCGCCCAGGCCGAAGCCGATGCCCGCGGCGATCCCCGCGCGCAGGCCGGTGAAGGGCCCGGGACCCACGCCCACCACGACCGCGTCCGGGGCGGGGGCGAGCGCGGCGAGCTCGCGCAGGGCCGGCCCCAGCGATTCGGCGTGGCGGCGGGCGGCGTAGTCGGTGCGCTCGGCGAGGACCGCCTCGCCGTCGAGGACGGCGGCGCTCGCGGCGCCGGAGGTGTCGAGGGCGGTGATGATCACGGCCGGGCCCCCTGCCCGTCCCCGTCGCGGTCCGCGCTGTCCCGGTCCGCCGCGCCCAGGCCCGCCGCGCGCAGCCGCTCGCCCCATGTGCCGTGCGGGGTGAGGGCGATCGTGCGATCCTCGGTGGCGGGATCCGCGCTGATGGAGACCTCGAGGCGCTCGGCGGAGAGCTGCTCGGCCAGCCCCGCGCCCCATTCGATGACGGCGGCGGAGTCCGCGAGCGCGTCCTCGAGGCCCAGGTCGTCGAGCTCGGCGGCAGACCCCAGCCGGTAGGCGTCGACGTGGACGAGGCCGGGGCCGGCCCCGGTGGGGGCGTGCTCGCGGGCGATGACGAACGTGGGCGAGGACACGCGCCCGCGCACCCCCAGCCCGGCGGCGATCGACTGCGTGAGCGTCGTCTTGCCGGCCCCCAGGTCACCGGTGAGGATGAGCACGTCACCGGCGCGCAGGAGCCCGGCCAGGCGCTTGCCGAAGCGGCCCATCGCGTCGAGGTCGGCGATCGCGAGCTCCGCCGAGGCGGGGGCAGCTTGGACGGCTGCGGGCGCGGGCGCTGCCGGGTCCTCGGGCGGCCGGCCCACCGTCACCCGGTCGGCGCGCGGGCCCACCCGGGTGACGATCTCGTAGTTGATCGACCCCGACCATGCGCCCCACTCCTCCGCGCTGGGGCCTGTGGTGCCGTCGCCCATGACGATGACTGTGTCGCCGGGCGCGATCGGCAGGGCGTCCGGGGCGTCGGCGGGGCCGGTGTCCGCGATCATCTGGTCCATGGCGATGCGCCCCACGATGGGGAAGCGGCGCCCGCGGATGGTGACCTGCGCACTGCCCGAGGCCGCGCGCGGGATCCCGTCGGCATAGCCGCCGGCGATGAGGGCGAAGCGGGTGTCGCGGGGGGCGCGGTAGAGCAGCCCGTACGAGGCACCGTGGCCGGCGGGCACGTCCTTGACGGTGAGCACGCTCGAGCGCAGCTCCATGGCAGGGCGCAGGCCCAGCTCGGCACCCGTTCGGTCCGCGAAGGGGCTGAGGCCGTAGATGCTCAGGCCCACGCGCGCCAGGTCACCGGGCACGGGCGCCATCGACAGCGCGGCGGGCGAGTTCGCGCAGTGGACGAGGAGCTCATCGGCGCTGCCCCGCTCGGGGTGGGCGCGCAGCAGGCCGCGCAGGGACTCCACGCCGGCGCCGAACGCCGCGAGCTGCTCGGCGTTGGCCGGGTGGCCCACCTCATCCGCGCAGGCGAAGTGGGTCATGGCGCCCACGATCCGCACGCCCTGTGCGCCGGCCAGCGCGGGCAGCAGCGCGTCCAGCTGCGCGGCGGTGAGGCCGCTGCGGCCCAGGCCCGTGTCGAGCTTGACGTGGGCGAGCGCGGGCCGTCCGGCGGTCCGGGCCGCGGCCTCCAGGCGGGCGAGGCTGCCGGGGTTGGGCAGGCCCACCTCGATGCCCTCGGCCACGAGCGGCGCGAGGTCGGCGGTCTCGTCGTAGAGCCAGCACAGGATGCGGGTGCCGGCGCCCGGCTCCGGGGCGCCGGCCTGGGCGAGCAGCGCGCGCACGGCCAGCGCCTCGGCGGGGGTGGCCACGCCGAACTCGCGGATCCCCGCGGCCAGTGCGGCGGGCACGACGGCGCCCAGCCCGTGGCCGTAGGCGTCGGCCTTGACGATGCACATGAGGCGGCAGGGGGCGATGCGCGCCGCGATGGCCGCGATGTTGTGGGCCAGTGCCCCAGCGTCGATGCGCGCGCTCAGCGCCGACGGAATGCTCGGGGCCGACGGAGGGTTCGGCACCGAGGGGTCGGGCGATGCCGAGGGGGCGCTCACCTGCCCGCCTCCGACTCGCGCAGGGCGACGATGCGCGCCTCGAGCGCCGCGGGCAGGCCGGAGGCGTGGGTGGTCGCGTGCCCGGCCGCGCTGTGGAGGAGCACGGCCAGGCCCGCCACCAGGGCGAGGTCCGGCACCGGTTCGTGCTCGGCGGTCGTGGCGAGCAGCGCGCCGAGGACGCCCAGGAGCACATCGCCGGTGCCGGCGGTCGCGAGCGCCGCGGGACCGGGGGCCGGCGCGACGAGCGAGCCGTCGGGCCGGGCGATGACGGTGCGCGGGCCCTTGAGGAGCACGACGGCCCCCGTCGCCCGGGCGGCGGCGGTGGCGGCGGCGACCGGGTCGGCCTCGATGGCGGCGCGGTCGGGCGCATCGCCGGGCTCAAGCCGGCCGAGCAGTTCGGCGAGCTCGCCGGCGTGGGGGGTGAGCACGGCGGGGTGGCCGAGGGGCCCCTCGACGAGCGCGAGCGCGCCGGCGTCAAGGGCGACGGGCAGCCCGGACTCGCGGGCGTCCGCGAGGGAGGCGCGCATCTCGTACTCTGCGGGGGCCCCCGAGCCCAGAGCCCAGGCCTGGACGCGGCCACGGCCCGCCACCGCCTCGGGCGTGATGGCGAGGACCGCATCGGCCACGCGCCGCGGGCCCACGAGGCGCAGCATGCCCACGCCGGTGGCGATCGCGGCCACCCCGGCCAGGGCCGCGGCGCCCGGGTAGGCGTCCGAGCCGGCCACGAGGCCCAGCACGCCGCGGGTGTACTTGTGGTCCCCGCGGCGGGGGAACGGGAACAGCGGTGCGATGTCGTCCTCGTCGAGGGCCTGGACGCGCGGCTGGGCGTCGCCCATGTCGAGGCCGATGTCGACGAGCTCCACGCGGCCCGCCGCATCGGCGCCCCCCGGCAGCAGCAGGCCGGACTTGAGCGCACCGAACGTCACCGTGGTGTCCGCCTCGACCCACACCTCGCCGCGCTCGCCCGTGGTGGCGTCGACACCCGTGGGGACGTCGACGGCGATCGTGAGCTGGGTGCGTCCGAGCACACCGCGGGCGCCGGTGTCGGTCTGCCATTCGCGCAGGAGGTCCGCCAGCGGGGCCGGGAGGCCGGTGCGAGCGCCGGTGCCCAGGATCCCGTCGAGCACGAGGTCCGCGTCGGCGAGCGCCGCGCGCGCGGCGCCGGTATCCGCCGCTTGCGCCCCGGCGGCACGGACGGCGGCGAGACCGTCTGCGTGCGGGCGGCCCAACGCCTCGATGACGGTGACCGCTGCCCCCCGCGCGGCCAGCGCCGCCGCGGCGAAGAGCGCGTCGCCGCCGTTGTTGCCCGCCCCGGCGAGCACGGCGATGCGGGCCCCGGCGACGCGGCCGTGCGCCGCCACGAGCTCCCGGCGGCACACTGCGGCCAGGCCCGCGGCGGCCCGCGCCATGAGCGGTGCGCCGGCGGCGAGCAGCGGTTCCTCGGCGGCCCGGACGTCCGCGGCGGTGTAGCCCAGTCTCATGCCCGCTCCCCCTCCGGCCGCACATCCCCGGGCGCAGCGCGCGCTTCCTCGCGCGCCGCGCGCTCGAGCCGGCGGGCAGCCAGGTGGGCGAGGAAGCGGGCCTGGTCGCCCAGGGCCTCGTCGCTGTGGCGGGCGCGCGGCGAGTGGTTGACCTCGTGGGCGGCCGCGGCCTCCGGCTCGGATTCGAAGGCGGCGCCGATGTGGCCGTAGGCACCGGGCACGGCCATGAGGACGCGGGAGAAGTCCTCCGAGCCGGTGCGCGGGTGCTCCATCCGGTGGGTGCGCTGCGCGCCGTAGAGGTCAGCGAAGGTCTCGAGGTAGAACTCCGCCTCCGCGCCGTCGTTGACCGTGGGCGGCAGCACCGTCTCGCAGTCGATGTCCGCGTCCAGGCCGTGGCCGGTGACGATCGCGCGGACCAGGCGGGGCAGCTCCACCACCGCGCGCTCCGTGGTCTCCTGCGTGAAGGTGCGGATGCCGACGTTGAGGAAGGCCTCATCGGGGATGACGTTGGCGGCGGTGCCCGCGTGGAACTCGCCCACCGTGACGACGACGGGGTCGAAGGCCTCGAAGCGGCGGCTCACGTACTCCTGGAGCTGGCCGACGACCGCGGCGCCCGCCTGGATGGGGTCGAGCGCCTGGGCCGGGCGGGCCGCGTGGCCGCCGCGCCCGCGCACCGTGACGGCCATCTTCGAGAACGCGGCCATGAGCGGGCCGGGGCGCGAATACGCGTGGCCGAGCGCCTGATCGGCGGAGACGTGGACGCCGTAGGCCGCGATGACGGGGCTGCCGGCGGCCTCGAGGACGCCCTCGGCGAGCATCTTCCCGGCTCCGTCGAAGCCCTCCTCGCCGGGCTGGAACATGAAGACGACATCGCCGGCCAGCTCCGCGCGCGCCGCATGGAGGAGGTGGACGGCGCCGATGAGGCCCGTGACGTGCAGGTCGTGGCCGCAGGCGTGCATGTTGCCGTTCGTCGCGGCGAACTCGAAGCCGGTGGCCTCCGTGACCGGCAGGCCGTCCATGTCCCCGCGCAGCAGCACGGCCACGGGGCGCTCGGGGTCCCGGCGGCCGCCGCGCAGCACGACCGTGAGCGAGGACAGCCCCGCGCCCCGGTGCACCTCGACCTCGAGGCCGGACAGCGCCGCCTCGATGCGCGCCTGCGTGCCGGGCAGGTCGAGGCCGACCTCCGGGTGGGCGTGGATATTGCGGCGGATGGTCTGCAGCCGCGGCAGCAGGGCGGCAGCGTCCTGGGCGCTGGGAAGGCTCATGGGGACTAAGCGTAGTCGCTGGCCCGGGCCGGCCTACCCCTGCCCGCGGGCGGCGGCGCTGTCCGGCCTCGAGGTCGAGGTGCACCGGGGCGCGGGGCTGTCCTCGCTCACGGTCGTGCTGCGCGGCGGCCGCC
>NZ_WWEQ01000049.1 GCF_009857845.1 Brevibacterium rongguiense | reverse complement strand
ACTCGTACAAGTCGACGGCCTGCCGACGGAACTCATCGGAGTAGTTCTTCCTGGCCATAGTCCTGATCATCTCGCTTCCTCCAGCAACTGCTGGATTCCACGTGTCCAAGACCCGGGGTCAGGGCCCTGAGACCGGCGACGGGCAATCGTCACATGCTTGGCTCGTGGGGCCGTCGGCATCGTCCAAAAGGTTGAGATTCAGTTCAATATTGTTCGCGATGCCGTAGGAGGAACTTCCTGGTGGGGTTGATGGCATGGCAGTTTCTCGCACTCGTGGATCTTTCTCCGACCGGCTGACTTCGCGCGGCGGGGCGTGGGTATCGCTCGGTCTCGTCTTGTTGATCATGGTCGTCTTGTTCGGTGTGTTCGGGTCGGCGAAGGCCCCGGCGCGAAACGATCAGGCGCCTGCGAGTGCGGAGTCCACGCAAACGAGCGAGCTGTTGGGGAAGTTCCCGAACGCGGACCGTCAGTCCGTGCTCGTCGTCGCGTCCCGCGATGACGGCGCGAAGCTCTCCGAGGGTGAGATCGAGGAGCTCAAAGGTCTCCTCCCGGTGCTCGACGCCCGTTCGGATGCGGCCTCGTCCGGGCCGATGGTCAGTGACGATGGGAAGGCTGCGGTCCTGATCACACCGATCAAGGTCGGCGAGACGAACACGGACACGGCGGCGGTGATCAAAGAACTGCGCACGGATGTCGCCGACCATGCGCCGGCGGGGATGTCGCTGTTGGTGACCGGCGGGCCGGCGTTCGGCGCGGATGTCGCGGCCTCGTTCGAGGGCGCCGACTTCACGTTGCTGCTGGTGACGATCCTGATCGTCGCGATCCTCCTCATCGTCACCTACCGGTCGCCAGTGCTGTGGCTGATCCCGCTCGTCGCGGTTGGGCTCGCGGACGGGCTCGCGGGCCGCCTGACGGCCGCGGCAGGCGCGGCATGGAACCTGCAGTTCGATGCGGGCATCATCAGCGTGCTCGTGTTCGGCGCGGGCACCAATTACGCGCTCCTGCTGATCTCCCGGTACCGAGAGGAGCTCCAGGCGACGCAGAACCACCGGCAAGCGCTCAGCGCGGCATGGCGGAAGACTGTTCCTGCGATCCTGGCGTCGAACGTCACGGTCGTGCTCGCTTTGCTGACGCTCGTGCTCGCGGTGATCCCTGGCACGCACGGGCTCGGGATTTCATCCGCGATCGGGCTGCTGGTCGCTCTCGCCGCGGTCCTGTTCTTGCTGCCACCGCTGCTGGCGGTGTGCGGGCGGAAGGTGTTCTGGCCGTTCATGCCCAAGCCGGACGACACCGGCAAGCAGGGCGGCGCGTGGCGGAGGATCGCGACGAGTGTCGTGAAGCGTCCGGTAGCGAGTCTCCTCGCCGGGGTCGCGCTGCTCGCGGTGATGGCGACCGGCTTGTTCGGGACATCGGTCGGGCTCGATCAGATCGAGAAGTTCCGGGTGCAGTCCGAGTCCGCGGCGGGGCTGGAGGTCCTGTCGGATCATTTCCCGCCTGGTGAGGCGCAGCCGATCTTCATCGTCGCGAACAGCACGGAGGCCGATGCCGTGGTCGCGGCGGCGGACGACGTGGAGGGCGTGGTCCGGGCCCACCCGGTCGGCACCACGGACGACGCGTCGCTCACGAAGATCATGGTGACCAGCGAGTACGCGCCGAGCACCGAGGACAGTCTCACCCAGATTGAGGAGCTGCGCGACGCGGTGCACGGGGTGCCGGGAGCGGATGCGCTCGTGGGCGGCGCGGTCGCCACCGATCTCGACGCGCGTGCCGGGAATCAGCAGGATCTCTGGCTGGTCGCACCGCTCGTACTCGCGGTGAGTTTCCTCGTGCTTCTGATCCTGCTGCGCTCAATCGTCGCCCCGGTGCTGCTGCTTCTGGTGAACCTCGCCAGTGCGGTCGCCGCGATCGGCGCCGGTGCGTGGCTGAGCCGGGTGCTGTTCGGCCAGCACGCCCTCGATCTGCAGGTGCCGTTGCTGGCGTTCCTGTTCCTCGTCGCCCTCGGCATCGACTACACGATCTTCCTCGTGCACCGCGCCCGCGCCGAGGCTACGGTCCGCGGCACGCGGGAGGGCATGGTCGAGGCGATCGCCCACACCGGCAGCGTGATCACGAGCGCGGGCATCGTTCTCGCGGCCGTGTTCGCCGCACTCGGCGTGCTGCCGCTGGTAACCCTCGGACAGCTCGGCCTGATCGTAGGTGTGGGGGTGATCGTCGACACGCTGGTGGTGCGCACGGTGATCGTGCCGGCGATCTTCGCCCTCGTCGGCGACCGCATCTGGTGGCCCGGAAAGCCGGGCCGGGGAGAATGGACGCATGAACATCCTGCACGCGCCGCTGACGCGCACTGACCAGGTGGGGCCGGTAGCCACCGGCGCCACCGTGCGGGCGATGGAGATCGGTCAGCACCTCATCGCCGCCGTCCTCACTCTGATCGGAGTGATCCGCGCCATCGGCGACGGTACCCCGATTCCGGCTGCGATCGTCGCGGGCCTGGCGATCCTGGCCTGGCATACGGCCGGAACGATCCTGCCGTCCCGGACCCGCTCCCAGCGGATCGTCGTGTGGTGGCTGGTCGGGTTCGCGGTGATCTGGGTCGCGGCGGTCGCGGTGTCCGCGGAGTTCGTGTGGATCGCGTTCCTGCTCTGGTTGCTCGCCGGGCACCTGCTGCCCGTCCCGTGGGGGTTGCTGTTCTCCGGGCTGGTGCTCACGGTGGTGATCATCGCCCCGATCCTGCATCACGGCACCACGAGCTACGCGAACGTGTTCGGGCCGCTCATCGGCGGGATCTTCGCGTTCGGGATCTCGCGTGGCTATCTCCAGCTCCTCCGAGACGGGGCTGAACGCGAGCGCCTGGTGGCCTCGCTCACGAGAGCGCAGCAGGAGACGGCCGATCTGCAGGATGAGCTCGCACTCGTTCAGCGCGAATCGGGTGCGGTCGCCGAGCGCACCCGCATCTCCCGGGATATCCACGACACGATCGCGCAGGCGCTTTCCTCGATCCGGCTTCTCGCCCACGCCGGAGCCGGCCGCACGGAGGATGCCGATGCTGTGCGGACCCTCGAACAGGTTGAGACGTTGGCGGGCGACAGCCTCTCCGATGTGCGGCGCATCGTCGCCGCGCTCGCGCCCGCCGAGCTTGAGGACAATGCCCTCGCGGCGGCGCTCCGCCGCATGCTCGACCGCGCAGAGGACGAGATAGGCCTCCGCACCGAGTTGCATGTCGATGAAGCACTCCCCGCGCTCTCCACCGAGGTCGAGGTCGCACTGCTGCGTACCGCGCAGTCCGCGCTCGCGAACGTGCGCCTGCATGCGGACGCCACCCGGGTCGTGATGAGTCTGATCGATTCGGGCTCCGCGGTGCGGCTCGATCTCATCGACGATGGCACCGGGTTCGACGTCCACGCATGGGACCAGACCATGGAACCCGGATCGGAGGCGTCGAGTTACGGGCTCAGATTCATGCGCGCCCGGCTCCGGGAACTCGGCGGCGGCCTCGATATCGAAAGCGCCCCAGGTGAAGGCACCGCGATCTCGGTGCACCTCCCGATCCACCCCATCACCACGACGCAGGCTTCCGGCAGTGAGCCGGCCGCAGAGGAGACGCCATGACCACGACCGTGCTGCTCGTCGACGACCATCCCGTCGTCCGCAGCGGACTCCGCGCCGTCCTCGACACCGACACGGTGCACGTTGTCGGCGAAGCCGCCACCGGGGAAGAAGCCGTCACCCTCGCCGCCCACCTTCACCCCGACGTGGTGCTGTGCGACCTCCGCCTCGGAGCCGGCATCGACGGCATCCAGACCACCGCCGCACTTCGCGCGCTCGACCCGGCACCGGCCGTGCTCATCCTCACGACCTTCGACCGCGACGCCGAGATCCTCGGCGCGATCGAAGCCGGCGCCGCCGGCTACCTTCTGAAAGATGTCGCGCCCGAAGTGATCATCGAAGGCATCCACCGCGCAGCCGGGGGCGACATGTTCCTAGCCCCCGATCTCGCAGGCCGAGTCCTGCAGGGCATGCGGAACCCGCTGCCGCGCCTCACCGAAAGGGAGCTCGAGGTGTTGCGGCTCATGTCGACGGGCGCGGCGAACAAGGACATCGCTCGCACCCTGTTCGTCACCGAGGCCACCGTGAAGAGCCACATCGCGCACATCTTCACCAAGCTCGACGTCGACAGCCGCTCCCGCGCAATCCACCTCGCCCAGGAAACCGGCCTCATCTAACCCCGCAGCTCTCATCCTCTACTCGAAAGGAATCCCCACTCATGAGAAAGCTCTTCAACGCCGCGTTCATCTACATGCTCGTAGGCGTCGCCTCCGGTCTGTTCTACCGTGAGTTCACCAAGCTCAACGACTTCCCCGAGGGCCAGTTCACCCAGCTCGGCCTCGCCCATACGCACCTGCTGACCCTCGGGTTCATCGTGTTGCTGATCGTGCTCGTCATCGAGAAGGTCTTCACGATCTCCCGCAGCCCGAAGCTGTTCGCCTGGTTCTTCTGGCTGTACAACGCCGGCGTGATCCTCACCTCCGCGATGCTCATCTGGCACGGCACCCTCACCGTCCTCGGTCGGGAATCGAACGCGATGATCGCGGGGATCGCGGGTCTGGGGCACATCGCAATCACGGCGGGCATGATCGTCTTCTTCGTCGCGCTCCGCCGCGCCGTTACCGGCCGCACGCCGGTGCCCGCCGAAGCCGCAGCGGCCTGACCATGACTGCAGCACCGACCGCTCAGGAGAGCGCGCCGACCCGGCGGGACTGGCTCGGCCTCGCCGTTCTCTCCATCGGGCTCGGCCTTATCGTGCTCGACGGCACGATCGTCGGTGTCGCGCTGCCCGCCATTATCGGCGACCTGCATCTCGACCTCACGGACGCGCAGTGGGTGAACAGCCTCTACGCCGTGCTGCTCGCCGCCCTCCTGCTCTCCACGGGGAATCTCGCGGACCGGTGGGGGCGCAAGCGGCTCTTCCTCGCCGGTCTCATCGTGTTCGTCGCTGGCAGTCTGCTCGCCGCCGCCGCGACGACCGCGGGGGTGCTGATCGGGGCGCGTGCGGTGCAGGCAGTCGGGGCGGCGTTCATCATGCCCTCCACTCTGTCAACCGTGAACGCCGTGTTTCGAGGCAAATACCGTGCCGCGGCGTTCGGGGTATGGGGCGCCGTGATCTCCGGCGCTGCCGCCGTCGGCCCACTCGCCGGCGGTGCTCTCACCCAGTGGGCCTCGTGGCACTGGATCTTCCTGGTGAACCTCCCACTTGGCGTCCTCGTGTTCATTGCCGCGCTCTTCACCGTGCCCGAGACGCGCGGTGAGAAAAGGCGTCCCGGTGTCGATGTCGACGGCGCGCTGCTCAGCGCCATCGGATTCGGGGCGCTCGTGTTCGCCGTCATCGAAGGCCCCGACCTTGGCTGGTGGACCCCGAAGAGTGACCTCACCGTCTTCGGATGGGTATGGCCGAAAGATGCAGCGATCTCCGCCGTGCCCGTCGCGTTCGCCGTTGCCGCGATCGCGCTGGTCCTGTTCGTGATCTGGGAACGACACCGCGAGAAGGTGCAGCGCGCCGCGCTCCTCGACCTCGGCCTGTTCTCGTTCTCCACGTTCTCGTGGGGGAACCTCACCGCCGCGATGGTCGCCGTCGGTGAGTTCGCGATCATCTTCGTCCTCCCGCTCTACCTCATCAACGCCCTCGGCCTCGACGTCATGGGCGCCGGCCTCGTGCTCGCCGCGATGGCCGTCGGCGCGTTCCTCTCCGGTGCCGCGGCCCGGCATCTCGCCGCGAGGTTCGGCGCGCCCGGCACCGTGCTCATCGGCCTCGGCCTCGAAGTCGCAGGCGTCCTCACCCTCGCCCTGCTCCTGGGGCCCGCGACCTCGGGCTGGCTCATCGCGATCCCTCTGATCGTCTACGGTCTCGGCCTCGGTCTCGCCTCCGCACAGCTCACCGGTACCGTCCTTCGGGACATCCCCGTCGAAGTCTCCGGCCAGGGATCGGCCACGCAGAGCACCGTCCGGCAGATCGGTTCCGCCCTCGGTACCGCATTCGCCGGAGCGACGCTCTCGATCTCCCTCGCGCTCACTCTCCCCGCCGCCCTCGGCGACGCGGGACTCACCGGCGCGGAGGCGGACTCGCTTGCGGACGCCACCCGCCAGTCCGCGGGCACCACGATCATGCAGCTCCGAGAACAGGGAAGCAGTAGCAGTCTCGGCGATCAGACCGCGACGGCTGTCGACGCGCTCACGAGCGGATTCGCCGATGCGACCCGCTGGGCGCTCCTGATCGCGACCGTATTCCTCGCGCTCGGATTCATCGGCGCCCTACGCCTGCGCCGTGCATCGGTTGCGACTCCCATCAACCCGTCAGCACAGCAAGAGGCTCATCCTTCATGACCACGACAAAGAAACCCCAGACCATCAGCCCGCGCATGCTCTTCCGGAGCTTCGCCATCGCCGAGATGTTCACCTGGGCCGGCCTCATCACCGCGCTCATCCTCCGCGCGTTCGACGTCGCCAACCTCGTCCCGATCGCCGGAGGCATCCACGGATTCGTCTTCCTGTGCTACTCCGCGAGCACGATCTTCGTATGGGTGAACCAGAAATGGCCTCTCCGACTCGGCCTCACCGGGCTGCTGCTCGCGATCGTGCCATTCGCCACGATGCCGTTCGAGATCATCGTCGATCGCAAAGGACTGCTGGCCGGCGACTGGCGGCTCGCACCCGGCGGTGAGGCACCGCACGGGTTCATCGAGCACGTCCAGGCCTGGATACTACGACATGTACTCCTGTCGATCATCCTGCTGATCCTGCTCGTCACGGCACTCTTCGTCACCCTGCTCTGGCTCGGACCGCCCGTGCCCCGCGCCTGAGAAGCAAGATGCACCGTTTGGGCCTCTCTCAAGCAGCCTGAGCATGAGGACAAGCCTCACGAGTCGTGGACGCTCTCTGAAAGCACACGAACTCGCCGGACGGGAATCTCCTCATGGAAAGAGGGCTGCCCGAGAGTCGCGGCGTAGCGGGATGCGCCTGCGATGCTCAGGCCGAAGAGGTCGCAGATGCGGCGCACGTCGCCGCCGGTGGCGTAGATCTCTTGGAGGATACGGTCGCTGCGCAGGGATTGCGGATTCAGGCCGGCTTTCTTCCAGGGGAACGTGTGGCCGGGAGCAAGCAGTCTCGGCGCCGTGTTCTGCGTGATGAACAGGTGCGGGTTGAGAGTTCGCGGCCACCTCGCGGCCCGGTGGTCAAGCCAGGCAGCGAGACGCACTTTGACTGGCTCAGCGAGCGGAATGGTCCGGCCGTCAGGCAGAGTGAGGCGGCCGTCGACGATGTCGGTGAGCTGGATCGCGCGGGTCTGCCCGTTGGTCAGGGCGTGGAACGCGACGATCGCGACGCCGAGCGCCGTGGCCGGGTCGGGGTGGTTCAGCGCGGCGCGGATCACAGCTGGGTCGAGGGGCATCGGGATCGTCTGCCGGACGCTCACCGTCGGTAGGTCTTTCATCGGGTTGGTGAAGATGAGCTTGCGGGCTTTGAGGATGGAGAACACCGAGCGGAGTCCGCGGTCGGCCCAGTGTCGTTGGCTCGGCTCGTCGGGCATCACCTGAGAGACCATGCGCGTGTTGATCTGCGCGAGGGATTCGACGCCGGCGCCGGCCCAGGCGTGGAGAATAGGCGCAAGGCCGAGGATCAGCGTGCGGGTGGTGTGATCATCGCGGGGTTTGCGGCGGGGCGGAGTGTGAGAGCCGTGGCGCATGATCTCGAACCAGACGACGAGCTGGTCGATCATCGCCTGCGGGAGCCCCTCGGTTTTCGACTCGAAGTAGGTGACGATCGTCGGCACCCGGTCGTCGATGAGGAAGCCGGCCTCGGCGAGAACATCGAGAGTGGAGACCCGGTTCGTGTTGGTGTCGTAGCCGCTCAGCCGTAAGACCTCGCTGGCCCGGACCTGGGTGGCGCCGTCCGGCCGGATCAGCTGGATCATCTTCAACGAGCGGCGGACCTGGTTCGTCTGGCGCTCGGACCAGCCGAACTTCTCCGCGTGCGCGAACACGATCGTGTCGGTCATATAGGTCCAATCCCGTGCTCCGGCCGTCGTCGCCTGCCGCAGCAACTCTGGATCCGGGTCGATGTGGAACAGCTCGGGCTGACCCCACTCCGCCTGCCGGTCGAGCTGCGCTGCGAGAGCCCTGCGGAGCGCCCGAACCCCCGAACTCGATCGTTTGGGCTTGCGGGGCGCGGGCAGGTTCGCGAAGAAGAGCTGTTGCCCGATGCGAGCGAGGACTGCGAGATCGGGTGCCTGTCCGGGCTCGGCGACCCGGCGGGCGGATTCGAGACAGAGCCGACATGCTCCTTGCACGCCGATCGGGGCGTGCCGTCCGCAGTAGGTGCAGTCGCCGACCGGGTAGTGCCCGAACCACCATCGGCAGGCCCAGCAGCGCCAGTTGTGACGACGGTAGACGCCCCAGGCGAGGCAGTCCTTGCAGGAGCCGAGGTAGCCGGGGCTTCCGGGGTGGCAGCGTTCGCACAGGCCCTGGCTGAAGTACGAACTCGAGCCGCATCGCTCGCAGGGCGGAGGGGTGAACGGGCCGCCGGGCATGCAGTCGTAGCAATACTCGACGCGGGGCCATGTCCATGCCGCCCGGTTCACGCCGCAGGAGAAGCAGGTACGCGGAGGCCGATAGCGGGAACCGATCCCCGGCGCTGTGCTCATAGCGGTGGCGTCGAGCGCGGGTTCCCTGGCCGCGGCCGGACGATTGGCGGAGTGTCGGAGGCCCCGGCGATCATCTCTTTGGCGGGCTTGCGGGCGAGTACCTTGTCGGGTTCACGGACGAGCAGGTCGCTCGGCTCGCAGGACAGGACGTGGCAGATCACGTCGAGGTCATCGAGGCGGATCGTGGTGGGGTTGCCCGTCCAGAGCGCCGACATCTTGCCGAGGCTGAGTTCCAGACCGGCGTCGGCGAGCATCCGCCGCAGCTCGGCAGACTTCCAGATGCCGCGCTCGGCGGCTTTCAATCGCAGGTTCCAGAGCATGTCAGTCGTCTCCTCCCAAGCGTTGCTCGATACGGGCGTTGGCCTGCAGCCAAGCATTCTCGATGTGCTCGCCACGAACGTGGATGTACTGGCTCGTGGTCGAGAGCCAGTTGTGGCCGAGCAGTTCTTGGAGCGCCTTCAAGTCCATCCCGGCCCCGTAGAGCGAGGAGGCGCAGTAGTGCCGGAGGACATGCGGCGTCATGCGCCCCGCCCACGCCGGCAGCCACTTCTCAGTCTCATCGGCCAGAGCGCGACGCAACGCGTTCGGGCCGACCCGCAACGGACGATCCAGGTTGCGGTCGATGCGTTCGCTCGGCAGCATCGGCGCATCCGGGTTGCTCCAATCCGACCCGAACAGGGGGCGGACTTCGGCAAGCCACCAGTCGATCAACTCGGCTGCGCCATTGATCGCGGGGATCAGGCGGGGCTTGTAACCGCGGCCGCGTGAGCCTTTCCCGAATCGGACGTGCAACTTGCCGATCTGCCCGAGGTCTGGCCGCCAATCCCGAATGTCGAGCATCACCGACTCACTGATCCGCAGCCCGACCCTGCGCCAGAGCGACGCGGCGAAGTAATCCCTAGCGGCAGGCAGGTACTTCCGGGCATCCGCGATCGACAGACGCCAACACTCGAAGAACTCGGCGACCTCGGCATCCGAGGGCGGCACCCGCACCTTGCCCAACGAGACCCCGGAGGGCCGGTTCCACTCGTCGATCGGCTGCTCGACCACGATCCCGGTCGCGGCGCGAATCTCGCCGAGATAGCGGGCGATCAGGAAGTCATAGAACTGGGCGATCATGCCCGCCTTGCTCGCCCGAGTCGACTGAGCTCGCCCCAGGCGACGCTGCTCGGCGAGGAAGTTGTCGCCGTCGGCGTAGCCCGCAGACCAGATCGGCCCGGACAACGACTGGGCGAAGTCGAACACGACCGACCGGGAACTGGTGATGTAGCCGTCCGAGATCCCCGCCGCAGCCTGCGCCAGAGCGTACTGGTCGATCAGTTCCTGCTCGAAATCGTCAGCATCCAGCGGCGACGCCACGAGCGGCGTCGCCAGCAAGCTCGGCACTGGCCTCAGCACCATCGACCCACCTGTTCAGGAATCCTGCCCATACATCGAGATTACACCGAAACCTTCGAGAATTCCGAAGTCTTGTCAGGCGATCTTCGAGGCGCGACGAACCTAGTAATCCTGCGGCGTGGGCGCACCTTCCACCTATGAAATGCCCAGATGAACTCGTAGCAATGGAGACAGGTGCCTCACACGAATCCTGAACGTGCGGCGTCAGGAGCCTTCTGGCTCACCTCGCCGCCATGAGGAAACCCGAGCCCGAATCAGTCCCGGTGTCCATCCCGCTCGTCGTGCTTGACGTGCGCGAGGACGGCGCGGTCGCCGTCACCATCGACGGCAAGCAGCTGGCCCCAGAGCCGTTCGCGCCGCCGTGGCGGCGATCTTCGTTCGGGCAGATCATCGACCGCGCCACCAACGACCGGACGACAGCGGTGCGGGTCGAGGTCCGCGAGGCGGACGGCACGAGCTTCACCGACATCATCGCTCCCCGCCGTCGCCGAGCAACCCAGCCGAAGCCCGAGGCCGAGAATCCAGCACCGCTTCCGGTGTTCCTCACTGTCGAGGGCGATGGCTTCGTGCCGGGTGAGGATGTGGCCGTCGCCGCCATCACCGGGCACACTGACGCCGCCGGGACCGGCGCCGCTCGCGCCCTCATCGACGCCGCACAGCTCAGCGCGGACACCTCGGGCGGCGTCGTGGAGGTGCTGCTGCTCGGACGCGTCTCCGGCACGGTCGTCGTCCAACGGGTGGCGCCGTGAACGGTCAGGGGCGGCAGACCGGCTCCTTTGGAGACGAACTGACCAACGCGGCCATCATCGGGCTGATGATGCTGTTCGGCATCGCACTTATGCTCCGTGGCGCCGGATTGGTCGCGGCATGGATCACGGGCACGAGCCAGCCGACCGGCGGGCCTGCCTCCGGGATCGGGGTGCTGTTCGACCCCGGAGACCCCGCGGCAGCCCTCGGCGCGCCCGGTCTGAGCCCGGTCGTCTACTGGATCGTCGCGAGCCTGCTGCTCGCCAGCCTCGTCACCGGCGGGCTCTGGACCTGGTCGCGGCTGCACCGGCACACCCACCAGGTCGAGCAGGACCCGCGTCGGATGGCCGGCATCGCTACTCGCTCGGAGGTCAACACTGCCGCGTCTGAGAAGGCGCTGCTGCGCCGGGCGGGGAGCCTCCGGCCCGGTCTGGACAGCCCGCGTCCGCAGGACGTGGGCTACCGGCTGGGTGTCTCCAAGGGCGCGGGCGTGTGGGCGAGTGTGGAGGACTCGATCATGGTCATCGGACCGCCCCGAAGCGGCAAAGGCCTGCATCTGGTGATCCCCGCGATCCTCGACGCTCCCGGTGCAGTCGTGGCCACGAGCACCCGGCCGGACAACCTGACCGCGACGATGCTCGCCCGGCGTCGGATCGGGCCAGTCGCGATCTTCGACCCCCAACACTTGGCGGAGGGTCTGCCGGCGGGGATGCGGTGGTCGCCGATCCGTGGGTGCCAGTCGCCGCAGACGGCGATGATCCGCGCTACCGGGCTCGCCGCCGGCACCGGGCTGTCCGCCGGCGGAGTCGATGGTGGCGGGTTCTGGGAGGGCAAGACACGGGCCGCCCTGCAATCGCTGCTGCACGCAGCGGCGATCGACAACCGGCCGCCGGCCGAGCTGTTCCGGTGGACCCTCGACCCGACCGCGGCCGCCGATGCGGTGGCGATCTTGACCAGTTCTCCGCTGGCGGCGACGGGGTGGGCGGAGTCGTTGGAGGCGATGATCGACTCCGACCCGCGCACCCGGGACTCCATCTGGCAGGGCGTCTCCCTGGCGCTTGGCTCGCTGGCCGACCCGCGGGTGCTTGATGCCGTCTCGCCCGGCCCCGGCGAGGGCTTCGAGCCCGAGCAGTTCATCCAGAACAAGGGCACCCTGTTCTTGCTGGCTACTGGTTCAGGGGCCGGCGCATCTGCTGCGCTGGTGGCCGCGCTCGTGGAAGACCTCATCGAGACCGCCCGCCGGCTCGCCGCACGCTCGCCCGGCGCCAGGCTCGATCCGCCCTTGCTGCTGGCACTGGACGAGATAGCCAACCTGTCGCCACTGCCATCGCTTCCGACACTGATGGCGGAAGGGGGCGGGTCGGGCATCACGACGATGCCGGTGCTGCAGAGCCTCGCCCAAGCCAGGGACAAGTGGAACGAGCACCAGGCGGGCGCGATCTGGGACGCCTCGATCGTCAAGGTGATCCTCGGCGGCGCATCCAACAGCCGCGACTTGCAAGACCTGTCCGCGCTCGTCGGGGAACGCGACGAGTACACCGACTCCGTGACCCTGGGCGATCACGGCACCCGCTCCAACCAGAGGTCCGTCCGGCGGGTGCCGATCTTCCCGCCCGACCGTATCCGCCGGCTCCCGTTCGGAACCGGGATCGTGCTGCTGCGCTCCGCACCACCGATCGTCACCGACCTGCACCCGTGGCCCAAGCGCCCCGACGCCGCCCAGCTCACCGCCGACCGCGCCGAGATTGAGGCTCTGCTGCGCCGCACTGACTGAGCACGCGCCAGTCGCCTCGTGGCTCACCTCGCTGCCATAGCGAGCCGCGATGACCGCTCGCGTTAGCAGACAAGAGCACAGCATGTCCGACGCCACCGATGACGTGACCGCGAGTAACGTTCCGGACCCGGACCCGGACGAGACGGATGAGGGCTATGACGACCCGCTGATCGCCGAGCCCCCGCACCCGATCAACTGGAATCTGCTGAACGCCGACGACGCCGAGGTCGAGTGGCTGGAGCTCAACGCATGGGTCAACTGGCTCCGGCACACCTACGGGGTTCCCGCCTCTGTCATCCCGCCGGCCTGGTACACGCACCCCGAGCTGCTGTGGGAACTGTCCGCTCTACATCTGCACTGGCTCTGCGCCTACGACCCCGACCAGAACGGGTCCGCCCCGCTCAGCTGGCACCGCGACTTCGCTGACGCTCGCCAGCGGCTCCGCGAATGGGTTGCCGCGTCGGGCACGAAGCTCGATCACGACCGGCCGACCAGGCAGACCGTCTGGCCTGGTGAGGAACCCGCAGAGCCGATCGAGGACGTGCCGATCATCGACCGCGACGCCGAGTTCGTGGAGTTCGTCATGGCCGACGTCGCCGCCCGACGCGAGGGCGAGGAAGCGTTCTACCGCGACCTCGACCCCGACACCGGAGAAATGTCATGAGCGACAACGGACCACTCGTGGTGTCACCCCTGATGCACAGCCGCGAGGTCGCGGCGTACTTGAAGGTCTCGGAGTCCACGCTGTCACGGTGGCGCTCGGCCGGGACCGGACCGCCGTTCCTGCGCCTCGGCGGGATCGCCCGGTACCGGCTCGATGCGGTGGACCGCTGGCTCGCCGAGCTCGAACACGACCATGCCGCGGAGAGCTGAGCCCCAGCCGACCGCTGCGCCTAAGCATGTGCCGCCGATCGGGGTGAAGCTGTCCACGGACATGGAGCGTCGTTCCTACGGCATCCGCGCCCGAGCCCGGTGGACCGACCCGACCACCAAACGGCGTATCACCCGGTCGGAGATCGTGCCCGACGAGGCCGCAGCGCACGCCTTCTTCGACCAGCTCCGCAACTCATCGACCAAGGGCATGGACGTGTCGATGACCCTGTTGGAGTTCGTCACCTCAATTGGCGACCGGTGGGCGCGGGGCCTGGACCCGACCTCAACAGGCGAGACCTACGGGTACGGGCTGAAACTGCGGGTGCTGCCCGCGCTCGGGCATCTGCCCGTCACCCAGATCACCGCCGGGATCATCGACCGCACCATCGACGAGTGGGAGAAGCGGCACGGCGCGTCGACCATCAAGAACACCATCGCGCCGCTGGTCCGCGTGCTCGATGAAGCGGTCCGGGACGGGCTGATCCAGATCAACCCCGCGAAGAACCGCGCCAAGCGGAGCCTGAACCGCAACGCCTTCCGCGGCCAGTCCGCCGAACAATCCTCCCCGCGGGCGCACGCGATCCCAGACATGAAGACCCTCAACCGGCTCGCAAAGGCCTGCGGCAAGGTCCACCAGTCCTACAGCGACTTCGTGATGCTCGCCGCGCTACTGGCCGCGCGATCCTCGGAAGTGTCCGGGTTGCAGGTCGGAGACGTGGACTTCGCCAAGAACCTCGTTGTGATCCGCAGGCAGGTCTTCCCCGGCAAGGGCGGCCTGGTCACCAAGCCGACCAAGAGTCGAAAAGAACGCCGGGTGCCGATCCTCGAACCGCTCCGCCCCGTCCTGGAACGCCTCACCGAAGGCAAGGAACCCGAAGACCAACTCCTCGTCGGCCCGAAGGGCGGCTACCTCACCACCGCGACCGTCCGCGACGCCACCAACTGGGACAGCATCGTCGCGAAGCTCGGCCTGCCCGACCTCACCCGGCACGGCCTGCGCCACACCGGAGCAACCTGGATGGCCGACGCCGGCGTCCCACTGCACGTACTGCAAGACATCCTCGGCCACGCGTCGATGGAAACTACCCGCGGCTACCTCCACCCCGACGACCGGCATCTCGCCTCAGCAGCCGAGCAGGCCAACGCCTTCCTCTCCGCCGCCGGACAGCGCAAGCAGGCCCGGCGCAGCGGCCCCTCGGCCAGGGGCCTGTGATGTGCGCCCGCGTCCGCGCGAGCAGCCTCGCAGTCGTTCTGGTTCCCTTTTGGTCCCCTTATCCACAGGGGAGCGGGTCGAGGCGGTCTCGCTGTCCACAGGCGCCCGCCCGGCGCGACACCGGGGGGACCAGAGGGGGACCACCGAAAACCACCCTCGGACATGCAGAAGCCCCGGTGAGAAACCTACTCTCACCCGGGCTTTTACGTCGGGCTGACAGGATTTGAACCTGCGACCCCCTGACCCCCAGTCAGGTGCGCTACCAAGCTGCGCCACAGCCCGTGGCATGGATTTTCAGTTGTTCGGGCCGACCAGAGCGGGGTAAACCCCTTGACCCCCAGTCAAGTGCGCTACCAAGCTGCGCCACAGCCCGCGGTCGCGTCGCACCAGCGCCGCGAACCTGGATCACTCTATCCCGAGCGGCGACGGGAGGCAAAACCGGTTGGCCGGCCGGAGGATCGCTGGAAACCTCGGGGCGCCGACGCGCACGTCGGACGCACGGTGCACCCACCGCGCGGCGTGACGTGCGCCTCAAAACGCGCCCCGCGAACGCCGGTGAGCCTCGCCTCGGGTGGTACCCTCGGAGCACCCCGCACCACCACCGTGCACGCGACGAGCGGCGTCACCACCTCGGCTCACGTCAGCGGCATGACAAAGCTGTCATGCGAACGACACTTTGCCGAGGTGAGACGTTATGCTTGTGTGACACGAACGTATGAGGAGATGACATGGCCACGCTGGACTACCCGGCCTCGCTCCGGTACTCGAGTGACCACGAGTGGGTCGCGAGCACCGGCGATGCCGATGTCGTGCGCGTCGGGATCACCGATTTCGCGCAGGACTCGCTTGGCGATGTCGTCTACGTCGACCTCCCCGCGGTGGGCGACGCCGTCTCCGCCGGCGACGAGTGCGGCGAGGTGGAGAGCACGAAGAGCGTCTCCGACATCATCGCCCCGATCAGCGGCGAGATCGTGAGCATCAACGAAGACCTGGACTCCGCTCCGGAGACCATCAACACCGATCCCTACGGCGCCGGCTGGCTCTTCACCGTCCGCCTGGCCGCCCAGAGCGGGATCGACGACCTGCTGGACGCGGATGCCTACTCCGCCGAAGTCGGAACCGGAGGCGCGTGATGTCGCAGCCGCACAACCCCAACAGCCAGAACCCCTGGGAGAACGCCGAGCAGGCCGCGCGCCCGCACACGTTCCCCTTCGCGGGCCAGTCTGCCGACGCCCAGTCCGGCGCCCAGAATCCCCAGGGCTCCTGGGACCAGGCCCCGCAGCAGCAGGGCTGGGACCAGGGAGCGTCCCAGGGCTGGAACCAGTCCGCTCCCGAGGGGCCCGGCCAGCAGGCCCCCTACGACCAGAATGCCGGCTCCGGCGACCAGGGGTGGGGACGGCCCGCCAGGCAGGGCTCGCAGCAGGGCGGCTGGGACCAGAACAACGCCCAGCAGGGCGGCTGGGACCAGAACAACGCCCAGCAGCAGGAAGCGCAGCAGCAGAGGTGGGCGCAGCCCGCTCCGCAGGCCCCGCAGCAGTCCGCGCCCTCTGACCAGCCCGCCGAACAGGGGTGGGGGCAGTCCGCGCAGCAGCAGGGCTCCTGGGGCCAGTCGGCCCAGCAGGGCTGGGATCAGCCCGCCCAGCAGGGCTCCTGGGACCGGCCCTCCGACACCGGCGATCAGCCCGCGAATCCGTGGGGCGGCCAGCAGTCGGGGTTCGGCGCGCAGCACGACACCCCGCCGCAGGGCAACCCCGCCCAGCCGGGGACCAGCGTGAACCCGCAGGTCCCGGGCGCGTCCGATGAGCAGGCCGGCCAGCAGGGATCGCAGCAGGGCTACCAGGGCATCCTCGATCCGCGCACCGGTGAGATCCACCCCGTGCCGGACCTCAACAACCTCCACGATTCCGATGCGCTGCTCGTCGTGGTCTCCGGGCCGGACGCCGGTGCGCAGATCCTCCTCGACACGGACGTCGTCACGGTGGGCCGCAGCCCCAACGCGGACATCTTCCTGGACGACGTCACCGTCTCGCGCAAGCACGCGGAATTCGTCCGGACGCCCGCCGGCTTCACGCTGCGCGACACCGGCTCGCTCAACGGCACCTACGTGGGCCGGCAGCTCATCGACTCGATCGAGCTGCAGAACGGGGCGGACGTGCAGATCGGCAAGTTCCGCATGATCTTCCAGCAGCGGCCCCGGACGGCCTGAGCGACGCTCAATGCCAGTCGAACTCGAAGTCGTCGGAATCCGCATCGAGCTGCCGGCCAACCAGCCCATCGTGCTGCTCAAGGCGGTCTACCAGCCGCGCTTCCTGCCCATCTGGATCGGCTCGGGGGAGGCGAACGCGATCGGCATCGCCCAGCGGGGCCTGGAGCCGCCGCGCCCGCTCAGCCACAACCTCATGGCCGACATCATCGCCGCCTACGACGATGAGCTCAAGGAAGTCGTCATCACCGGCCGCGAGCAGCACATCTACTACGCCGAGCTGCGCACCGAGAACGGCAAGGCCATCTCCGCGCGCCCCTCGGACGCCCTGGCGCTGGCGCTCATCGCCGACTGCCCCGTCTATACGACGGAGGAGCTCATCGAGGAGGCCGGCATCGAGGCCCCCGAGGCCGACGAGGAAGAGGTCGCGCAGTTCCGCGAGTTCCTCGACCACGTCTCGCCGGAGGATTTCGAGGGCGAGGCCGGCCAGTCCTGAGACTCCGCGGCGGTCGCGTGCTGCGCACCGTACGATCGTCTCAGCCCCATGACCCGTGCGGCCAGCGCGCTGCCCCCCGGCGCCGCGCCGCGGACCCAACCGGAGTGAAGAAGAGCAGTGAAGAAGATCAGCAGCATCTACCAGTCGGCCGGGAGCGCGCACGCGAGCGCGGAGACGATCGCCGGGCTCGATGCCTGGCGCTCGCTGAGCCCCCAGCAGCAGCCGGCCTATGAGGATGCCGCGGAGCTCGAGGCCGCGCGCCAGTCGCTCGGCGCCCAGCCGCCGCTCATCTTCGCCGGCGAGGCCGACCGCCTGAAGGACCGGATCGCCGCCGCCTCCCGCGGTGAGGCGTTCGTGCTGGCCGGCGGCGACTGCGCCGAGTCGTTCAGCGGCGCCACCGCGGACAAGATCCGCCGCCGCGTCCAGACCGTCCTGCAGATGGCCGCGGTGCTCACCTACGGCGGCTCGCTGCCGGTCGTGAAGATCGGCCGGATGGCCGGGCAGTTCGCCAAGCCGCGCTCCTCGGACCTCGAGACCCGCGAGGGCGTCACGCTGCCGAGCTTCCGCGGCGACATCGTCAACAGCCACGAGTTCACCCCCGAGGCCCGCCGTAACGACCCGCAGCGCATGCTCACCGCCTACAACGTCTCCGCCTCGACGCTCAACCTCATCCGGGCGTTCACCACCGGCGGCTTCGCGGACCTGCGCCTCGTCCACGACTGGAACCGCGGCTTCCTCACCGCCAACGAGGGCTACCAGCGCTACGAGGCCACGGCGGCGGAGATCGACCGCGCGCTGCGGTTCATGGAGGCCTGCGGGGCGGACTTCGAGGCGCTCAACTCCGTCGAGTTCTTCGCCGCCCACGAGGCGCTGCTGCTCGAATACGAGCGCGCCCTGACCCGCATCGACTCGCGCACCGGCGACCCTTACGACGTCTCCGGGCATTTCCTGTGGATCGGCGAGCGCACCCGCCAGCTCGACTCCGCCCACGTGGACTTCCTGTCCCGCGTGCGCAACCCGATCGGCGTGAAGCTCGGACCCACCGCCACCGCGGACGACGCGCTGGCACTGGCCGAGAGGCTCGACCCGGACGCCGAGCCGGGGCGCCTGACGTTCATCACCCGGATGGGCGCCGGCGTCATCCGCGAACGGCTGCCCCAGCTGCTGCAGGGGATCGGCGACCGCCTCCCGCACGTCACCTGGGTGTGCGATCCCATGCACGGGAACACGATCACCTCGTCATCGGGCTACAAGACCCGCCGCTTCGAGGACATCATGGCCGAGGTCTCCGGGTTCTTCGAGGCCCACTACGACGCGGGCACCGTGCCCGGCGGGCTGCACATCGAGCTCACCGGCGACGACGTCACGGAGATCCTGGGCGGCGGTGCGCAGATCGACGAGGCGGGCCTCGAGGAGCGCTACGAGACCCTCGTCGACCCCCGCCTCAACCACGACCAGGCCCTCGAGATGGCCTTCCAGGTCGCCGAGTACGTCAGCGCCCACCGGTCAGCGGCCGGCGCCTGAGCATGGGCACCCGGCCGGCCGGCGCCTCGGGCGCGGGGGAGTCGGCAGCCGAGGCAGGCATGGCCCGCGATGGCGCCGAGCGGCCCGCAGCCGAGGTCAGCATCGACCTGCGCTCGGACACCGTCACCCGGCCCGGCGCGGAGATGCGCGCCGCGATGGCGGCCGCCCCCGTGGGCGACGACGTCTACGGCGAGGACCCCACCGTCAGCGCCCTCGAGGAGGAGACGGCCGAGCTGCTGGGCCTCGAGGCCGGCCTGTTCTGCCCCACGGGCTCCATGGCCAACATGCTCGGCATCGCCGCGCTCACCCCGGCCGGGACCGAGGTGCTCGCCGAGTCCCGCGCCCACATCCTGCGCGCGGAGTCCGGCGGACACGGTGCGCTGGCCGGCATCACCTCGCGCACGTGGCGCTCCGACGGCGGGGTGTTCCGCGCGGCCGATGCACTCGACATGCTCAGCCCTCCCGGCTCGCCCATGCTCGTGCCCACGGCCACCGTGAGCGTGGAGAACACCCACAACTTCTGGGGCGGCACCGTGGCCGACCTCGCCGAGCTGCGCGAACTGCGCGCCGCCACCGCGCGGCAGGGCGTGGCCGTGCACCTGGACGGCGCCCGGCTGGCCAATGCGTGGACCGCCGCCGGCGTGGCCCCCTCGGTCTACGGTGAGGTGGCTGACACGATCTCGATCTGCCTGTCCAAGGGCCTGGGGGCGCCCGTGGGCAGCGTGCTCGCCGGGTCCGCAGAGACGATCGCCGCCGCGCGCACCCTGCGCAAGCGCTACGGGGGAGGCATGCGGCAGGCGGGCATCATCGCCGCCGGCGGCCTGTTCGCGCTGCGGCACAACGCGGACCGCCTGGCCGATGATCACGCGCACGCGCGACTCATCGCCGAGGCGATTGCCTCGGCCGCGCCGGGGGCCGTCGATCCCGCGGCGGTGGCGACGAACATCGTCGTGGTCGAGCTGGGACAGCGCTGGTCGGCCGGGGGCGCGCAGGCGTTCGCCCGGGACGCCGAGCGCCACGGTGTGCGCGTGTCCGTGCTGGGACCGCACACCGTGCGGCTCGTCACGCACCTGGATGTCAGCCGCGAGCAGGCGCAGTACGCGGCCGAGGCGCTGGCCGGACTCGCCGCCCGCTGAGCGGGCAGCGCGGGCAGCCCGGCCGGCGCCGGCTACTTCTTCGCGGCCTTCTTCTTGTCTGCCGCCTGCTTGTCCGCGGCCTTCTTCTTCGCCGCGTCGGACTTCGCGGCCGCGGACTTCTCCGCCTTCTTCTCGTCGGACTTCTCCGGCTTCTTGCCCTTGGAGACCTTGAGGAAGACGAGCGCGTCCTTCTTGCGCTCCGCCCCGGCACCCGGGTACTGGGAGACGACGCTGCCCTTGGCCACGGTGTCGCTGTAGACGTCCTGGCGGGCGACCCGGAAGCCGGCGCCGATGAGCTTGCCGAACGCCGTCTTGTACCCGTACCCCTTGACGTTCGGGATCTCGACGGGCGCCTCGCCCTTCGACACGGTGAGGTCCACCGCGGCGCCCTTGCGCAGCTTGGCCCCGGCATCGTCGGCCTGCGCGATCACGGTGCCCTTCGCGACGGAAGCGGAGTGCTTGGACTTCACGTCCCCGGCCTTGAGCCCCGCCTTGGCCAGCGCGGCCTTCGCGTCGGCCAGCGAGGAGCCCGTGACATCGGGCACCGCGAAGCGCTGGGCGCCCTTCGACACGCGCACGTGGACGGTCGAGTGCTCGGGCAGCGCCGTGCCGGCCTTGGGATCGGTGCCGATGACGGTGCCGGCCTTCGCCGACTCGCTGTACTCCTGGGCCAGCGCCGGCTCGAAGCCCGCGGAGCGCAGCGCCTGCTCCGCCGCCTTGGCCTCGGTCCCCGCCTGCACGGCCGGGACGAGCGGCTTGGCCGGCGGTGTGCTCGTCTGGGCCTCGGTGCTCTCACCATCGGCGGGGTTGGTCAGCGCGATGGCCGACCAGCCGCCCAGCATGACGACCGCGGTTGCCGCGGTGATGCCCAGCGCCCTGCGCGCAGTGCGCCGGCGCCGCCCACCGCCCGCGCCCAAGGCGGGCGCCCGGGTGGCACCCTGTGCCGTCGGCGCGCTGGCCGCGAGCGCTCCCGCGCGCGCACCGTCGTGGTCCTCGGCCGCACCCGCCGGGGCGGTGGCGCGAGCCGGCTCCCCGGTCACGGCGCCGGCCTCGGTGGCGCGGGTTCCAGCCGCAGTCTCGGCGGCGAAGGCGGCCGCGGGCAGTCCGGCGGCTGCGTCTTCGGTCCCCGCCGCAGCATCCTCGGGTGCGCCAGCGGTGCCCGGCTCGGCCGCGGGCTGCGCGCCCTCGGCATCGCCGACGAACGGGATCTCGTCGGTGCGCGCCTTGCGCTCCTTGGCCACCGGCTGGGCGGTGGGCCGCTCGAGGCCCGCGGTGGGCGTGAGCACTGGGGCGCCGTCGGCGGCCGGCAGCTCTGCGGCGGCGGCCCCGAAGTCGAGGGCGGCCGTGCTCAGCTCCGCGCGCAGCCGGCCGAGCTCGGCGCGGAACGCGGCGGCGTCCGAGGGCCGCTCCTCCGGGTCGCGGGCCGTTGCCCACAGTACGATCGCGTCGAGCTCGGGATCGAGCCCGGGCACCACGGCCGAGGGCGGGGGCACGCGGTCGTGGACGTGGCGGTAGGCGACCTGGATCGGCACCTCGTCCGTGTAGGGCAGCTGCCCGGTGAGCATCTCGTAGAGCATGATGCCCAGCGTGTAGAGGTCCGTGCGGTGGTCGGCGCCCGTGCGCGTGACGAGCTCCGGGGCCACGTAGCCCACCGTGCCGATGAGCGTCTTCGTCGTCGTCGCCGATGTCACGGCGCGCGCCAGGCCGAAGTCCGCGAGCTTGATCTGGCCGTCGGCGCCCAGCAGGATGTTGTCCGGCTTGAGGTCGCGGTGGATCATGTCCGCGCCGTGGACCACCTCGAGGGCGGCGAGGATCGCGTCGGTCACGACGATCGCCTGGCGCGGGGTGAGCCGCCCGCGGTGCTTGAGCTCCTTGCGCAGCGTCACGGACTCGAGGTACTCCATGACGAGGTAGACGACATCGCCGTCGCGCTGCTGATCGTGCACGGCCACGAGGTTGGGGTGCACGAGGCGCGCGGCGTTCTCCGCCTCCCGCTCGAAGCGCTCGACGAAGGTCTCATCGGCGCTCAGATGACCGTGCATGACCTTGATGCCCACGGTCGACTCCAGCAGCATGTCCGTGCCGCGGTAGACCATGGCCATGCCGCCGCGGGCCACGACGGTGTCGACGCGGTATCGGCCGTTGAGCAGCTGCCCGAGCAGCGGATCGCGGATCACCATGCGCCCGCCCCGCCGTGCTGCGGCCCGGAGCCGGCCGCGCGCCCCGCCGCGGGGCCGCTGTGCGGCTCCGCGCCCGGCTGGGG
>NZ_WWEQ01000048.1 GCF_009857845.1 Brevibacterium rongguiense | reverse complement strand
TGGGGCCCGGCTTCGCGCCGGCACCGGCCGCCGGCTTCTTCGCCGCCGCGGGCTTCGCGGCCTGCGCGGCGGGCTTGTCGCCGCCGGCCTTGGCGTCGGCGCCGGCCGCGGGCCCGTAGGCCTCCTTCAGCTTGCGCACGACGGGCGCTTCGACCGTCGACGATGCGGAGCGGACGAACTCGCCCATCTCCTGCAGTTTCTCCAGCACGTTCTTGCTGGTGGTGCCGAGCTCCTTCGCGAGCTCATGGACACGGGGCTTTGCCACTTCTCTCCTGTCCGGATTCCCTCCGCACAGGAGGGAACCTCATGGTGAGTGAACAGTCATCTCACTGCTCACAGCCGAATGCGAGGGGTGTCATCTCTGAGCACTCACTGCTGGGTATCCATCTTCGACAACCACTTTCCGTGATCGATGCTCGCCCAGTCCGGCACGCGGATCCCGGGGGACCGCAGTGCGCGGGCGAAGGCGTTCTTCTTCAGCGCTGCTGACCAGCACTGCTCGGTGCGGTGGATCGACGCTCCCCTGCCGGGCAGCGAGCGGTCCGGATCGACGCGCACGTGGGGCGGGCTGCCGGGCTGGCTCACCAGCCGCAGCAGCTGCCCCGCCGGGGCGCGTCCCCTGCAGCCGATGCACATCCGTTCGGGAGTATCGGCGCAGACCACGTCCCCCAGTCTACAGCACGCCCGCTCAGGCTCCCGCGATGTCGATCTTCCACCCCGTGAGCTTCGCCGCCAGCCGCGCGTTCTGGCCCTCCTTGCCGATGGCCAGCGACAGCTGGTCGGTGGGCACGAAGGCCCGGGCGGACTTCGCATCCGCGTCGAGCACCTCGACCTTCGACACGCGCGCCGGCGACAGCGCGTGGGCGATGAACGTCGCGGGGTCCTCGCTGTAGTCGACGATGTCGATCTTCTCCTCGCCGAGCTCCGCCATCACGGCGCGCACCCGCGAGCCCAGCTCGCCGATGCACGAGCCCTTCGCGTTGACCCCGGGCCGCCGGGCCGCCACGGCCATCTTCGTGCGGTGGCCGGCTTCGCGCGCCAGCGCGACGATCTCAACGAGGTCGTCGGCGATCTCCGGCACCTCGTGCGCGAAGAGGCGGCGGACGAAATTGGGGTGCGAGCGGGAAACGGTGACGGCCGGTCCCTTATTCCCCTTGTGCACATCGGTGATGTAGACGCGCAGCCGCGCGCCGTGGGGGTACTCCTCGCCGGGCACCTGCTCGTGGGGCGGCAGCACGGCCTCGACATCGCCGAGGTCGACCTGGACGAGCTGGGCGTCGCGGCCCTGCTGGACGGTGCCGGAGGCGATCTCGCCCTCTCGGCCTTTGAAGGTGCCGAAGACGGATTCGTCCTCCACATCGCGCAGGCGCTGGTGGATGACGCTGCGGGCCGTCATCGCGGCGATCCGGCCGAAGCCCTCGGGGGTGTCGTCGAACTCGCCGATCGGGTTGTCGTCGCGGTCGAACTCGACGGCCCAGATCGTCGCCTTGCCCGTCTTCTTGTCGAGCTCGGCCCTGGCATCGGGGTAGTACCCGTCGGTGCGCTGGTAGGCGATGAGCAGCGCCTGCTCGATGAGCTCCACGAGGGTGTCGAACGGGATCTCGCGCTCCCGCTCGATCATCCGGAGTGCGCTGAGGTCGATGTCCATTGCCCTGCCCTTCGTGACGGGGGGCCGCGCGGGCCCGCTGTCGATTCAGTTGTCGTCGATTCAGTTGTCGTTGCGCAGGTGACAAGGATAGTCCACGCCCCCGCGCGGCCCGCTCAGCGGAAGCGCAGCTGCACCTGGGCGGACTCGATGTCGCGATAGGGCAGCTCGGCCAGCGCACCGTCGCCGTCGCGCAGCACGATGTGGTCGCCGGTCGCCGCGACGAGCTCGCCCGTGCGCTTGCCCGCGGCCGTGCGCACGGCAAGGGTGCGGCCCTTGACCCGGGCGAAGTGCCGCGGCTGCGTCAGCGGCCGGTCGGCGCCCGGGGAGGTCACCTCGAGCGTGTACGGACGGTCGTTGAACAGCGGGAGGTCATCGGTGGCCTCGCCGACGATGCGGGTGGCCTCCGCGATCGTCTCGAGTGAGACCGGCTCCGCCGTGTCGCCGGCGAGGTCGATGACGACCCGCACCGTGCGGTGCGAGCCCGCGGCCAGCGCGCGCACCTCCTCCACGAGGATCCCGTGGGCGCCCAGCGGGCCCTCGATCGCCTCGGTGACCCTGTCCTCGTCGGCCGACATCCGTCCTCCTCGCTGTCCGGGCCGCCCCGGGGGCCCGTTGCCCCGCGCCCGGCGGCGCCTTGGCCACCCAAGCGTAGTGGACGCCGCTAGGATGAGCCCCATGCCCAGCCATCCCCCGCCCGTCCCCCACGGCCGCCGCGCCGCGCTGCGCCTGGGAGCGTTCGGCATCGCGGGCCTCGCCGGGCTGGGCGCCCTGGGCGGCTGCGGGCTGCGCATCGACCGCGGTCCCCAGTACGCGAGCCCCGAGCCCGCCGACGAGGTCCGCAACGGCGTCGCCCGGATCCTCGCGGCCACCCGCCCCGAGGGCGCCGAGCGCTCCCGCATCGAGCGCCTGCGCGCCGCGGTGGGCCCCGTGTGGACCGCCGGCGCCGCGCCCAGCGCCTCCGCCTCCGCGGTCGCCCAGCGCTACACCCCCGCACAGGGCCTGCAGCGGGCCGCCGCGGCGGTCCTCGACGGCTATGAGAGCCTGCACGGCGACCTCACCGCGGTGCTCGCCGATGCCGCGATCGGCGCGGCGCTCGGGCTCAGCGGAGCCGCCGGGCAGCGGATCGGCCGCCGGCTCGAGGGCCTCGTCGCCCCGGCCGCGCAGACGGCCTCCCCCACGGCCTCGGCGACCGCGCCCGCGGCCGACGACCCCCTGGCGCACTGGGTGCGTACCTGCTTCCAGGCCTCCTACGGCTACGAGCGGCTCGCGGTGGCCACACCCGCGGCGAGCGCGTTCGGCGCGGCCGCGCGGGCGCGCGTGAACGCCCTGGCCGTTGCCGCGATGGCCGGCAACCGCCTGCTGGCCCTGCGCGGGGCCTCCGTGCAGGGCGATCGCCCCGCGTGGCAGCTGCCCGCGCAGGTGAGCGACGTCCGCTCCGCGCGGGCTCTGGCCGTGCGCCTCGAGACGGCCCTGGCCGATGCCTGCCTGCCGTTGTTCGCCGCCGCCGATGCGAAGTACCTGGCCGGGGCGGCGCTCTACGCCAGCGCGCGGGGCCGCGCGGCCGCCGGCAGCCCGCAGGTGCTGCGCTACACCGCGGGGAAGGGGCAGCAGTGAGGGTTCCGGCACCTCTATTCAACGCCGCCGCGGAGATCATCGGCCAGCCCCGCGCCCGCGCGTGGGCCGATGCCCTCGACTACATGCTCTTCGAGCTCATGGACCGCTGGAAGGTCACCCTCGACCCCGTGCCCGGGGCCCCGTGGGCGGGGGCGGAGAGCCTCGTCATCCCCGTCCTCACCGAGGAGGGCTATCAGGCGATCATCCGGTTCGCCGCCCCCAACACGGACAATCCCCGCGTCCACGACCAGGTGCTCACCGCGCTGCGGCGCTGGAACGGCCACGGGGCGGTGCGGGTCATCGCCCAGCACGCGGACTTCCGGGCCACCCTGCAGGAGCGGCTGCGCACCGGCGTCAACCTCTCGAGCGAGCCGTTCGACGAGGTCGCGCCCATCTGGGGCCAGCTCGCGCTCGCGCTCAAGGTGCCAGGCGCGCCCGGCTTCGTGCGCGTGCAGGACATCGCCGCCGGCTGGCTGCGCAAGCTGCCGGCCGATGCCGAGCTCCTGCGCGGCTTCGCCGCCGCCGACCCGGCCGACGAGCAGCTCCTCGACACCGGCCGGGCGTGGACCGAGCACCTCGCGCAGTCGCCCGAGAGCTGGCTGCTGCACGCGGACCTGCACTACTACAACATCCTCGCGGGCAACCCCGATCGCGCGGGGATCTCCACGTGGAAGGCCATCGACCCGCAGCCCCTCACGGGCCCCACGGCCTACATGGTCGCGCCGATCCTGTGGAACCGGCTCTTCGAGCTGCCCGGCGGCGACCCCGAGGGCCAGGCGAACTGGCTGCGGGGCTTCGCGGCGAGCCTGTGCCAGCACGCGCACATCGAACCGGGCGCCGGGATGGGCGCCACGGTGGCGCGCGAGCTGCAGAACATGTTCTGGTACCTCCGCTCGGCCCAGGGCGGCAACGAGCGCGCGCTCGGCGACGCGGCGCGCTCGCTGTGGGTGGCCCGCGCCCTGGCCGGCGCGAGCGTGCGCGGCGTGGACGCGCACTCCCTCAAGCGCCTCGGCTGAGCCCCGCGATCCACTGCCAGCCCAGGGTGAGGACGAGGATCGCGAGGACGCAGATGAAGACGGCGCGCACGAACCCGCTGCCGAAGCGGATGGCGGTCTTGGCCCCGATGACCCCGCCGGCGACGTTGCCCGCCGCGACGGCGAGCCCCGCCTGCCACACGACGTGGCCGGCCGGGACGAAGAACAGCAGCGCCCCGAGGTTCGTGGCGAGGTTGACGATCTTCGCGGTGGCCGAGGCCTGCAGGAAGTCGAAGCCGAGCAGGGCGACGAACCCGATGACGAGGAACGAGCCCGTGCCGGGGCCCAGCGCCCCGTCGTAGATCCCCACGACGCCGCCGAGCAGCCACGCCACCGCGTGGTGGCGCTTCGAGTGCTCCCCGAAGCGCAGCCTGGCCTCGGTCCCGAGGGCGGGCTTGGCCAGTGTGAACGCGCCGACGCCCACGAGGACGGCGAGGATGAGCGGGCGGAAGGCCGCCTCCGGCACGAGGCTGGCGAGCTTCGCGCCGAGCACCGCGCCGGCGAGCGCGCAGACGGCCGCGGGCAGCGCGGCGGACTTGTCCGGGGCGACCCTGCGCAGGTACGTCGTGGCAGAGGCCGCCGTGCCGGCGATCGAGCCGAGCTTGTTCGTCGCGAGGGCCTGGATCGGGCTCATCCCGGGCACGAGCAGCAGCACCGGCAGCTGGATGAGGCCGCCGCCGCCCACGACCGCATCGATCCAGCCGGCCAGCAGGCCGGCGAGGACGAGCAGCGCGAGGATGCCCAGGGTCAGCGGCACCGGCCCGGCACTCAGCCACGCCACGGCGCCCGCGCCCCTCAGCCCTGCGGCGCGGCGAGCGCCGCGTACTGCTCGCGCACCCGCGCGGACGCTGCTGCCGCCGCCTCGCCCACCGGCAGCTCCTCGGCCGTGCCGGCGCGGCGGTCGCGCAGTTCGATGAGGCCGTCGGCGAGGCCGCGGCCGACGACGACGATGTTGGGCACGCCCAGCAGCTCGGCATCGCCGAACTTCACCCCGGGCGAGGTCTTGGGGCGGTCGTCGAGCAGCACGGTGTGCCCGGCCGCCTCGAGTTCGGCGGCAAGCGCCTCGGCCGCGTCGAAGACGTCCTGGTGCTTGCCGGTGGCGACGATGTGGACCTCCGCCGGGGCGAGGTTGATGGGCCACAGGAGGCCCTTGTCGTCCGCGTACTCCTCCGCGACGCAGGCCATGGCGCGGGTCACCCCGATGCCGTAGGAGCCCATCGTCACGACCTGGGACTTGCCGTTCTCGTCGAGCACGGAGAGCCCGAGCTTCTGGGCGTAGCGGCGGCCGAGCTTGAAGATCTGGCCGATCTCCACGCCCCGGGCCAGCTCGAGCTCGCCCGAGCCGTCGGGGGCGGGGTCGCCGGGGCGCACCTGCGCGGCCTCGATGAAGCCGTCACCGGCGAAGTCGCGCCCGGCGACGAGGTCGAACACGTGCCGGCCCTGCTCGTTGGCCCCGGTGATCCAGCGCGTGCCGTCGACGACGCGGGGGTCGAGGAGGTAGCGCAGGCCGGTGGCCGAGTCCGCGCCGAGCACGGGCGCCTCCAGGCTCAGGCCCGGCCCGATGTAGCCGCGGACCAGCCCGGGGTGGGCCGCGAGGTCGGCCTCGGTGGCGGGCTCGAGGTCGACCTCGCCGTCGCCGAGCATCCCGGTGCCGGCCGCCCGGCCCAGGTCGACCTCGCGGTCTCCCGGCAGGCCGATGACGACGACCTCGCGGGTGCCGTCGGGGTGGATGACCGCGCACACGACGTTCTTCAGGGTGTCCGCCGCGGTCCACGGGCGGTCGGAGCGCGGCTGCTGGGCGTTGGCCGCGTCGACGAGCGTGGCGATCGTCGGGGTCTCCGGCGTGTCCTCCACGTGGGCCGCGGGGACCGCGGAGGCGTCGACGGCCTCCGGGACCACCGTGGTGACGGCCTCGACGTTGGCGGCGTAGCCGCCGGCGGTGCGCACGTAGGTGTCCTCGCCCACCTCGGAGGGGTAGAGGAACTCGTGGGTGCCGGAGCCGCCCATGGCGCCCGGTGTCGCCTCGACCATGACGTAGGGCAGGCCCAGGCGCGTGAAGACGCGCACGTAGGCCTCCCGCATCGTCTCGTAGGAGGCGTCGAGCCCGGCGTCGTCGATGTCGAAGGAGTAGGCGTCCTTCATGATGAACTCGCGGCCGCGCAGCAGCCCCGCGCGGGGCCTGGCCTCGTCGCGGTACTTCGTCTGGATCTGGAACAGCGAGAGCGGCAGGTCCTTGTACGAGGAGTACATGTCCTTGACGAGCAGGGTGAAGACCTCCTCGTGGGTGGGCGCGAGCAGGTAGTCCGCCTCCTTGCGGTCGCGGAGCCGGAAGAGGCCCTCGCCGAACGCCTCCCACCGGCCGGACTCCTCGTAGGGGTCCGCCGGCAGCAGCGCCGGGAAGTGGACCTCCTGTGAGCCCGCGGCCTCGATCTCCTCGCGCACGATCGCCTCGATGCGGCGCAGCACGGCCAGGCCCAGCGGCAGCCACGTGTAGATCCCGGGGGCCGAGCGGCGGATGTAGCCGGCGCGGTGGAGGAGCCTGTGGCTCTTGACCTCGGCATCGACCGGGTCTTCCTTGAGCGTGCGCACGAACAGCGACGACATCCGCAGGGGCATAGGGGTCTCCTCGGGAAACGGGGGCGCGGGGGCGATGTCAGCGAGCGTATCACCCGCGCGCGGGGTTACCGTGGGGCCAACCCGACTACAAGGAGCGCCATGCCAGCAACCACCGTCGCCGTCGTCCAGACCGGTTCCGTGCCCTTCGATCCGGCCGCCACCGCGACCAGGGTCGCCGGCCTCATCGGCGACTGCGCCGCACGCGGCGCGAAGCTCGCGGTCTTCCCCGAGGCGCTGCTGGGCACCTATCCCAAGGGCCTGCGCTTCGGCGCGCCGGTGGGCACGCGCACGGAGGAGGGCCGCGCCGAATTCGCCCGGTACTTCGCCGGCGCCGTCGACCTCGACGGGCCCGAGCTCGCGCAGATCGCCGAGGCCTCGGCAGCCCACGGCGTGTTCACCGTGCTCGGGATCATCGAGCGCTCCGGCGGCACGCTGTACTGCACCGCGGTCCACATCGATCCCGCCGCGGGCATCGTCGGCACCCACCGCAAGCTCATGCCCACGGGTTCCGAGCGCCTGATCTGGGGCTTCGGCGACGGTTCGACGCTGACGGTCAACGACACGGGCTTCGGGAAGCTGGGCTCGGTGATCTGCTGGGAGAACTACATGCCCCTGCTGCGCCAGGCCATGTACGCCCAGGGCGTCGAACTCTACTGCGCCCCGACCGTGGACGACCGCGACACGTGGCAGCACACGATGTCCCACATCGCCCTCGAGGGCCGGTGCTTCGTGCTCAGCGCCGCCCAGGCGATCCGCGCGGACGCGTACGGCGATGACTACGCAAGCGCGCTCGAGCCCGACGAGGCGGGCTACCTCATCCGCGGCGGCAGCGTCATCCTCGACCCGGCCGGCCAGGCGCTCGCGGGGCCCGTCTACGACGAGGAGGCGATCCTCACCGCCGAGGTCGATGTCGCGCAGCGCCCGGGGCGCACCTTCGACTTCGACCCGGCCGGGCACTATGCGCGCCCGGACGTCTTCCGGCTCAGCGTCGACACCCGGCCCAAGCCGAGCGTCGTGTTCGAGGGCTGAGGCCGGCCCCGAGGGCTGAGCCGCACCGCCCGCCGCGCACCGGGCGCGGCGGGCGGTGCGGCTCAGCGCGTCGTGACCTTGCCGAAGCGGCCGGCGACGGGGGCGATGAAGACGGGGCGGATGAGCACCCACGCGGCGGCCATCGCCACGATCGCCACGGCGAACCAGATGAAGCCCAGCAGCGGCGCGTGCTCCTGGGCGCCGAACGTGTGGCTGAGGTTGCCGAACAGCCCGTGGCCGTTGACCACGCTCGTCGCGAAGACGAGGAAGACGTGGACGAACGTGAACGCGAGGAAGTAGACCATGACGCTCACGTGGATGACGGTGGCGATGCGAATGGAGAACACGTTGTTGAACTCGCCCTTGATCGGCCAGATCTCCGAGAGGCGGTAGCCGGAGATCATGGCGAGCGGCGCGGCGATGAAGACGGTCGTGAAGTAGGCGAGCACCTGCAGCGAGTTGTAGTTTACCCACCCGTTCTCCGCGGGCCAGTTCATCGACAGGTACTGGATGGCCGCGGACAGCGCATTCGGGAAGACCTCCCACGTCGTGGGCACGATGCGCATCCACTGGCCCGTGGCGAACAGCAGCACGAAGAACACGATGCCGTTGATGACCCACAGGAAGTCGAAGGAGAAGTGGATGAGGTGGTTCATGCTCATCTTGACCGGATCGCCCTTGGTCTTCACGAGCTTCGTGTTGTCGCGCGTCCAGAACGAGTCGGGCTTCTGCGTCGTGAGGATGAGCAAGCCCGAGCGGATGATGAGCAGCATGAAGAAGAAGTTGAGGAAGTGCTGCCAGCCCAGCCAGCCCGGCAGGCCCACGGGGGCGCCCTCCGGCAGCGGCGCCTCGCCGGGGTACCGGGCGATGAACGCCTGCACGCCCGCCGTGGAGCGCAGCCAGATGGCGATGCCGACGAGGATGGCCAGGGCGACGATGCCGATGCCGGCGTAGATCCCGGGCTTGATGAGGGACTGCGGGTCGAAGCCCTTCTTCTTCCCCTTCTTCCCCTTCTTGCCCTTCTTCTTCGAGCCCTTGGTCGACTTCGACGTCGCAGCCATCGCACCTTCCTCGGTGAGCGCACAGTACGGTCATGGAGTTTGCAGGCAATCGTAACCGCAGATGATGAACGGGCGTTAAGCAGGGTAGGCTCACAAGAATGCTCGAACCGGACTTCGACGGGGCGCGCTCCCAGCGCATCGACGTGTGGCTGTGGACCACCCGGATCTGCAAGACCCGCTCCGCGGCCACCGCGGCCTGCCGCAGCGGGCACGTCCGCATCGACGGCGAGCGCGTCAAGGCCGCCGCCAAGGTGCGCATCGGCCAGGAGGTGCGCGTGCGCCGCAGCGGCGCCGAGCGGATCCTCACGGTGCAGGGCTTCCTGCCCGGCCGGGGCTCCGCGCCGCTGGCCCAGGCCTGCTGGATCGACCGCACTCCCCCGCCCGATCCCGCGCTGCGCGGGGCCGCTCCGCGCCGCGACAAGGGCGCCGGGCGGCCGACGAAGAAGGACCGGCGCGAGCTCGACCGGCTGCGCGGGCGCGGCTGACGCCGGGGCACGGCTGACGGCGGGGCCGGCCGGCGGTGGGACGGCTCAGTACATGACGGTGGCGAACGTGCCGATCTGCTCGTAGCCGGCGCGCGCGTAGGTCCTGCGGGCGGCGACGTTGTAGTCGTTGACGTAGAGCGTGACCACGGGGCTGACGCGCTCGCGCACGTGCGCGGTGACCGCGGCCATGGCGCGGGCCCCGAGCCCGGCGCCGCGGAAGTCCGGATGGACCCACACGCCCTGGACCTGCACGGCCGCAGGCGAGCGGATGCCCAGATCGGCCTTGAAGACCACCTGCTCGTCGCGGTCCCGGGCCGGCCAGCGCCGCACGGGCGCGCCGTCGGGGCCGCGGGCGGCCGTGATGAGGTAGGTGCTGCCGGCCGCGAGCAGCGAGCGCACGCGCGACCGGTAGCCGGCCGCGCCGTGCTCGATGGGCGAGAAGCCCACCTCCTCGGTGAACATCGCGACCGAGGCCGGGAACGTCTCCTCGAGGTCTGCCACCGTGCCCACGCGCACCCCCTCGGCCGGCTCGACCGCCGGCGCCGCGCGCGCCTGGAGCAGCGGCTGCTCCGGGCGCACCCCCAGGGGTCGGCCCCAGGCGAGGCGCTCGTGGAGGTCGAGCACGGCCGGCGCCTCGCCGATGAGCGAGCACGAGGCGCGCCCGCGCGCGTTCAGGTGCGCCGCGGCCGCGGCGTTCGACTCGCAGGTGGGCTCGAGGGCGATGATGCTGCCGCCCATCCAGTAGGCGGCGACGGGGTCGCCGCCGCGGAAGTAGCCCAAGAGCGTGCCGGAGGGCTGGGCCACGGCGGCGGTGCCCGCGGTGTCGAGCAGGCTGGCCAGGAAGGCGTGGCGGGCGGGGTCGGCCGCGATCCGCGCCTCGAGCCACGGGGTGTGGCGGTGCTCGAGCCGGCGCAGGGCGCTCAACCGACGACGACCTCGGGCGCGCCGGACGGCTGGTCGGAGTCCTCGGCGATCCGCATGGCCTCCTCGATGAGGGTCTCGACGATCTGGGCCTCCGGGACGGTCTTGATGACCTCGCCCTTGACGAAGATCTGGCCCTTGCCGTTGCCGCTGGCCACTCCCAGGTCGGCCTCCCGCGCCTCGCCGGGGCCGTTGACGACGCAGCCCATGACGGCCACGCGCAGGGGCACCTCCATGCCCTCGAGCCCCGAGGTGACGCGCTCGGCGAGGGTGTAGACGTCGACCTGCGCGCGCCCGCACGAGGGGCAGGAGACGATCTCGAGCTTGCGCGGCTTGAGGTTGAGCGACTGGAGGATCTGCTGGCCGACCTTGATCTCCTCGACCGGCGGGGCGGACAGGGAGACGCGGATCGTGTCGCCGATGCCCTGGCTCAGCAGCGTGCCGAACGCGGTCGCGGACTTGATCGTGCCCTGGAAGGCCGGGCCGGCCTCCGTGACGCCCAGGTGCAGCGGCCAGTCCCCGCGCGCGGCGAGCTGCTGGTAGGCCTGCACCATGACGACCGGATCGTGGTGCTTGACGGAGATCTTGAAGTCGTGGAAGCCGTGCTCCTCGAACAGCGAGGCCTCCCACACGGCGGACTCGACGAGCGCCTCGGGGGTGGCCTTGCCGTACTTCTCCATCACGCGCTTGTCCAGCGAGCCCGCGTTGACGCCGATCCGGATCGAGACGCCCGCGTCCTTGGCGGTGCGCGCGATCTCCTTGACCTGGTCGTCGAACTTGCGGATGTTGCCGGGGTTGACCCGCACGCCCGCGCAGCCGGCCTCGATGGCCGCGTAGACGTACTTGGGCTGGAAGTGGATGTCGGCGATGACGGGGATCTGGGACTTCTGCGCGATGGCCGGCAGCGCCTCGGCGTCGTCGGCGCTCGGGCAGGCCACGCGCACGATGTCGCACCCGGCGGCGGTGAGCTCCGCGATCTGCTGGAGCGTCGCGTTGATGTCCGTCGTGGGCGTCGTCGTCATCGACTGCACGCTCACGGGGTGGTCCGAGCCGACGCCCACCCGGCCCACCTGGATCTGGCGGGTGGCGCGCCGGGGCGCGAGCACGGGCGGCGGCGCGGCCGGCATGCCGAGGTTGACCGAGGTCACAGAGGCGTTCCCTTCGCTGTCGTGGGCGCCCGGGGCGCGCGGCCCCGGATCGACCCGAGTCTAGTTCTCCTGCCCGCGGATTGGCTGAGCGGACCCGGGACCTCCCGGGCATCGCCCGCCGGGCACCCGCGCGCTAGCCGAACAGGCTCACGGGCTTGACGATGTCGACGTAGGCCAACAGGGCCGTCATGCACAGCATGGCGCCGATGACGACGTAGGTCAGCGGCAGGAGCTTCGCGGTGTCGAACGGCCCGGTGGGCCCGCGCCCGCGCAGCAGGCTGAGCCGCCGGCGCGCGCCCTCGTAGAGGCCCACCGCGATGTGCCCGCCGTCCAGCGGGAGCAGGGGGACCATGTTGAAGGCGAAGAGGAAGAAGTTGAGCGAGCCCAGCAGGCTCAGCCCGATCTGGGCCTTCTGCGCGACGTCGAACTGCGACTGCGAGGCGATCTCGCCGGCCACGCGGCCCACGCCCACCATCCCGATGGGGCCGTTGGGGTCGCGCTCGCGGTCCGTGAACGCGGTCTGGCCCACCCCGACGAGCTTCTGGGGCAGCGTGATGAGCGCGGTGAACGTCTGGCCGATCATCTGGCCCACCTGACCGGGGAACTCGGCCACGGGCAGCGGTTCGCGCAGCTGGGTGGGGCCGATGCCCAGGAAGCCCGCCTGGGCGGTCTTGGGGCTGCCGTCGGCGTTCGTCTCCTGCTGGCCGTCCGCGCCGGTCACCGGGCGCTCGGTGCGGATGATGGGCACCTCGAGCGACTGCTCGGCACCGTCGCGCTCGATGGTCAGGGGGACGGTCTTGCCGGCGTCGGTGCGGATGAGCGCGGACAGCTGGTCCCAGTCGGAGATCCGCTGGCCGTCGAGCGCGACGATCGTGTCGCCCGGGCGCAGGCCGGCCTGCCACGCGGGGGTCTGCTGGTCGCCCGGCTGGCACTCATTCTTCTGCTCGGCCGGCCGCGCGGCCGCCTCGGAGGCGGGCACCGCGCACTCGACGACGGTCGCGACTGTCGTGCTCGGCCCCTTCGCCACCCCGAATCCGAACAGCACGATGGCCATGATGACGATGCCGAGGACGAGGTTGACGCACGGGCCGCCGAACATGACGACGAGGCGCTTGGGCACGGAGAGCGCATAGAACGTCCGGCCCTCCTCCCCCGGGCCGATCTCCTGGTTCGAGACCTCGCGGGCATCGTCGACGGTGCGCTGGAACAGCCGGGCGCGCCGGCGCGCGGGCGGCCGGCCGCCCTCGGTCGCCTCGAGCGGCGGGTACATGCCCGGCATGGCGATGTAGCCGCCCAGCGGCAGCAGCTTGATCCCGTACTCCGTCTCCCCGCGCCGGAACGAGAAGAGGGTGGGGCCGAAGCCGATCATGTAGTGGGTGACCTTGACCCCGAACCGCTTGGCGGGCACGAGGTGGCCGAGCTCGTGGAGGCCGATCGACACGCTGATGCCCACGAGCATGAGGACGATGCCGAGGATGAAGAGGGCTGCGGTCATGCGGCGCCCCGCCCGTTCTCATCGGCGGTGCGCGCCCAGGCCGCTGCGGCCGCGCGGGCGCTCGCATCGGCGGCGAGCACCGAGGCGCGGGTCGCCTCCGCGTCGGCGTGCTGGGTGAGGACGGCGGCCAGGCCGTCGGCGATCTGCGGGAAGGACACCGCGCCCGCGTGGAAGGCCTCGACGAGGACCTCGTTGGCCGCGTTGTAGGCGGCCGGCGCGGTGCCGCCGCGCCGACCCGCCGCGATCGCGAGGCCCAGCGCCGGGAATGCCGCGTGGTCGACCGCCTCGAACGTCCACTCCTGGGCTGCGGACCAGTCGTTGGCCGGTGCCGCGCCGGGGATGCGCTCCTCGAGTCCGAGCGCGTAGGCGATCGGCAGGCGCATGTCCGGCGGGGAGACCTGCGCGATCGTCGCGCCGTCGCGGAACTGCACCATCGAGTGGATCTGGCTCTGGGGGTGGACGACGACGTCGATGTCACCGTAGGCGATGCCGAACAGCAGGTGGGCCTCGATGACCTCGAGGCCCTTGTTGACGAGCGTGGCGGAGTTCGTCGTGATGACGGCGCCCATGTCCCACGTGGGGTGGGCGAGCGCCTGGGCCGGTGTGACGGCCTCGAGCTGCGCCCGGTCCATGCCGCGGAACGGGCCGCCGGAGGCGGTGATGACGAGCCGGTCGACCTCGCCGCGGGCACCGGCCCGCAGGCACTGCCAGAGCGCCGAGTGCTCGGAGTCCACCGGCAGCAGCCGGGCCCCGGTGGCGCGAGCGGCGGCGAGCACGAGCTCGCCGCCGATGATGAGCGACTCCTTGTTCGCCAGGGCCACGTCGGTGCCGGCGTCGAGCGCCGCGAGGGTGGCGCCCAGGCCCACGGCGCCCGTCACGGCGTTGAGCACGATGTCGGCCGGGCGCGCGGCCAGCTGTGCCGCGGCGTCCGGGCCCACGAGGATCTCGCGCACCGGGTCGGGGACACTCTGCGCGGCGGCGGCGCGGGCGAGGGCGGCGCGGGCGACCTCGCGGCTCCCGACGGCCAGCGCGATCGCCTCCACGCCGAATTCCACGGCGAGCGCGGCGAGGCCGGCCGCATCGGAGCCGGCCGCGAGGCCGCGCACGCGGAAGCGGCCCGGATTGCGCCGGGCCACGTCGAGGGCCTGCCTGCCGACCGAGCCGGTGGCCCCCAGTACACTCAGATCACGGACGTCCACGAGCACCGATGATCGCATCGGTTTCTGGGAGGACGGTGAAGTCCTCCCATCCCGAACCCCGCTGAAAGGGCAGTGATGGCACAGACGCAGACCCCCGACGAGATCCTCGGCATCGACTCCGTCTTCGACAAGGAGGACCTCGAGTGGGCGGGCATCGTCCGCAAGTGGCTCGACGAGAACGTGCGCGAGAAGATCGGCGACTGGTTCCTCGAGGGCACCATCCCCGCCCGCGAGCTGGCGGAGGGCCTGGGCGAGCTGGGCGTGCTCGGCATGCACCTGGACGGCTACGGCTGCGGCGGGGCGACCGCCACCCAGTACGGCCTGGCCTGCCGCGAGCTCGAGGCGATCGACTCCGGGCTGCGCTCGCTCGTGAGCGTCCAGGGCTCGCTGGCGATGTTCGCGCTGCACCACTGGGGCTCCGAGGAGCAGAAGGAGGAGTGGCTGCCCCGCATGGCCCAGGGCAGGGCGCTCGGCTGTTTCGGCCTCACCGAGCCCGATGTGGGCTCCGACCCCGCCGGCATGCGCACGCACGCCAAGCGCGACGGGGACGACTGGGTGCTCAACGGCGCGAAGATGTGGATCACGAACGCCCCGGTCGCCGACGTGGCGATCGTGTGGGCGAAGACGGAGGGCACGGACGAGCGCGGACGCCCCGTGGTGCGCGGCTTCGTCGTGCCCACCGACACCCCCGGAGTGGAGACGCCCGAGGTGCACCGCAAGATCTCGCTGCGCGCCTCGATCACCGGTGAGATCGTCTTGGACAACGTCCGCCTGCCGGCCTCGGCCATGCTGCCGAAGGCCGAGGGGCTCAAGGGCCCCCTGTCGTGCCTGAACGAGGCGCGCTTCGGCATCGTCTTCGGCGTCACGGGCGCGGCGCGCGACGCGCTCACCGAGGCCCTGCGCTACACCGGCAGCCGCATCCAGTTCGACCGGCCCATCTCCTCGTTCCAGATCAGCCAGCAGAAGCTTGCGAAGGCGTTCGGGCAGTACTCGCAGATCACCCTGCTCGCGGCCCACCTGGGCGGCCTCAAGGACTCGCCGCAGGGCATCTCGCCCCAGCAGATCAGCCTGGGCAAGATGGTGAACGCGGACACCGCGCTCAACGTGTGCCGTGACCTGCGCGCGCTGTTCGGCGGCTCCGGGATCACGAGCGAGTACTCGCCGCTGCGCCACGCGGTCAACCTCGAGACGGTGCTCACCTACGAGGGCACCCACGAGGTCCACCAGCTCACGCTGGGCCGCGCGCTCACGGGCATCAACGCGTTCGCGAACTGAGCGCGGCCTCCAGCGCGGTCGTGCGGGCGCCGTCCGCGGCGATCTCGATGACCTGATCGGCCGGCAGCGGCTCGACCGCCGCCGGCTCGATCCGCCCGTCGCGCACGAGCGCGTCGAGCGAGGCGCCGTCGCGCTCATCGCGCACGCGGGTGCCCTCCACCCGGCTGGGCAGGCGCCGCAGGGGCTTGGCGAACGCGCTGTGCACGCCGCGCTCGGCCGCAGAGGCGCCGGCTGGCTCCTCTGCGTCCGGCTCGATGACGACGGGGGCGGCCGGCGCCCCGGGAGCGTCGCCGGCGCCCCAGACCACGGTCCCGCCGATCCGCTGGACCGCGAGTGCCGCGAGCTCGGCGGTCAGCGGGGCGACGCCGGACGCGATGCGCACGGGCACGCCCGGGCCCACGGCCAGCAGGCGCAGGGCGCCGGCGATCTTCGCCACCCGGTCCAGCGCCTCCGCCACGGTGAGCTCGGCGCGCGCGCCGTCCGGGCCGATGCCCGCGAGCGCCGGCTCGTCGGCGCGGCCGTCGATGATGGCGCGGTCGAGGCGCTCGTAGACGGGGTTGAGGGTGCCCGGATGGCCCTCGCCCAAGCGCCCGGGCGGGGCGAACCAGTGCGGCTGGGCGCTCATCGCCGCTCCCGGGGCACCATCAGTCGACGCTCGCCATGACCTCGACGACGCGGTCGATGAACGCGTCCACCTGGTCCTCGTCGTAGGCGCGCTGGCCCTTGCGGGTCTTGAACAGCGCCCGGCGCACCTCGTCGACGCTCATGGCGCGGCCCTCGGAGAAGTAGCCGTTGATGCGGTTGAGCAGCGCATCGACCTCCGTGATGTCGTAGCCGATGACGCCGGTGTCGGCCGTGGCGAACCGCTCCCCCTCCGGGCGCACGAGGCGGCCCCGCAGGGAGCTCGCGGCGCGGGTGAGCTCCTTGACCCACGCGTCCTCGCCGGACTGGGCGACGAGCAGCTCGCGCGAGCGCTTGGCCAGCGCGTCCTCGAGGCGGTCGAGCGCGGCATCGACGACGCCCACGTGGTAGCCGTTGCGCACGAGGCTGAAGCCCACGGTGCGCACCGCGCGCGCGTCGAGGTCGCCCGGCTGCGGGGTGCGGCGCTCGAACGACTCGCGCGCCCGCTTGAAGAAGCTGTCGACCTGCGCAGGGTCGTAGCCGTTCTTCCATCCCGACATCCTGGGGAAGTTCTGGTCCACCACGTGCCTCTCCTCGTTTCCTGTGCGCCGCTGCCCGCGGCGGTCTCATGCGCGCGCGGGCGCGCCGTCCTCGGTGGCCGCGGCGAGCTGGCCGCACGCCCCGTCGATGTCCTGCCCGCGGGTGTCGCGGATCGTCGTGGGCACGCCGGCGGCGACGAGCCGGCGCACGAACTCGGCCGCCACCTCGGGCTCGCTGGCCGTCCAGACGGAGCCCGGGGTGGGATTGAGCGGGATGGGGTTGACGTGGACCCAGCCGCGGCCGCGGGCGTTGAGCTTCTTGGCCAGCAGTTCCGCGCGCCACGCGTGGTCGTTCATGTCCTTGATGAGCGCGTACTCGATGCTCACGCGCCGCCCGGTCTGCCGGTAGTAGTCGTAGGCCGCGTCGATGGCCTCGTCGGCCTTCCAGCGGGTGTTGACGGGGATCATCTCGTCGCGCAACCCGTCGTCGGGGGCGTGGAGGCTCAGCGCGAACGTGACCGGCAGCTCCTCCGCCGCCAGCTTGCGGATGCCCGGCACCAGCCCCACCGTGGACACGGTGATGCGGCGGGCGGACATGCCCAGGCCCCCGGGCGCGGGGTCGGTGAAGCGGCGGACGGCGGCCATGACGCGCTTGTAGTTGGCCAGCGGCTCGCCCATGCCCATGAAGACGATGTTCGTCACCCGCTCGGCGCTCCCGGCGGGGCTGGGGGCATCGCCCTGCTCCTCGTCGGCCTCCGAGCCGACCGCGGCGGCGGGATTGCCCAGATAGTCGGTGTCCGCCTCCGTGTCCGGGGCGAGCTGGCCGGCGGCGATCACGCGGTTGGCGCGGATGACCTGCTCGACGATCTCCGCCGTGGACATGTTGCGCGTGAGCCCCTGCTGGCCCGTCGCGCAGAACGGGCAGTTCATGCCGCAGCCGCACTGCGAGGACACGCACAGGGTGATCCGGTTGCGATAGCGCATGAGCACGGATTCGACGAGGGCACCGTCGAACAGGCGCCAGAGGAACTTGATCGTGTCCCCGTTCGGGGTGCGCTGGCGGCGGACCTCGGTGAGCAGGGGCGGGAAGAAGCGCTCGACGAGCTCCGCGCGCCGATCCTGCGGCAGGTCCGTCATGGCGTCCGGATCCGTCGTGTGGTGGACGAAGTAGTGGGTGGAGAGCTGCTTGGCGCGGAAGGCGGGCAGCCCCAGCTCCGTGACCGCGGCGACCCTCTCGTCCATCGTCATGTCCGCCAGGTGCTGCCGGGGCTGGGAGACCCGCGGGGACTTGAAGTTCAGCAGCGGCCGCCCGCCGCGCGTGAGGGTGCGCGAGGTGGTCCCGTCGGCGTTCTCGACGACGGGGCGGACCTGGCGGGTGCGGGTGCTCTCATTCATGACCGTGCCATTATTCCATGCGCGCTCAGCGCCGCGCGAGCGCAGGCCTACTGTGCGGGCAGCGCCCAGGGGAAGGCCGGTGCGTGCGCGCGTGCCCCCTCTGCGGCCCGCGAGCGGTTGGGCTCGTCCAGCCGCTCGGTCAGCTCGGCACCCAGCCCGACCGCCGCGTGGAAGCCCGCGGGGTCCAGCCAGTCGGGGCGCAGGGCGAACAGGAGGTCCTCGGTGGCGGTGTTGCCGCTGGCTCCCGGGGCGAACGGGCAGCCGCCCAGGCCGCCCAGTGCCCCGTCGACGACGCCTGCGCCCGCCTGCACGGCGGCCAGTGCGTTGGCGGTGCCCTGGCCCCATGTGTCGTGGCCGTGGAACACGATGCGCCGCTGCGGCGTCTCCGCCGCCACCCGGGCGATGAGGCCGCTCACCTGTGCGGGGCTCGCCTGGCCCAGGGTGTCGGCGATGACGATGTCCGGTGTGCCGGCGGCGCGCGGGTCGCCCGCCAGGTCGAGGACGCGCTGCGGGTCGACCGGGCCCTCGAACGGGCAGGTGAACGACGTGGCGAGGCACAGCTGCACGCGGCCGCCCACTGTCGCGGCGAGCTCGAGCGCGCGGGGCAGCTCGGCCATGCTCTGCTCGGCGGTGCGGTTGACGTTGGCGCGGTTGTGGGCGTCGGAGGCGGACAGGCAGAACTGGAAGCGGGTGGCCCCCGCGTCGATGGCGCGCTCCACCTGGCGGGCGGTGGCGACCCACACCCAGCTGCGCGCCCGCTCGGCCTCGCTCAGCAGCCCGAGGACCTCCGGGGTGTTCGCCACCGCGGGCACCGCCTTCGGATGGGCCAGCGAGCCCACCTCGAGCTCCTCGAAGCCCAGTTCGAACAGGGAGCGCGCCAGCTGCGCCTTGGCACTCGCGGGCAGCGGCTTGCCGGTCAGCTGGAGGCCGTCGCGCAGCGTGACGTCCCGGATGATCGCCGGTGCGGGGCTCATGGGAGCACCCGCTGCAGCTGCGCGGCGTCCATGCCGCACACCTCGGTCAGCACGGCGCGGGTGTCCGCGCCCAGCTCGGGGCCCAGGCTGCCGATCTCACCGGACCGGCCGCCGTAGACCGGCACGATGCCGGGGAAGGCGATGCCCTCGAGCTCCTCGTTCCCGGTGGAGGCGGTCCGGCGCTGGACCATGTTGCGCGCGGCGTACTGCTCGTCGGCCGCGATGTCCGCGGCCGTGTAGATGGGCCCGGCGGGGATGTCGCGGGCGGCGAGGTCGGCGAGCACGTCCGCCTGCGGGCGCGCCGCCGTCCACTCGCCGATGGCGGCGTCGAGCTCCTCGCGGCGGCGCCAGCGCTCGTCGTTGGCGGCGAGCGCTGGGTCGTCGCGCAGGTCGGGCCGGCCGATGAGGTCCATGAGGCGGGCGAAGATCGAGTCGCCGTTGCCGGCGATGACGACGGAGCGGCCGTCGCCGCACACGTAGGCGTTCGACGGGGCGATGCCCTCCATCCGGCCACCGGTGCGCGTGCGCTGCGTGCCGTAGGCGTCCGCGTCCGGCAGCAGGGACTCCATGACGGAGAGGATGGACTCGTTGAGCGCGACGTCAACCACCCGGTCGCCCAGCCGGGGCGGGCGCCGCCCGGCCAGGCGCGCGCTCTGGCGGGCGAAGAGCTCCATGACGGCGCCGAAGGCGGCGTAGATCCCGGCGATCGAGTCGCCGATCGAGACGCCCACGCGCACGGGCGGGCGGTCGGGGTCGCCGACGAGCTCGCGCAGGCCGCCGTAGGCCTCCGCGACCGCGGCGAAGCCGGGCCGCGACGACAGCGGGCCGGTCTGGCCGAACGCGGAGATCCGGCACAGCACGAGGTCGGGGTTGGCAGCCTCGAGCTGCGCGGGGCCCAGCCCCCACTTCTCGAGGGTGCCCGGCCGGAAGTTCTCGATGACGACGTCGCTGCGGGCTGCCAGCGCGAGCACGGCCTCGCGTCCGGCGGGCGAGCGCAGGTCGAGGGCGACGGAGCGCTTGTGGCGGTTGAGCGTGCGGAAGAGCATGGACGTCGACCCGCGCGGCAGCCGCCAGCGCCGGACCTCGTCGCCCGTGCCCGGGCGCTCGATCTTGATGACCTCGGCGCCGAAGTCCGCGAGGAGGCGCCCCGCCGTGGGCGCGGCGATGTAGTTGCCCAGTTCGAGGACGCGGATGCCTGCGAGCGGGGTGTGCTGCTCGGACTGCGCGGTGTCGCTCATGCCGCGAGGCTATAGCGGCCGCGCCGCACACCCGGGCGCGGTCCGTATCGTGGACCCGTGTCTCACATCGTGGTCGGGACGTGCGCGCCGCCGGGTGCGGGTGGACGATGGCGGCGCCAGCGAACCAGGGCGCCCGCGGGGCGCCGAGCCCACCGAGGAGTGCCGATGACGCCGCCCCACCTCACCTCCACCCAGCGCAGCATCGGCGCGGTGCTCGACCGCCTCCCCGTGGGGCGCGTCCACCGCCGGGTCGTCATCGCCGTGGGCCTCGGCCTCTTCTTCGACATGTACGAGGTCTTCCTCGCCAGCTCGATGAACGTGGCACTCGGCACGACGTTCGCGATCTCGGGCCTGCAGCTCAAGCTCCTCCTGGCCTCCGCCTTCGTCGGCATGTTCGTCGGCGCCGTCTGCCTGGGCCGGCTCGCCGACCGGATCGGGCGCCGCCGGGCCTTCCTCCTCACGCTCGCGTGGTACTCGCTCTGGTCGCTCATCGCCGCGTTCTCCCCGAACGCCTGGTTCCTCGTCTTCGCCCGCTTCATGGCGGGCATCGGGGTAGGCGCCGAGTACCCGGTGGGCGATGTCTACCTCTCCGACGTGCTGCCCAAGGACAAGCGCGGCCGGCTCGCCACCTGGGCCTACACCTGCTCGTTCATCGCCGTGCCCGTCGTGGGCTTCCTGGCGCTGTGGCTCAACGCCGCTCCCCCGCTCGGCATCGCCGGCTGGCGCTGGCTGCTGGCACTGGGCGGCCTGGGCGCGGTCGCGGTGCTGTTCCTGCGCCGCCGGCTGCCCGAATCGCCGCGCTGGCTGGCCAGCGCGGGCCGCAACGAGGAGGCGCAGGCCGCGCTCGACGAGTTCGCGGCGGGCTCCGGGGTGGACGCGGAGGAGCTGCAGGCCATCGAGGCACGGGCCGGCGGCGTGGACGCCGAGGCGCCCGAGCCCGCGCAGCAGCGGCTCTCCCGCCTGTTCCGGCCGCCGTACCTGCGGCGGCTGGGCATGCTCGCCGTCTTCCACCTCTTCCAGACGTTCGGCTACTACGGGTTCGGCACGCTCTCCGCGCTCGTGCTCGTCTCCCGCAGCTACGACGTCACCCACTCGCTGCTGTTCACCGCGCTGTCGTTCCTCGGCTACCCCCTGGGCTCGCTGCTGTCCACCCCGCTCATCGCGCGCTTCGAGCGCAAGCACCTCCTCATCGCGGCAACGGTGGCGATGGCGATCTCCGGCATCCTGTTCGCCACCTCGGACTCCGAGGTGCTCATCGTCGTCTTCGGCTTCCTCACCACCGCGATCAGCAACGTCTTCTCCAACGCGTTCCACATCTACCAGGCGGAGATCTTCCCCACCGCGCTGCGGGCCACGGCGGTGGGCTGGACGTACTCCCTGTCGCGCCTGTCCAGCGGTGCGCTGCCGTTCATCCTCCTGCCTGTGCTCGAGGACTACGGGGCGCTGCCCATGTACCTCGTCGTCAGCGCGGCGCTGCTCATCATCTGCGCGGCGATCGGGTTCCTGGGCCCGCGCACCACGCGGCGCAGCCTCGCGGAGATCAACCCCGCCTAGGTGTACTGCCCGGAGACGTTGATCAATCGCGAGAAGGGCGGGAGGTTCCCGCAGGCCGTGTGCGGCCGGTGATGGTTGTAGTAGTGCAGCCAGTCGTCCAGCTCGCCCCGTCGTTCGGCTTCGGAGGTGTAGCAGCGGGCGTAAGCCCATCCGTCGGCCAGGGTGCGGTGGAAGCGCTCGATTTTCCCGTTGGTCTGCGGCCTGTAGGGCCGGGTGCGCTTGTGCCGGATACCGAGTTCGGCGCAGGTGTCGCGCCACAGGTGTGAGCGGTACGCGCCGCCGTTGTCGGACAGGACCCGCTCGACGGTGACGCCGCGGGCGTTGAACCACTCGACGGCTCGGACCAGCACGGCGGTGGCAGTGCGGGCGGTTTCGTCGTCGTGGATCTCGGCATAGGCGACGCGGGAGTGGTCGTCGATGACGGTATGGACGTAAGCCATGCCCATCAACGGGTGGGACTGCCGCATAGATAGGTGACATCTGATCTGGCTTGCCCGCAGGGCGGCCTGGAAGGATGTGCACCATGCCCGCTCCCTACCCCCAGGAGTTCCGCGAAGACGTCGTGCGAGTGGCCCGGTCCC
>NZ_WWEQ01000047.1 GCF_009857845.1 Brevibacterium rongguiense | reverse complement strand
CCCGGCCGCCCGCGCCTCGGCCGCGGGGCGCAGGCGCGACCCGCACCGCGAACGGCCCCACACCGTGCCGGCGAGCCCTGCGCGCCCGGCCGATCCGCGCCGGCGCATGCTCCTCGTCATCGCGGCGAGCCTCGTGCTGCTGCTCGCCGTGGGCGGCAAGCTGCTGGCCATCCAGGCCATGGACACCGCCCAGCTCGCCCAGCGCGCGCTGGCATCGCGCCTGGTGACGAAGACGCTGCCCGCCGCGCGCGGGGTCATCACCTCGGCCAACGGCACCGTGCTCGCCGATAACGCGCAGCGCTACCGGCTCGTCGTCGACCAGCGCAACGTCGCCCGCTACAAGGACTCCGCCGGCACGACAGTGGGCGCGTGGGGCGCCGCCCAGGCGCTGGCGGGCCCGCTCGACACCGAGGCCGGCCTGCTCTACCCCAAGCTCAACGGCGACAAGCTGTGGAATGTCGTCGCCTCGGGCGTCACGAGCGAGGTCTGGGAGAAGGTCCGCGACCTCGACATCCCCGGCATCTCCCAGGAGGAGTACGCGATCCGCTCGTACCCCGCCGGCGCACTGGGCGGCAACCTCGTGGGCTTCGTGGGCTCGGACGGCCAGCCGCTCGGCGGCCTCGAGCTGCAGTACGAGGACTCGCTCAAGGGCACTGACGGCAAGGAGCAGTACGAGCGCGGGCTGTCCGGCGACACGATTCCGCTGGGGGCGAACTCCACCCAGCAGCCGGTGAACGGCACGGGCCTCCAGCTCTCGCTCGACTCCGATGTCCAGCTCTACCTCCAGCAGGCGATCGCCGCCGCCGTCAAGCAGCGCAAGGCCGAGTGGGGCACGATCGTCATCGAGGACGTGGAGACCGGCCGCATCATCGGCCTCGCCGACGCCCCCACCGTCGATCCGAACAACCCGGGCAAGACCGCCGCGAACGAGCGCGGGTCCCGCGCCCTCACCGATGTCTTCGAGCCCGGCTCCACCGCCAAGATGATCACCGCCTCCGCGCTCGTCCAGGAGGGCAAGGTTGCCCCCGACACGCAGTTCACGGTGCCCTACAAGTGGAAGGCGCCCAACGACGAGGAGTTCAAGGACTCCCACGAGCACGAGGACGAGAAGCTCACCTTCGCGGGGATCCTCCAGCAGTCCTCGAACACCGGCACGATCCTCGCCGGCCAGCGGCTGAGCCCCCAGCAGCGCTACGACTACCTGCACGCGTTCGGATTCGGCGCCTCCAGCGGGATCGGCTACCCCGGCGCCACCGCCGGCATCCTCCACGAGCCGGGCTCCTGGGACGGCCGCACCGCCTACACGGTGATGTTCGGCCAGGGCGTGGCCGCCACCGCCATGCAGACGACCTCCGCGGTCGCGACGATCGCCGGGGGCGGGACGAAGATGCCCCAGCAGCTCGTCAGCGGTACGGTGGACGACTCCGGCCGGGTGACGGAGATCCCGCCCGGTCAGGGCACGCGGGTGATCAGCGAGGAGACGTCGAAGAAGGTCGTGAGCATGCTCGAGAGCGTCGTGACCGACGGCACCGGCAAGAGCGCGGCCATCCCCGGCTACCGCGCGCTCGGCAAGACGGGCACCGCCCAGGCGCCCGCCGCCGACGGCAAGGGCTACGACGGCTACACCGCGAGCTTCGTGGGCGCCGCCCCGGCGGAGAACCCGAAGATCGCGGTCTCCGTCGTCCTCCAGCGCCCCCGCAAGGGCTACTACGGCGGCACCGCCGCGGCCCCCGTCTTCTCCGACGTCGCCGGCTACACCCTGCGCCACCTGGGCGTCGCCCCCTCGACCGAGAAGCCGGACACCCCGGCAGGAGAATGGAAATGATGCGCCTCGATTCGCTCCCGCTGCCCCCGGATGCCGTCATCCACGGCGACGGCTCCCGCCCCGTCACCGGGGTCTCGCACGACTCGCGCACGACGGCCCCCGGCGAGCTCTACGCCGCGCTGCCCGGCGCCAACGTCCACGGCGCGCGCTTCGCCGGCGCCCTCCTCGCCGCCGGGGTGAGCGCCGTCCTCACCGACAGCGCGGGGCTGCGGCTGCTGCGCGAGTCCGGCGCCGACACCTCGTCCGCCGTGCTCATCGAGGTGGGTGATCCGCGCGCCGCGCTCGGCGACATCGCCGCCGCGCTGTCCGGCACGCGGGGCGCGCCGCCGCGCCTGCTCGGGATCACGGGGACCAACGGCAAGACCACGACGACCTACCTCCTCGATGCGCTGCTCGGCGAGCTGGGGGAGACGACCGGGGTGATCGGCACGATCGCCACCTCGATCGCGGGCGTGCGCCAGCCCAGCGCGCGCACGACCCCGGAGTCGCCGGAGCTGCACCGCCTCCTCGCCCAGATGCGCTCGGCCGGCGCGGGCTGGTGCTCGATGGAGGTCTCCTCGCACGCGCTGGCCCAGCACCGCGTGGACGGTGCGCAGTTCGCGGTGGCGGGGTTCACCAACCTCAGCCAGGACCACCTGGACTTCCACCCCACCATGGAGGACTACTTCGCCGCGAAGGCGCAGCTGTTCACCCCGCAGTTCTCGCAGCGCGGGGCCGTCGTGCTCGCCGATGACTGGGCGCGGCGGCTCGCCCGCGAGGCCCAGATCCCCGTCGTCACGATCTCCCGCACCGCCGCGGACGAGCCGGACTACCTCGTCGTCGAGGACGCGCCCGGCGGCGCCGGCAGCGGTGGGTCCGCCGCCGAGGCCGCCGGTGCCGAGGCCGCCGCTGCCCGGACCCCCGGCGGGGGCGGGCACTTCGACCTCGTCCGGCGCACCGGAGCGCCCGGGGCCGAGCAGCGCATGCGCGTCGCCTCGCCGCTGCCCGGGGACTTCAACGTCATGAACGCCGCGCTGGCCGTCGTCATGCTGCTCGAGGCGGGCTTCGCCTTCGACGCCGTCGCCCGCGCCGCCGGCGGCTTCACCGCGGCGGTCCCCGGCCGCATGGAGGTCGTGAGCCCGGCGGGCCCGCGCGCCATCGTCGACTACTCCCATACCCCGGACGCGCTGGTCAACGTCCTCTCCGGGCTCCAGGGCGCCCCGCTCGTCGCGGTGATCGGCGCCGGCGGCGACCGCGACCACGGCAAGCGGCCGCTCATGGGCCGCGCCGCCGCCCAGTGGGCCGACGCGGTCATCGTCACCGACGACAACCCCCGCTCCGAGGACCCCGCAGCCATCCGCGCCGCCGTCCTCTCCGGCGCCCTCGAGGCCGTCGCCGACGGCACGGCGCGCGCGGCCCGGTCCGATGTGTGCGAAGTCGCATCGCGCGCTCAGGCCATCGCCGAGGCGGTGCGCCGGGCGGGCCCCGCGGGCACCGTGCTCGTGGCCGGCAAGGGCCACGAGACCGGCCAGGAGATCGCGGGTACGGTGCATCCGTTCGACGACCGCGAGCAGACACGCGAGGCCGTGGCGCGCGCGGCCGGCGGTGCGCGAGCCGGTAGAGTTCAGGCTTGATATGAAGAATTTCTCTGCGCAGGAAGCCGCGGCCGCCCTCAAGGGCGACCTCTACGCGATCGACCCGGCAACCCGCCTCGCCGGCTCGGTCGTCACCGACTCTCGCGAGGTGGCGCCCGGAGACGTCTACGTCGCCCGCCGCGGCGAGAGCGCCGACGGCCTCGACTTCGCCCCCGCCGCCGTCGCCGCCGGAGCCGTCCTCGTCATCAGCGAGGCCGTGCCGGTCGTCGACGGCGAGCAGCTGCCCAGCCTCGTGGTGCCCGACGCCACCGCGGCGCTCGGCCAGCTCGCCCGCCTCAACGTCGAGGCCCTGCGCGCCGAGGGCGACCTCACGGTCATCGCCATCACCGGCTCGGCCGGCAAGACCACCGTCAAGGACCTCACGGCGGACCTGCTCTCCGCCGCGGGCGAGACGATCTGGCCGCCCAACTCCTACAACAACGAGGTGGGTGTCCCCCTCACGGCCCTGCGGGCGGGCCCCGAGACCCGCTTCCTCGTCCTCGAGATGGGCGCGCGCACCATGGGCAACCTCGCCTACCTCACCTCGCTCGTCCGCCCCGACATCGGCGTGGAGCTCGTCGTCGGCACCGCCCACTCCGGCGTCTTCGGGTCGATCGAGAACACCGCCCGGGCCAAGTCGGAGCTCGTCGCGGCCCTGACCGAGGGCGGCCGCGCCGTGCTCAACGCCGATGACCCGCGCGTGGCCGCCATGACCGACGTGCTCGCCCCGGGCGTTGAGACCCTGTGGTTCTCCGCCTCGGGGGAGACGGACCGCACCCCGGCCGTGCGCGCCACCGACGTCACGACGCGCGCGAGCGGGCGCACGAGCTTCACCCTGCACCTGCCCGGCGCGGAGCCCGCCCCCATCGAGCTCGCGCTGCTCGGCGAGCACCACGTCGCCAACGCGCTGGCCGCCTCGGCCGTCGCCCACCTGTGCGGCGTGCCCGCGAAGGCGATCGCGACGACGCTCCAGATCTCCGGGGCGCAGAGCCGCTGGCGCATGGAGCTCATCGACTCGCCCAGCGGGGTGACGGTGCTCAACGACGCCTACAACGCCAACCCCGATTCCATGCGCGCCGCCCTCAAGGCGCTGGCCGCGATGGGCCGCGGGGACGGCGAGTCCGCCCCGCGCCGCACCGTCGCCGTGCTCGGCGAGATGCTCGAGCTCGGCGAGGACTCGATCGCCCTCCACGACGAGGTCGGCCGGCTGGTCGTGCGGCTGAACATCTCGCTGACGATCGCGGTGGGCGAGGGCGCCAAGCCCATCTACCAGGCAGCGAACCTCGAGGGCTCATGGGGCAACGAGGCGGCGTGGGTGCCCACGGTCTCCGAGGCCCGCGACATGCTCAACTCGGAGCTCAAGCCCGGCGACATCGTGCTGTTCAAGTCCTCGCGCGATGCCGGGCTGCGCTACCTGGGCGATGAGATCGCAGGGGTGTCCGGGGTCCAATGATCGCCGTCGTGCTGGCAGCCTGCCTCGGACTCGTGCTGACGCTCATCGGCACGCCGCTGTTCATCAAGGTCCTCGTCAAACGCGGCTACGGCCAGTTCATCCGCGACGACGGGCCCAAATCCCACGCCACGAAGCGCGGCACGCCCACCATGGGCGGCGTCGTCATCATCGGCTCTGCCGTGCTCAGCTACCTGCTCGCCCACCTCATGTCCGGCTCGCTGCCCACCCCCACGGGCCTGCTCGTGCTGTGGCTGGCGGCGGGCCTGGGCGCCGTGGGCTTCGTCGACGACTACATCAAGGTCTCCCGACAGCGCTCGCTGGGCCTGCGCCCCGTCGGCAAGCTCGTCGGGCAGGGGTTCGTCGGCGTGACCTTCGCCGTGTGCGCGCTGCTGTTCCCCAACGAGGCCGGCCGCACGCCCGCCTCCACCGCGATCTCCGTGTTCCGCGACACCCAGCTCGACCTCGCCTTCGCCGGGGTGGGCCTGGCGTTCGTGCTCTTCGTGCTGTGGGCCAACCTCATCGTCACGGCGGTCTCCAACGCGGTCAACCTCACCGACGGCCTCGACGGCCTGGCCGCGGGTGCGTCCGCGATCGTCTTCTGCGGCTACGTCTTCATCACGACGTGGCAGTCCACGCAGAACTGCGACCTCATGTCGACCGTGCGGGCCGGCTGCTACGTCGCCCGCGACCCGCGCGACCTCGCGATGGTCGGCGCCGCGATGGCCGCCTCGTGCGTGGGCTTCCTGTGGTGGAACACCTCGCCCGCGAAGATCTTCATGGGCGACACCGGGTCGCTCGCGATCGGCGGTGCGATCGCCGGCCTGGCCATCATGTCGCGCACCGAGGTCCTCCTCGTCATCATGGGCGGCCTATTCGTCATCATCACGCTCTCCGTCATCATCCAGGTGGGCTCGTTCAAGCTCACCGGCAAGCGCGTCTTCCGCATGGCGCCCCTCCAGCACCACTTCGAGCTCAAGGGCTGGGCCGAGGTCACGATCGTCGTCCGGTTCTGGATCATCGCCCTCATCTTCGTCGTCGCGGGCGTCGGGCTCTTCTACGGGGAGTGGGTGTCGGCCAGTGCCCGCTGAGCCCGCCGCGCAGCCCGACGGCGCGGCCGCGCCCGCGCCGCCCCCACTCGTGCCCGAGGGCGCGACCGTGGCCGCCTACCCCCACGCCGACCGGATCCCCGCGGCGATCCACGGCCCCGACTCCTCCCTCCGGGGCATCGTCGTGTGCGTCACGGGCCTGGGCGTCTCCGGCTACCCCATGGCGGTCCACCTCGCCGAACGCGGCGCCGAGGTCATCGTCGTCGACGCGGACATCGCCGCCGACCGCAGCGAGCACGAGGCGATCCTCGCCGTCTTCGACGCGGACATCCGCCGCGGGCCCTCCCACGTCGAGGCGCTGCCGCGCACGGCCGACGGGCGCCTGCCGGACCTCGTGTGCACCTCCCAGGGGTGGCGCCCGGACCAGCCGCTGCTCGTCGCGGCGCAGGCCGCCGGCATCCCCGTCATCGGGGAGGTCGAGCTCGCCTGGCGCGTGCGCGGCGCCAACAGCGCGCCCTGGCTCGTGGTGACCGGCACGAACGGCAAGACGACGACGACCTCGATGCTTGCCTCCATGCTCTCCGCCGCCGGGCTCGAGGCCCGCGCCTGCGGCAACATCGGCGCCCCGCTGCTCGAGGCGGTGCTCGACCCGGAGGCGCAGGTGCTGGCGATCGAGCTCGCGAGCTTCCAGCTGCACTGGCAGTTCTCCATGTGCGCAGACTCCGCCGCCGTGCTCAACCTCGCCCCCGACCACCTCGACTGGCACGGCGGGCTCGACGCCTACGCCGCCGCGAAGGCGAAGGCCTACCACAACGTCGGCCTCGCCTGCGTCTACAGCCGCGCGGACCCGGCCACCCGCACCATGGTCGAGGACGCCGAGGTGCGCCCCGGGGCCCGCGCGATCGGCTTCGGCACCGAAGTGCCCGGCCCGGGCGACTTCGGGCTCGTCGACGACGTGCTCGTCGACCGCGCCTTCCTGCCCGAGCGCTACTCCGCGGCCCTCGAGATCGCGGACACCGCGGACGTCGCCATCGCCTCGGGCACTCCGGACCGGCCCGCCGCGCCGCACCAGATCGCCAACGCGCTGGCCGCCGCGGCGCTGGCCCGCAGCATCGGCGTGCCGCCGGCGGCTGTGCGCACGGGCCTGCGCGCCCACGTCGCCGGCGGCCACCGCCTCGCGCTCGTCGCCACGGCCGGCGGCGCGGCATACGTCGACGACTCCAAGGCGACGAACCCGCACGCCGCCGCGGCCGCCCTCGCCGCCTTCGAGCCGATCGTCTGGATCGCCGGCGGGCTGGCCAAGGGCGCCCGGTACGAGGACCTCGTCGAGCGCTTCGGGGCGCGCCTGCGGGCCTGCGTGCTCATCGGCGCGGAGCCCGGCCCGCTGGCCGAGGCGCTTGCCGCCCGTGCTCCCGGCGTGCCCGTCGTGCGGATCGACCCGGCCGAGCCGGAGGGCACCGAGCCCCGCGGGGCCGATGTCATGGCGCGCGCCGTCGCTGCGGCCGCGCAGCTGGCCCGGCCCGGCGACACCGTGCTGCTGGCCCCGGCGGCGGCGAGCATGGACCAGTTCCGCGACTACGCCGTGCGCGGCGACGCGTTCGCCGCGGCGGCCCGCGAGGTCGCCGGGGAATGACCGCCGTGCGCGAGGCCCCCGAACGCAGCGCCGCCCCGGCCCCGCCTCGGGCGCGGCTGGCCGATCACGTGCGCGGGTGGTTCTCTCAGGTGCGCCGGCTGCTGGGGCTGCCCGTCGCCTCCTACTACCTCATCCTCTTCGCCGTGCTCGTGCTCACGGGCTTCGGGCTCGTCATGGTGCTCTCCGCCTCGTCGATCACCTCGTACGACGGCGGCAAGGGCTCCTCGTTCTCCATCGTGGCCCGCCAAGGGGCCTTCGCCCTGGGCGGGCTCGCGCTCATGTTCGCCTGCTCCCGCGCGCCCGTGCGGCTGTGGCAGGCGCTCGCACCGTGGGCGATGGCCGGCGGCCTCATCATCCAGGTCCTGCCGCTACTGCCCGGGCTCGGCGCGACGGTCAACGGCAACCGCAGCTGGATCCACCTCGGGAGCCTGCAGCTCCAGCCCGCCGAGTTCGTCAAGCTGGCGCTCGCGCTGTTCCTCGGCGCCTTCCTGGGCCGGCGGATCGGCCAGCTCACGCGCCTGCGCGCGCTGCTGCCGATCGTCCTCACGGTGGGCGCGAGCGTGGGCCTCGTGCTCCTCGGGCACGACCTGGGCACCGGCATCATCCTCATGCTCACCGCCGCGGGCGCCCTGTTCGTGGGCGGCCTGCGCAAGCGCTACCTGCTGCTCTTCGGCGCCGGCGCGGTGGCCCTGGTCGGGGCCATGGTGCTCACGAGCGCCAACCGCATGTCCCGGATCCAGGCGGTCATCACCGGCCACGCCACCGAGGGCGGGGACAGCCTGGGCGACCACTGGCAGTCCGACCACGGCCTCTACGCCCTCGCCTCGGGCGGCTGGACCGGGGTCGGCCTGGGCGCCAGCCGCGAGAAGTGGTCGTGGCTGCCCGAGGCGCACAACGACTTCATCTTCGCGATCGTCGGCGAGGAGCTGGGGCTGCTCGGCACCTTCGCCGTCATCGGCGTCTTCGTCATCCTCGCCTGCGGGCTCGTGCGCGTCATCTGCCGCACCTCCGACCGGATGGTCCAGGCGACCACGGGCGGCATCTTCCTGTGGATCATCGGCCAGGCCGCCGTCAACATCGGCGTCGTCTGCGGGATCCTGCCCGTCATCGGCGTGCCGCTGCCATTCGTGTCCTACGGCGGGTCGTCGCTCATCTCGACGCTGCTCGCCGCCGGCATCGTGCTCTCCTTCGCCCGCGCCGAGCCCGGTGCCGCCGAGGCGCTGCGCCGGCGCGGCGCGAGCGTGCGCGCCTCGCTGTCGATCTTCGCCCGCCAACCGAGAGGGAACTGAACCGTGCTCACAGTGCTGCTGGCAGGAGGGGGCACGACGGGTCACATCTCGCCGCTGCTCGCCATCGCCGACGACCTGGCCTTCCAGGACCCCGAGGCCCGGCTCATCGTGCTCGGCACCGAGGACGGCCTCGAGTCGAGGCTCGTCCCCGCGGCGGGCTACGAGCTCGTCACCATCGACAAGGTGCCGGCACCGCGCCGCGTCGACGCGGCGGCGCTCGCGTTCCCGCGCCGGCTCATGGGCACGGTCACCGCCGTGCGCCGCCTGCTCAAGGAGCGGGCCGTCGACGTGGTCGTCGGCGTCGGCGGCTACGTCGCCTCGCCGGCCTACCTCGCGGCGCGCAGCCTGGGCATCCCCATCGTCATCCACGAGGCGAACGCGCGCCCCGGCCTGGCCAACCGCCTGGGCGCCCGCCTGAGCCGCCCCGAGCTCATCGGCTACACGTTCGCCAACACCCCGCTGCCCGGCACCCAGGTGGGCATGCCGATGCGCGCCGAGGTGGCCCACCGCGACCGCCGCGACCCCCGGGTGCGCGCCGCCGCCGCGAAGTCGCTGGGCCTCGACCCGGCCAAAACCACGCTCGTCGTCACAGGCGGCTCGCTCGGCGCGGCCGCGCTCAACCGGGCGCTGGCCGCCTCCGTGCCGGCGCTCGCGGACGCCGGGGTCCAGGTCCTCCACATCACGGGCGCGGGCAAGGCCGAGGAGGTCGTCGCGGCCGCGGCCGCGAGCCCCGACTACCACGTGGTCGAGTACGTCGACGGCATGGAGGACGCCTACACGGCAGCGGACCTCATCGTCTGCCGCGCCGGCGCCGGAACCGTTGCAGAGGTCACGACCATGCAGGTGCCCGCCGTCTACGTGCCGCTGCCGATCGGCAACGGCGAGCAGCGCCTCAACGCCGCCGATGCGGTGGCAGCCGGGGCCGCCCTGCTCGTCGACGACGCCGACTTCACCCCGGACTACGCCGCGCAGACCGTGCTGCCGCTGCTGCGCGATCCCGCGCGCCTGGCGGCGATGGCGCAGGCCGCCGCGGACATGGGGTTCCCGCGCAGCGCTGACCGGGCGATGGCCGCGCGCGTCTTCGCGGCGGCGGGCGCTGCGCACCCGGGGCGGGCGTATCCCGAGCGCATGCAGACCAAGGAGGAGCTCGCCGGTGCGGCCGGCGCGGACGGAAGCGGGGCGGACAGGTGAACGAGATCGTGCCGAGCGAGCGGCTGGGCCGCGTGCACTTCATCGGGATCGGCGGGGCGGGCATGTCGGGCATCGCCCGGGTCATGCTCATGCGCGGCATGGACGTCTCCGGCTCCGATGCGAAGGACTCGTCCGTCGTCACCGCGCTGCGGGCGCTCGGCGCCCAGGTGCGCATCGGCCACGACGCGCAGGCCGTCGCCGGCGCGGACACCGTCGTGGTCTCCTCGGCGATCCGCGAGACGAACCCGGAGCTCGCCGCGGCGCGGGCCGCGGGGCTGCGGATCCTCCACCGCTCGCAGGCGCTCGCGGCGCTCATGGTGGGCCGCCGCACCGTCGCGATCGCCGGCACCCACGGCAAGACGACGACGACGTCGATGACGACCGTGGCGCTGCAGGCGGCCGGGGCCGACCCCTCGTTCGTCATCGGCGGGGTGCTGACCGCAACCGGGACGAACGCCCACGACGGCACCGGCGACGTGTTCGTGGCGGAGGCCGACGAATCGGACGGCTCGTTCCTCCTCTACGAGCCCGCGATCGGCGTCATCACGAACGCCGAGGCCGACCACCTCGACCACTACGGCAGCTGGGGGGCCGTGCGCTCGGCCTTCGTCGAGTTCTGCGCGCACGTAGGCGAGCAGGGCGGCACCGTCATCGCCTGCTGTGACGACCCCGGTGCCGCCGGCATCGCCGACGCGGCCGCCGCGGCCGGCGTGCGGGTGCTGCGCTACGGCCTGTCGGAGGGTGCCGACGTGCGCATCGTCGGCCTCGCCCACGCGTCTGCGGGCTCGAGCTTCTCCGTCGAGGCCGGCGGGCGGACACTGGGGCCCATCGCGCTCCAGCAGCCCGGTGACTACAACGTGCGCAACGCCGCCGCTGCGCTGGCGGTCTGCCTCGAGCTGGACGCCGACCCCGCGCGCGCGATCTCCGGGCTCGAATCGTTCGGCGGCACCCGCCGCCGCTTCGACCTGCGCGGGATCGCCGGGGGAGTGCGCGTCTTCGACGACTACGCCCACCACCCCACCGAGCTCTCCGCCGTGCTCACCGCCGCGCGCGCGATCGTCGAGGACGGCAAGCAAGTCCACGTGGTCTTCCAGCCCCACCTGTTCAGCCGGACGAAGAACTTCCGGGCCGAATTCGGCGCCGCGCTGGGCATCGCCGACGACGTCGTCGTGCTCGATGTCTATCCCGCCCGCGAGGACCCGCTGCCGGGCGTCACCGGGCAGATCGTGGCCGACGAGGTCCCGCTGCCGGCTGACCGGGTGGCGTTCGTGCCCGCCTTCGCCGAGGCGGTGCCCTACCTCGCGCCGCGCCTGGCCCCCGGGGACATCGTCATCACCGCGGGCGCGGGGGACGTCACGATCCTGGGTCCGGAGCTCCTCGCCGCCCTCGCGTCGTGAGCCATGCGAGCAGCCTGAGCGACCGCGTCGCCGCGCGCCGGCGCCGGCGCCGCGGCCGCGCGCTCTGGGCGCTGCTGGTCATCGCGGTGGTTCTGGCCGCCGCCGCGGTCGCATGGTTCTCGCCCGCGCTCGCGCTGCAGAGCGTGAGCGTCGCCGGCGGCGGCCTCACCGATGCCGGGGCCGTGCGCGAGCGCGTGCTCGAGCGCTACCGCGGCACCCCGCTGCCGCAGATCCGGCTCGCCCCCCTGGGCCGCGAGCTCACGGCGGAGAACCCCAAGGCCAGCCGGATCGACGTGCGCTGGTCGGGCCCGCGGTCCCTGCGCGTGTCGATCGTCGACCGCGCCCCCGTCCTCGCCGTCGAAGTGGAGGGCGGCTGGCAGCGCTACGACGCCGACGGCCGGGCCATCGACACGGTGGCCAAGCGCCCGGAGGGGCTGCCGCAGCTGATTACCCGGGGCGCGCCGAGCGCCGCGACGGTCCGGGCGGCCGTGGACATGCTCGGCCAGCTGCCCGAGGACGCGCGCGCGGCGACGAAGCGCGCGCAGGCGGCCTCCGAGCGCGACCTGCGCATCGTCTACGACGCCGACGGCCGCGACGTGGAGATCCGCTTCGGCGATGCCGCGGACATCGCGAAGAAGTTCGAGGTCGCGCGGGTGCTGCTCGGCCGCAGACCGGGCTTCATCGACGTCTCCGTGCCCGACGCCCCCACCACCGGCAGGCGCTGAACGGGCCCGCCGTGCGGCGCAGCCGCGCCCGCCAGGGCCACTTGGGGGTCAATCGCGGGGACACACCGGGAAGATGGTTGCACAGCGTGCCCGCGCCCCATACCGTCATGGCAAGGCTGTACTGCCGGACAACGATGCGTCGAAAGAGGAAGCGACTTGGCTGAATACCCCCAATCCGGAGCCGACATCAAGGTCGCCGGAACCGGCGGTGGCGGCGTCAACGCCGTCCAGCGCATGATCGAGGTCGGTCTGCGCGGCGTCGAGTTCATCGCGATCAACACCGACGCACAGGCGCTCCTCCTCTCCGAGGCGGACACGAAGCTCGAGATTGGCCGCGATCTCACCCGCGGGCTCGGCGCAGGAGCCGATCCCGAGATCGGGCGCAAGGCGGCCGAGGACTCCGAGGAGGCCATCAAGGAGGCGCTGTCCGGCGCCGACATGGTCTTCGTCACCGCCGGCGAGGGCGGCGGCACCGGCACCGGTGCGGCCCCCGTCGTGGCGCGCATCGCGCGCTCGGCCGGTGCGCTCACGATCGGCGTCGTGACCCGCCCGTTCACCTTCGAGGGCCGGCGCCGCTCGGCTCAGGCGGAAGCGGGCATCGCCGCACTGCGCGAAGAGGTCGACACCCTCATCGTCATCCCGAACGACCGCCTGCTGTCGATCTCCGACCGCAACGTCTCCGTGCTCGAGGCCTTCCAGTCCGCCGATGAGGTGCTGCGCTCCGGCGTGCAGGGCATCACGGACCTCATCTCCACCCCGGGCATGATCAACCTCGACTTCGCGGACGTGAAGTCGGTCATGCAGGACGCCGGCACCGCGCTCATGGGCATCGGCTCCGCCGTGGGCGAGGACCGCGCCGTGCAGGCCGCCGAGTCCGCGATCGCCTCGCCGCTGCTCGAGGCCAGCATCGAGGGCGCCCACGGCGTGCTGCTGAGCATCCAGGGCGGCCCGGACCTGGGCCTGTTCGAGGTCAACGAGGCCGCGCGCCTCGTCCAGGAGGCCGCGCACCCGGAGGCGAACATCATCTTCGGCACGGTCATCGACGAGAACCTCGGCGACGAGTGCCGCATCACCGTCATCGCGGCGGGCTTCGACGCCCCGCTGCCCGGCGAGCGCCTCGATTCGCCGGGCCGCCACGCCAAGCGCGACGACGAGCAGAGCGAGCAGGCAGCACCCGCCTCCGCCCCGCTGCGCGATGAGGAGCCCAAGGACGACCAGCCGCAGCGCGCCTCGGCGCCCGCGCAGGCGCCGATCCCGCAGACCCTGCCGGACGAGCGCCGCGAGACCGGCGGGCGCTCCTACGATGCCGACAACCTCGACATCCCGGACTTCCTCAAGTAAGACCGCCGTGCTGCACAGCCGCTTCGTCGCATCCGGTTCGCGTGGGTCCGCCCACATCGCGTTCACGGATCGGCGGGGCGGCTACAGTGCTTCCGGGCACTCCTCGCTCAACCTCGCCCGGCACGTGGGCGACGCGCCCGAGGCGGTCGCCGCCAACCGCGCCGCGCTGGCCTCCGTGCTGGGCCTGCAGGCCGAGCGGCTGAGCTTCACCGAGCAGGTCCACGGCACCGCAGTCCACCGCGCCGCGGCCGCCGCCGGGCCGGGCGTCCGCGCGGACGCCCAGGTCTCCACCGTCCCCGGGCTGGCGCTCGTCGTCATGGTCGCCGACTGCACGCCCGTGGTGCTCGCCGATCCTGATGCCGGCGTCGTCGCGGTCGCCCACGCCGGGCGCCGGGGCATGGCCGATGGCGTGGTGCCTGCGGTCCTCGCCGCGCTGGAGTCCGCCGGCGCGAGCGCGCCGGTGGCCTACATCGGCCCCTCGATCTGCTCGCGGTGCTACGAGGTGCCGGCCGCGCTGCGGGCCGAGGTCGCCGCCGCCGAGCCCGTCGCCGCGGCGGTCTCCCACTCGGGCACCCCGGCCCTCGACGTGGCCGCGGGCGTGGCCGAGCAGCTGGCCCGCGGGGGAGCGGCGATCGCGCACTGGGCACCCGAGTGCACGTTCGAGGACACCCAGCTCTTCTCCTACCGCCGCGATGGCCGAACCGGCCGCTTCGCCGGCATCGCCTGGCTCGACGCGGCGCGCTGAGGCCCGCGCCCGGCGGCCCAACTCCCGCCGCGACACGCCGCAGGACGTCGCCCGCGCGCGCTGGCGCCTGCGATAGCTTGGGTTGCGGGAACAGCCCTGCAGAGCAGCGAAGGATCACAGCATGTCCACACTCAAGAAGATCGGCAACTACTTCGGCTTCGGCGACGAGGAGGAGTACTACGACGAGCCCGCCCCGCGCCGCCGGGAGGTGCGCGAGGAGTACGAGGTCGAGGACTACGGGGTCGAAGATGACTACGCCGAGCCCGAGCCCGTCCGCGAGGCCGCGCCGGTGACCCCCATCCGCCAGCCCATGCGCCCGGTCGAAGCGGCCGCCCCGTCCGCCATGCAGCGCATCCAGACGATCCACCCGCGCAGCTACAACGACGCGAAGTCGATCGGCACCGCATTCCGCGACGGCATCCCCGTCATCATGAACCTCTCGGCCATGGACGAGGCCAACTCCAAGCGCCTCGTCGACTTCTCCGCCGGCCTGATCTTCGGCCTGCGCGGCTCGATCGAGAAGGTGACGAACAGCGTGTTCCTCCTGACCCCGGAGAACATCGAGGTCGCCTCCGAGGCCGAGCCCACCGCGGACCAGCACGCAAGCTTCTTCAACCAGAGCTGAGCGCAGGCCGCGCACCGGCCGCTCTGCAGAACCCCCAAGCTCGGCGGGCTACTCTTGTGAGTAGCCCGCCGTCTTCGTCGAAAGGCCCGCTCCGTTGAGCCTCATCTTCCTGATCCTGTTCTGGCTGCTCAGCCTCTACACCTACGTGCTCATCGCGCGCGTCATCGTGGACCTCATCCAGGTGTTCGCCCGCGACTGGCGCCCCACGGGCTTCCTGCTCGTGCTGTGCGAGGTGATCTACACGCTCACTGATCCGCCCGTCAAGCTCATGCGCCGCATCATCCCGCCGCTGCGGCTGGGCGGCATCGCGCTGGACCTGGGCTTCATCCTCGTGTTCATCGGCGTGCAGGTGCTCGCCAACCTCTGCCGCTACGCGGCGCTCATGCTCGCCTGAGGGCTCCCTGCCGCAGCGGCACCGGCGGCGGCGCGACAAACCGGCTGGTGGTGGGGTATGGTGAGCTTGATCATCGCCCTGCGATCGACAGTATCTGCATCCGACAGAAGGTGGCCTCATGGCGCTCACGCCTGAAGACGTAGTGAACAAGCGGTTCCAGCACGTCAAGTTCCGCGACGGTTACGACCAGGACGAGGTCGACGACTTCCTCGATGAGGTCGTAGTCGAGCTCCGTCGCCTGTACCAGGAGAACGACGAGCTCCGCCAGAAGCTCTCCGCGGCCGAGCAGCGCGTCAGCGAGCTCTCCCAGAAGCTCTCCGCGGCCGAGCAGCGCGTCAGCGAGCTCTCCCGCGGCGAGGGCGCCCAGGGTGCCCAGTCGGGGTCCTTCGGCTCCGCCGCGTTCGACGACCCGCAGGCCACGCAGGCGATGCCCGCCGCCGTTCCCGGTGCGGAAGCACAGCAGGGCCAGCAGACGCAGGCTCCCGCCGCCGAGTCGCAGTCCTCGCCCCTCGTGGCCTCGCAGGCCCCGGCCGCCGAGGAGTCGGCGCCGGTCGCGTTCGAGCAGGAAGAGGTCGTCTCGGTCGAGGAGACCAGCGCTCCCGCCGCGCCCGAGCAGCAGGTCCCGAGCGCCGGCTCCGCCTCGCCGTTCGGCGGCGGCGCCGCCGCCGGCTTCGCCGCGGGCGCCGAGGGCGACCGCGATGCGCACGGCCTCATCTCGCTGGCCCAGCGCCTCCACGACGAGTACGTCGCCGAGGGCGAGCGCACTCGCGACAAGCTCATCTCCGAGGCCCGCGCCAAGGCGGCCGACATCGTCAACGACGCCGAGAAGAAGCGCGATGCGACGCTTTCCCAGCTCGAGTCGCAGAAGAGCGCGCTCGAGCGCGAGATCGAACGCCTGCAGAACTTCGAGCGCCAGTACCGCACGCGCCTCAAGAGCTACCTCACGGATCAGCTGCGCGACCTGGAGAACTCCGGTTCGCTGGCTCCCGAGACGCTCGGCAACGGCGGCGCCGGCACGAACGCCAAGCACTCGCTCTGAGCACCACCGCACCGCTGCGCGGCGGCCGCGGCCCCTTCCGGGGCCGCGGCCGTTCGCGCGTCCGGGGCCCGCACGGCGGGGTCGCGCTGTGCCGCGCCTACACTGGGGGAGCCCCATCCCCGCTTCGCCGCTGCCCGAGGAGGCCCCTGTGAGCCCGGCCCGCACCACCCGCTCCCGCGCGGTCCTCGTCCTCGCGGCCATCGCCGTCGTCGTCGTCGTGGCGGACCAGGCGTCGAAGGCCTGCGCCATCGCGCTGCTGGAGGGCCGCCCCCGGATCGCGGTCCTCGGCGACCTCGCGGGCTTCGCCTTCCTGCGCAACCCGGGTGCGGCCTTCGGCCTGGGAGCCGGCAGCACGTGGGTCTTCGGGCTCATCGCGCTGGCCGTCCTCGCCGTCATCCTCGTCGCCAGCCGCCGGCTGGCCTCGCCCGCGTGGGCGGTGGGCCTCGGGCTGCTGCTCGGCGGGCTGCTCGGCAACCTCGCCGACCGCGTGTTCCGCCGGCCCGGGTTCTTCCGCGGCGCGGTGGTCGACTTCATCGACCTGCACTTCTTCGTGTGCAACGTCGCGGACATCGCCATCACGGCGGCGGCCTGCACGATCGTGCTCGCCACCGTGCGCGGCGTGGGCCTCGACGGCCGCACGGAGGCCGAGCGCGCCGCTGCCGGCAGGGGCGCCGAGCGTCAGGAGGCGGCGCTGTGAGCGAGCGGTCGTTCTTCGTCCCCGAGGGGCTCGAGGGGGAGCGGGTGGACACCGCGCTGTCGCGGATGCTCGGGCTCTCGCGCTCCCAGGCGGCCCAGATCGCGGTGGACGGCGGGGTCGTCGTCGACGGCGCCGCGGCCGGCAAGTCCGACCGCGTGCGCGCCGGCGTGCGGATCGACGTGGCCATGCCCGAGCCCAAGGCACCCCTGTCCATCGTGGCCGAGCCCGTGCCCGGGATGCGCGTGATCTACGACGACGAGGCGTTCGTCGTCGTGGACAAGCCGGTGGGCGTGGCCGCCCACGCGGCGGCCGGCTGGAAGGGCCCCACCGTGATCGGCGGCCTCGCGGCGGCCGGCTACGGCATCGCCACCTCGGGTGCTGCCGAGCGCCAGGGGATCGTCCAGCGCCTCGATGTCGGCACCTCGGGCGTCATGGTCGTGGCGAAGGGCGAGCACGCCTATTCGGTCCTCAAGCGCGCCTTCAAGGACCGGACCGTCTCGAAGACCTACCACGCGCTCGTGCAGGGCCTGCCCGACCCGGTCGTCGGCACGATCGAGGCGCCCATCGGCCGCAACCCCAAGCGCGATGGACTCTACGCCGTGCGCCGGGACGGCAAGCACGCGGTGACGCACTACGAGGTGCTCGAGGCCCACCGCGGCGCGAGCCTCCTCGAGGTGCACCTGGAGACCGGACGGACCCACCAGATCCGCGTCCACATGTCCGCGACGAAGCACCCCTGCGTGGGCGACCTGTCCTACGGCGCGGATCCCACGCTCGCGCGGCGCCTGGGGCTGGAGCGGCAGTGGCTGCACGCCGTGAAGCTGGGCTTCGAGCACCCGGAGACGGGCGAGTGGGTCGAGTTCGAAAGCGCCTACCCGGACGATCTCGCCACCGCGCTCGAGGGCATCCGCGCCGGGGAGGCGTAGGCCCGGGGCGCGGGGTGCCGCGCCCGCACGTGCGCGCGCGGCGATCCCACCGCTAGGCCGGTGCCTGAAGCTCCTCGTCGAGGTTCTGGTCCGCAGCCCGGTCCTGTTCGTGCAGCCAGATCGCGTGATCGAGGAATGTCAGATTCTCGGCCGGCGCATCCTGCTCCTGGACGGCAGTCAGCAGTGCCTTGCTCTGCTCACGGCTCACGCCCGGAAGGTCCTCGGCAGCCAGGGCCTCGTTGACGAAGCGATTGATCATGACGTCGGACTTCACGCCCGGGCGTCCCAGGAGCATGCCGAGGTAGTCGAAGGTCACCCAGCCCAGTCCGTTGACGGACGTGTAGGCCCGCTGAACTTCGTTCGGGTCGGCCTTTCGGAAGTCGTCGGCCGCATTGACGGCGGGCGAGAGACTCCTGAGATTCTCGGCTGCCTCGAGAACGGCGACGCTCTTGTACTTGCGTCCTCGGCTGACCTTCGTGTCGCCCATGATCTCGCGAATCCGCTCTTCCCCGATTGTGGTGAGCGCACCCAGATCGTTGCGCGCCTCAGGATGATCCGTACGGAAAGTGCGCAGACGGCCGGCCACGCCGCGTTTTGGATCCTTCGCGTTATAGGTCGCCTGAATCGAATAGACAGCCTCCACCAGGGCGGTGCCGAGTTCCTCGGGCCATCCGCCCGGCCAGGCGGAGAAGTATTCACTCGGAATGGCGCGCAGGGCGGTGCGAATCGCGTCGATCTGTTGCTGCTCAGTCACGGGTGCTCCTTCAGAAGGGTGGGGGCAGGGCACCGCTTCGGGGTGCCCTCCGCTATCCTGCCACGGGCCCGCACGCCGTGACGGGGACCGCGGCGGTGTGGTGCGCCCGAGTCCGTGACCGGCGGTAGCCTGGGGTGAGCATTTTCTAGCAGTTTGGGGGCACATCCGTGGCAACGGGCGAATTCGCGCATCTCCACGTCCACACCGAGTACTCGATGCTCGACGGCGCCGCCCGGCTGGGCGACCTCATGGCCGCCGTCAAGGCCTCCGGGATGTCGTCCATCGCCACGACGGACCACGGATACCTGTTCGGGGCCTACGACTTCTGGAAGCAGGCCACGGACGCCGGGATCAAGCCCATCATCGGTGTCGAGGCCTACGTCACCCCCGGCACAGCGCGCGGTGACAAGACCCGCGTGAAGTGGCGCACGGACGAATCGCAGCGCGGCGACGACGTCTCCGGCGGCGGGGCGTACACGCACATGACGCTGCTGAGCCGGAACAACACCGGCATGCAGAACCTCTTCCGTGCCTCGTCGATCGCCTCGCTCGACTCCGTCTACGGCAAGTGGCCCCGCATCGACCGCGAGCTGCTCTCGCAGTACTCCGAGGGCATCATCGCCACGACCGGCTGCCCCTCGGGTGAGGTGCAGACCCGTCTGCGCCTGGGGCAGTACGAGGAGGCCAAGCGCGCCGCGGGGGAGTACAAGGAGCTCTTCGGGGCGGAGAACTACTTCTGCGAGATCATGGACCACGGGCTGTCCATCGAGAAACGGGTGAGCCGGGACCTGCTGCGCCTGGCCAAGGAGCTCAGCCTCCCGCTCGTGGCGACGAACGACCTGCACTACACCCACGAATCCGATGCGAAGGCGCACGAGGCGCTGCTGGCCATCCAGTCGGGCTCCAAGCTCATCGAGCCCACCTACGATCAGGGCGGCTCGCGCTTCGCGTTCTCCGGCACCGGGTACTACCTGAAGTCGCCGGCGGAAATGCGCGCGCTGTTCAAGGAGATGCCGGAGGCGTGCGACAACACGCTCAAGATCGCGGAGATGTGCGAGGTCTCGTTCGACACCTCGGCCAACTACATGCCGAAGTTCCCCTGCCCGCCCGGTGAGGACGAGACGTCCTGGCTCATCAAGGAGGTCGACAAGGGGCTGCACTACCGCTACCCGGCCGGCATCCCGGATGAGGTGCGCAAGCAGGCCGACTACGAGCTCGACATCATCATCTCGATGGGCTTCCCCGGCTACTTCCTCGTCGTCGCCGACTTCATCAACTGGTCGAAGGACAACGGCATCCGCGTGGGGCCGGGCCGCGGCTCCGGCGCGGGCTCGATGGTCGCCTACGCCATGCGCATTACGGACCTCGACCCGCTCGAGCACGGCCTCATCTTCGAGCGCTTCCTCAACCCGGACCGCATCTCCATGCCCGACTTCGACGTCGACTTCGACGATCGCCGCCGCTCGGAGGTCATCGAGTACGTCACCCGGAAGTACGGCTCCGAGTACGTGTCCATGATCGTCACGTACAACACCATCAAGACCAAGCAGGCGCTCAAGGACTCCGCCCGCGTGCTCGGCAAGCCCTTCTCCATGGGGGAGAGGCTGACGAAGGCGCTGCCGCCGTCCGAGCAGGCCAAGGACATCCCGCTGAAGAACATCGAGCAGCCCGGCGCCAAGCGCTACAACGAGGCAGGCGAATTCCGCGAGCTGCTCGCCACGGATCCCGAGGCCCGCGAGGTCTTCGACACCGCGCTCGGCCTCGAAGGCCTCAAGCGCCAGTGGGGCGTCCACGCCGCGGGCGTCATCATGTCCTCGGCGCCCATCATCGACGTCATCCCGATCATGCGCCGCTTCCAGGACGGCCAGGTCATCACGCAGTTCGACTACCCCACTGCGGAGGGCCTGGGTCTCATCAAGATGGACTTCTTGGGCCTGCGCAACCTCACGATCATCTCCGACGCGGTGGAAAACGTGAAGCGCAACCAGGACGTCGATCTCGACCTCGAGCACCTCGAGCTCACGGACGAGGCGTCCTATGAGCTGCTGCGCAACGGCGAGACGCTGGGCGTGTTCCAGTTCGACAGTCCGGGCTACCGGCAGCTGTGCAAGATGATGAAGCCCACCCACTTCAACGACATCTCGGCCCTCGGCGCGCTCTACCGGCCCGGGCCCATGGGCGCCGACTCCCATACGAAGTACGCGCTGCGCAAGAACGGCGAACAGCCGATCACCCCCATCCACCCCGAGCTGGCCGAGCCGCTCGAGGAGATCCTGGCGGAGTCCTACGGGCTCATCATCTACCAGGAGCAGGTCATGGCGATCGCGCAGAAGGTGGCGGGCTACTCGCTCGGCCAGGCCGACCTGCTGCGCCGGGCCATGGGCAAGAAGAAGAAGGAGATCCTCGACAAGGAGTTCGTCCCGTTCTCCGCCGGGATGAAGGAGCGCGGCTACTCGGATGCCGCGATCGAGGCGCTGTGGCTCGTCCTCGTGCCCTTCTCCGAGTACGCGTTCAACAAGGCGCACTCGGCCGCCTACGGCCTCGTCTCCTACTGGACCGCCTACCTCAAGTCCCACTACCCGGCCGAGTACATGGCCGCCCTGCTCACCTCGGTGGGCGACAACAAGGACCGCCTGGCCGTCTACCTCAACGAGTGCCGCCGGATGGGCATCACGGTGCTGCCCCCGGACGTCAACGAGTCCGAGCTCAACTTCACCCCCGTCGGCAGCGACATCCGCTTCGGCATGGGCGCGGTGCGCAACGTGGGCCACAACGTCGTCGACGGCATCGCCGCCGCCCGCGCGGACAAGGGGGCGTTCGCCTCGTTCTCCGACTTCCTCGACAAGGTCCCGAGCCAGGTGTGCAACAAGCGCACGATCGAATCGCTCATCAAGTCCGGCGCCTTCGACTCGCTCGGCCACACCCGCCGCTCGCTCGTCGAGATCCACGAGGAGGCGGTGGACGCGGTGATCGGCGTCAAGCGCCAGGAGGCAGCCGGCCAGTTCGACCTCTTCGCCGGGCTCGGCGGGGAGGATGACTCGGCGTCGAGCTTCGCCGTGCCCGTGCCCGACCGCCCCGAGTGGGACAAGAAGGAGAAGCTCGCGTTCGAGCGCGAGATGATCGGCCTCTACGTCTCCGACCACCCGCTCAACGGGCTCGAGGGCGTGCTGGCCCAGGAGTCGGAGATGCCGATCGTCGCGCTCGTCGACCCGGAGGCGCCCCGGCCCGACGGCTCGCAGGTGACGATCTGCGGGATGATCACCCAGGTCACCCGCAAGGTCTCGAAGAACTCGGGCCGGCCGTACGCGATCGTGCTCGTCGAGGACCTCGAGGCCAGCGTCGAGGTGATGTTCTTCGGCGACGTGTACGAGCCGGTCGCCTCCCTGCTGGCCACCGACGTCGTCGTGACGATCACCGGGCGGGTGCGCCTCTCCGATGACCGGCCCACCTCCGTCATGGCGCAGGCGATGACGCTGCCCGACGTCTCCGATCCCACCGACCGCCCGCTCAACATCACGATGCCCATCGAGAAGTGCACCCCCCAGCTCGTCGAGGAGCTGCGCCAGGTCCTCAAGGCGAACTCGGGCCAGACGGAGGTCCGGCTGAGCCTCACCCAGCCCGGCCGGCGCGTCCTCATGCGCCTCGACCAGACCGTGCGGGTCACGCCCGGCCCCAGCCTGTTCGGCGATCTCAAGGCACTCCTGGGCTCGCGCTGCCTGGGCGAGGCGGGCGCCCCGCGCTGACGCGCCCGCAGTGGCGCGCCACCGGGCACGGCCCGACGCCCGGCCCGCTGGCCGGGCAATAGAATGAGCGGATGAGCAATTCGATGATCCGCGAGATCGATCTGCGGGGGGCCGAGCTGGGCCGCCGCGCCCTGCGCGCCCGGCTGCCCCGCGCCGCCTCCGTGCGCACCGACGCCGAAGCCGCGGTCGCGCCGCTGCTCGACGACATCGCCGCACGCGGCCGACGGGCCGTGCTCGA
>NZ_WWEQ01000046.1 GCF_009857845.1 Brevibacterium rongguiense | reverse complement strand
CCCGCGTGGGTGAGCTGCACCACGACCTCGCCCGCGAATTCGGGCGGTCGGCCGCAGCGCCGCGCGCGCTGCCGCCGGGCTGGCGGCCGGCCAGGAGCAGGGTGAGGGAGGCCAGCGGCACGATCAGCCAGGCGGGGCGGTTGCGCAGCTCGGCGACGACCTCGACGAGCAGGCGGTCGACCAGCACCGCGCGCAGGACGGGATCGTGCAGTCCCACGGAGGCGTCCACGGCGTGCGAGTACCCGGTGAGCAGTGCATTCTGCGCCTGTGCGGACCACAGGTACTCCGGGGAGTCGACGACCTCGCGAAGGTCGGCGTCCGATTCGCCCAGCCCGGTCACGCCCAGCGTGGCCGGGCGCGCATCGACGTCGAGTGCCCCGGTGCGCCGCAGCCGCGCGTACCCCGCCGCGTAGTCGAGGCTGCGCAGCAGCGCCACGAGGTCGAGGGCCGCGGGCTTGGGATCGGCGTGCGTGTCGTCGACACCGGCGGAGTCCGCGAAGCTCACGGCCGTGAAGCCGGAGGTGGGCCCGGAGACGACGTGGTTGAGGGTGAGGTCGCCGTGGATGCGCTGGAGCGCGCCCACCGTGTCGAGCTCGGCCAGGGACGCGCGGTGGCGGCGCAGCGGCTCCTCGAGGCCGGAGAGCGCCAGCGGTGCGCGGGCGAGCGCCCAGTCCACGCGCTCCGTCCACTTGCGCACCCAGTTCTTCGTCTGCCGCGCATCGCCTGGCACCTGCCCGAATTCGCGGGCGAGGTCGTGGTGCAGCTCACCCACGCGGGCGCCCAGGGCGGCCGCGCGCTTGTTGAAGCTGCCGATCGAGCCGGAGTCCACGCTCACCGCCGTGTCGACGGCCTCGCGCCAGGCCGGCTGGGCGGAGGCCTCGCTGCGGGTGAGCATCGCCAGCGGCGCGGTGAGGGTCGTGAGGTCGCGGGCGTCGAACCAGCGGCCCGCGGCCCAGCCCATGACGGGCGGCACGGTGTGCGAACCGGCCGAGGCCAGCACGACGGGAATCCGCACCCCGGCGCTCATGCCCGGGGTGAGCACCCGGAAGAGCGTGAGCGAGCTGGGGGTGGCGACGTCGTCGATGGAGACGGTCGTCTCCCCGCGCCGGTGGTCGGTGACGGCGATCTCCGTCGTGGCGGCCCGCTCGAGCAGCGCGGCGGGCGAGTCGAGCTCGAGGAAGTCATCGTTGCCGCGGCTGACCTGCAGCGCCTGGACCTGTCCGCCCTGGAAGCGGCGGCCGGTCGCCAGGGCGGCGGCGAGGGTGAGCACGAAGACGGGATCGGCCGCGGCGTCGTAGACCCAGCAGCGGCCCAGCGTCATGTCCTCCACCGTCCCGATGAGGTGGGAGCGCAGCGCGAAGTCCTCCGCGGTGCGGAAGACGAGCGGCACATTGAGCCGGCGCATCGAGGGCCCGTCGCCGACGGCCAGGATCGCGGCGATGCCCTGCACGACCGAGCCGTCCGGGCCGTCGAACTCGAACAGGCGCGTCTCCGACATGGGCGTGACGTCCGGGTCGGAGCCCAGGTCCACGTCCTGCCGCGGGAACCAGGCCTGCCGCGGCAGCCACCCGGAGAGCTGGCGCTCGAGCTCGCTGCTGATTGCCACGTGAGTCCCCTCTTACAACGTCGTCGTGTGCCCACCTTAGCGAATCCGCGCCCCTGGCCAGCGCAGGCGGCGGCCAGCGCGGGCGGCGGCCGGTGCGGGCGGCGGCCGGTGCGGGCGGCGGGCGGGATTCGGGCCGGACCCCGGGCCCTGGGTCGGCCTCGGGCGCGGGGCCTACCGGTCCCAGTCGACGGTGAGGATGTGCGCGGGCTCGGCGCGCGGGTCGAGGCGCACGTAGTTGTGCGCACCCCACTCCCACGTCTGGTCCGTGACCTCGTCGTGGACCGTGAAGGCCTGCGGCAGGTCCTCCCCTTCGTCGCCCATCGCCGAGGCGCCCTGCGACGGGCCCTCCCAGCGCGCCTCGGGCGGGGCCTGGGTGTAGGGGTCGAAGGGCCTCAGCGCGTCGATGTCGAGGTGGACGGTGGTCTCGCGCGTGGCGTGCGGGTCGAGGTTGATGACGACGATGACGACGTCTGCGCCCTTGCGCTTGGAGAAGACGAGGATCGAGTCGTCGTCGGAGGAATGGAGCACGATGTTGCGCAGCTCGCCCAGCGCGGGGTGCTCGCGGCGCAGCCGGTTGAGCATCGTGACGTACGGGGCCAGCGAGCGGCCCTCGGCGAGCGCGCCCGCGAAGTCGCGGTCCTTGTACTCGTACTTCTCGTTGTCGATGTACTCCTCCGCCCCCGGGCGCGCCACGTGCTCGTAGAGCTCGAAGCCCGCGTACATTCCCCACAGGGGCGAGGCGGTGGCGGCGAGCGCGGCGCGGATCCGGAAGGCGGGCGGGCCGCCGAACTGCAGGTACTCGGTGAGGATGTCCGGGGTGTTGACGAAGAAGTTGGGGCGCAGGAAGGCCCCGGTCTCGTCGCGCAGCTGGGCCAGGTACTCCTCCACCTCCTCCTTCGTGTTGCGCCAGGTGAAGTACGAGTACGACTGCTGGAAGCCGGCCTTGGCCAGGCCGGCCATCATCGCGGGGCGGGTGAAGGCCTCGGCGAGGAACACGATCTCCGGGTGCTCGGCGTTGACCGTGCGGATGAGCCACTCCCAGAACCGCAGCGGCTTGGTGTGCGGGTTGTCCACGCGGAAGATCGTGACGCCGTGGGAGATCCACAGCCGGACGATGCGCAGGACCTCCGCGCACAGCGCCTCGTAGGCGCGGTCGAAGTTGATGGGGTAGATGTCCTGGTACTTCTTGGGCGGGTTCTCCGCATACGCGATGGTGCCGTCGAGCTGCTGGGTGAAGTACTCGGGGTGCTCGGTGGCCCAGGGATGGTCGGGGGCGGCCTGGAGGGCGAGGTCGAGGGCGACCTCGAGGCCCGCCTCGCGGGCGCGGGCCACGAAGGCGTCGAAGTCCGCGAAGGTGCCGAGGTCCGGGTGGATGGCGTCGTGGCCGCCGGCGCGCGAGCCCACCGCCCACGGCGAGCCGGGATCCGCGGGCCCGGGGGTCAGCGTGTTGTTCGGGCCCTTGCGATTGACCTCGCCGATCGGGTGGACGGGCGGCAGGTAGATGACGTCGAAGCCCATGTCGGCCACGCGCTCGAGGCTGGCGGCGGCGGTGGCGAAGGTGCCCGAGGTCCAGGCGCCGGTCTCCGGGTCCCTGCGGGCGCCCTCGGACCGGGGGAAGAACTCGTACCAGGCGGCGCGGCCGGCGCCGTCGCGGCTGACGAGCAGTGGCAGGGGGCGGGAGCGGGAGACGAGCCCGCGGATGGGCCGGCGGCTCATGAGCGCGAGCAGTTCCGGGCTCAGTGCCCGCTCCAGCCGCTCGAGGGGCGCGCCGTCGCTCGACTCGAGGGCGAGGATCGCGGCCTTGAGCGCGTCCTTGTCGCGGGCGATCCGGCCGGGCGCGCGGCGGTAGTGGTCGAGCATGTCGACGCCCTCGGCCAGCATGAGCTCGACGTCGGTGTCCGCCGCGATCTTGACCTCGGCGCGGTGGCGCCACGTGGCGAACTCGTCGACCCAGCCCTCGATGACGATCGTGTGGGGCCCCTGGGCACGCGGGATGACGAAGCCGGAGAAACGGTCGACGTTCTCCGGGCGGTTGAACAGGAGCGAGCGGTGCACCTCGGCTCCGGCGCCGTCGTAGAGGACCGCGTTGGCCGCGACGATGTCGTGGCCCTCCTTGAAGACGGTGGCGGCGACGGGCACGAGCTCGCCCGCGATCGCCTTGGCGGGGAACGCGCCGCCCTCGACGAGCGGCTCCGGGTCCACGATGGGGATGCGGCCGAAGTGCGTGGCGGCGGGTGCGGCGGCGGGCGCGGAGTCGGCCATCGGGGTGCTCATGGCACAACCCTAGCGGGAGCGGCGCGCAGGCGGCAGGCGCCGGTGCGGGCGGGCGGGGTTCCACGATGCGGTCGTTTGCGGTCCGTTTTTCAGCGGGAGCGGCGGGCGGAGCACAATGGAGCCGTGCTCATCGATGGAACCAGTGCCCCTCAGCAGACCACCGCCGCCGACGTCCAGGCCGCCGCGGCCCGCATCAGCGACTCCATCCTCACCTCCCCGCTGCACATCTCCGAGCGGCTCTCCCAGGCGACCGGCGCGACCGTCTACCTCAAGCGCGAGGACCTCCAGGCGGTGCGCTCGTACAAGATCCGCGGGGCGTTCAACTGCATGCTCCAGCTCAGCGAGGCCGAGCGGGCCCACGGTGTCGTCTGCGCCTCGGCCGGCAACCACGCCCAGGGCTTCGCCCGCGCCTGCAACGAGCTCGGCATCGCGGGGCGGATCATCGTGCCCAAGACCACGCCGCGGCAGAAGATCGACCGGATCCGCCACTTCGGCGGCGAGCGCGTCACGGTCGTCATCGACGGCTCGACGTACGATGACTCCTCGGACCTGGCCAAGCGCTATGCGGAGCAGACGGGCGCCCTCCTCGTCTCCGCCTTCGATGACTTCCGCACGATCGCGGGCCAGGGCACGATCGGCGCGGAGATCGCCCAGCAGCTGCCCGAGGCGCCCGACTGCATCGTGGTCCCCGTGGGCGGCGGCGGCGTCCTGGCGGGCATCGCGGCCTATGCCGCTGAGCACATGCCGGGCACCCGCGTCATCGGCGCGGAGCCGGAGGGCGCCGCGAGCATGATCGCGGCGCTGACCGCGGGCCATCCCGTCACCCTCGAGACGGTCGACTCGTTCGCCGACGGCGCCGCCGTGCGCCGCGCCGGCGAGGCGACGCACGCGATCATCTCCGAACTCGGCCTCGAGGTGGATCCCGTCCCCGAGGGCCGGGTGGCCTCGGAGATGCTCAGCCTCTACCAGGTGGACGGCATCATCGCCGAGCCCGCGGGGGCACTGGCCAGCGCCGCGGTGGGCGCACCGGGCACCGACGCCCCCGTCCCCGTGGAGCCCGGCTCCACCGTCGTGTGCCTGGTCAGCGGCGGCAACAACGACATCTCCCGCTACTCCGAGGTGCTGGAGCGCTCGCTCGTCTGGGAGGGCCTCCGGCACTACTTCATCGTCGACTTCCCCCAGGAGCCGGGCGCGCTGCGCCGCTTCCTCGACGAGGTGCTGGGCGCCGATGACGACATCTCCATGTTCGAGTACGTCAAGCGCTCGAACCGCGAGACCGGGCCCGCGTTCGTGGGGGTCACGCTGGGCCACGCGGGCGATCTGGCCGCCCTCCTCGAGCGCATGGACGCCTCGCCGCTGCAGATCGAGAAGGTCGCGCAGGACTCGCCGCTCTTCCGCATGTTCGTCTGAGGCGGTCCGGCCCAGGGCGCGCGACCCCTGGACACCGCGACGGCCCCAGCGGAATCCGCTGGGGCCGTCGTCGTGCGCGGTCGATCGCGCGGGATCGAGCGCGGCTGGCTGCCCAGCCGGCTGCGCTCAGTAGGCGGCGGGCGCCACCGCGTTGGGGTCGTTGCCCTCGTCGAAGCGCTGGCCTGCGGGGTCGGGCTCCTTGACAGCCAGCACGATGCCGATGATGAAGCCCACGAACGGGATGAAGTTGAGCAGGTACATGGCACCGGACATGTTCGCATCGTGCATGCGCCGCCAGCCCACCGCGAACTGCGGGAGGATGAGGGCGAGCGACACGACGAACAAGAGGATGCTCCCGATGACGAGGACGGCCACCGAGCCGCCGCTGGGCCCGGACGACGTCATGGTCGTGCCGTAGCCGGAGCTGTAGTCCGAGCTGTAGCTGGAGGCGGAGCGCAGTGTGCTGCCGATGACCATGAAGTAGCCGATGTAGAACGGGATCGACGCGATGAGCGTGACGATCATCACGAAGAGGTAGGCCCACCAGTACTCGCTGCGCGAGGCGCGGCCGTTGAACTTCACATACCCCTTGAAGAAGCGCTTGACGGCCACCATGAACGGCGCCCCGTAGTACGGCAGGCTCATGTCGTCCGGGTTCGTGGTGCCGGTGGGGGCGCCGCCGTAGCCGAACCCGCCGCCGGCGGGCTGCGCGTAGCCCTGCTGGCCGCCGGAGGGCTGCTGGGCGGGCTGCGAGCCGTAGCCCTGCTGGCCGGTGCCGTAGCCCTGCTGGGGCGCGCCGTAGCCGGGGGCCGCAGGCTGGGATCCGTAGCCGGGGGCCGCGGGCTGCTGGCCATAGCCGCCCTGGCCGTACCCGCCCTGGCCGCTGCCGTACGGATCATTGGGGTAGGACATCTCGTTCACCCTTCTCACTCGTCGGTTGTGGTTCTCACTGTCTGTCAGCACTGCTCAGTCGTGCGCAGGCGCAGCTCGGCGCCGTACGGTACCGATCATCACACGGGCGGGCGCCGCGTGCGAGCCCGGCGCGTTGCCGTTCGGCAACATTCCCGCGCCGCCGGACCCGGGCCGGTCCGCCGCGCGCGGCCGCTGGGCGCAGCCGCCCGGCGCGTCCGCACCCCGGCGTAGGGTGTGCGCATGGCTACGATGCGCGCAATCACCATCGCCGAACCCGGGGGGCCCGAGGTGCTCGCCGCCGCCGAGCGGCCCGTGCCCACCTGCCCGCCCGGCTCAGTGCTCGTCAGGGTCGCGGCCGTCGGCGTCAACCGGGCCGACATCCTGCAGCGCCAGGGCCACTACAGCCCGCCGGCCGGGGCCACGGACATCCCGGGCCTGGAGGTCGCGGGCACCATCGCGGAGCTGGGCGAGGGCGTGAGCGAGGACCGCTGGAGCGTGGGCGACCGGGTCGCTGCGCTCCTGACCGGGGGCGGGTACGCCGAATACGTCGACGTGCCGGAGGGCCAGCTCCTCGCCGTGCCCGACTCGCTCTCGCTCACCGAGGCCGCCGCCCTGCCGGAGGTGCTGGCCACTGTCTACTCGAACGTCTTCCAGGCCGCCCGGCTGCGGGCAGGCGAGTGGCTGCTCGTCCACGGCGGCGGCTCCGGGATCGGCACGGCCGCCATCCAGCTGGCCAAGACCGCCGGGGCCCAGGTCGCGGTGACCGTCGGCAGCGCGCGCAAGGGCGCGGCGGCCGCCGAGCTCGGCGCGGACGCGGTCATCGACTACCGGGAGGAGGACTTCGTCGAGCGGATCCGGGCGATCACGGACGGTCGCGGAGCGGACGTCATCCTCGACGTCGTCGGGGCGAAATACCTGCAGCGCAACGTCGACGCCCTCGCCGACGACGGGCGCCTCGTCATCATCGGCATGCAGGGCGGGGTGAAGGCCGAGCTCAACATCGGTACGCTCATGGCGCACCGCCGCTCGATCATCGGGACCACCCTGCGCGCCCGCCCGGATGAGCAGAAGGCCGCGATCGTGCAGGCCGTGGCCGACGACGTGTGGCCGCTCGTGGCCCGCGGCCGGGTCCGCCCGGTCGTGTACCGGGTGGTGCCGTTCGAGGAGGCCGGCCGCGCGCACGCCCTCCTCGAGGACGGGGAGAGCATCGGCAAGGTCGTCGTGGCCGTCAGCCCGCTCATCGGCGCCGATGACCAGGAGACGCGCGCGGACGGTGCGTGATGGGCCTGCTCTCGCGGCTGCGCCGCTCAGGCTCCGGGCAGCCGGCCAAGCGGCCCCGCGCCGCCCAGCAGGACCGCGCGTACGGGACGGGGGTGTGGCGCCAGCACCGGGACCGCTTCAACCGGGCGGTCGACCGGTTCTACCAGACGGCGCTTGCCGTGCGAGAGGAGGCGCGCGCGGATGATCCGCAGCAGGAGGAGGCGGCCGAGGCGCTGGCCGCGCTCACGTACGATCTCAATGCGCTCGGCGAGCGGATCGATGAGACGGCCCGGCGCGCCCACGCGCAGGTCCCTGTCGCTGACATGGTTGTCCCGGCGCAGGTCAGGGCCGTGGTGGGCGACCTGGCCGAAGGCATGTCGAAGGCGGCTCTCCTGGTCGCGCAGGCCGCGCAGGCCGCGGCGATGAGCCGCGCCGCAATCCGCATGGGCACCGATCCCCGCGAGGCCGCGCGGGCCGCGGGATCCTACGTGCGGGACGCGCAGCGCGCGGTGGAGCGGCTCGAGGAGCGGGCATGAGCGGCGCACTCGGTGCCGCGCGCAGCGCGCAGCCCCCACCGGCCCGAAGCGGTCTCGCGCGGACATGGCCGGACGCGGGGCGCCTCGGGCGCGTGCGCGTCATCGCCACCGATATCGACGGCACCCTGCTGCGCACGGGCAGTCCCATCGCCGAGCGCACAGCGCGGGCCCTGGACGCGTGCGCCGCCGCGGGCATCATCGTCATCCCGGTGACCGGCCGGCCGATCCGCTGGATGGCTCCCATCTCCGAACAGGTGCCGCACCTGCCGCTGACCATCTGCTCGAACGGCGCGGTCGTCTACGACCTGCAGGCGCGCCGCGTCGTGCACGCCGAGCTCGTCGAGGAGGCGAGCCTGGCGGACTTCGCCCTGCGGCGGTCCCAGCTCATCCCCCGCGCGCGGCTGGGATTCGAGACCCTCGACGGGCTGCTCGTCGAGCCGGACTTCGCCGCACAGCTCCCCGCTGGCGCGCGGCGCGTGGAGCTCGGCGATTGGCGCACGGCCCAGGCGGCGGGGGTGGTGAAGGTCCTCGTGCGGCTGGAGGGGCAGATGGACTCCGACGCACTGCTCCACCAGGTCGAGCCGCTGGCTCGCGGCTGCATGCACGCGACGCACTCGAACCCCGCGAACGGCCTCGTGGAGCTCGCCCCGGCGGGCGTGACGAAGGCCGGGGCGCTTGCCCGCTTCTGCGCGGAACGCGGGATCGGCGCCCACGAGGTGGCGGCGTTCGGGGATATGCCCAACGACCTGGAGATGCTCGCGTGGGCGGGGTCGGGGTTCGCGGTGGAGGGCGGGCACCCGCGGGTGCTCGCGGCGTGCGAGCACCGCTCGCCCGCCCTCGACGAGGGCGGGATCGGACCGGTCATCGAGGCGATCCTGGCCGCGCGCCCGGCATAGGGCGGTGCCGAGGCTCAGCCCAGCTGCAGCCGCTCGCTGAGCACCGTCGCCAGCCCGTCGTCGTCCACGGTGCCGGTGACGGCATCGGCGATCGCCTTGAGCGAGTCGCGCGCCTGGCCCATGGCGATGCCGGCGCCCGCCCATTCGAGCATCTCCGCGTCGTTCGAGCCGTCCCCCACGGCCAGTGTGCGCGCGCGGGGGATCTCCAGTGACTGCGCAACGCGGGCCAGTGCGCTGGCCTTCGAGACGCCGTCCGGGGAGATGTCGAGCCAGTTGCTCCAGCCCACCGAGTACGTCACGCCGTGCAGCCCGATCCTCTCGACGGACTTCTCGAACTCCTCGCTGGTGCCGTTGAGCTCGCGCATGACGATGCGGGTGGCCCGCTTGCCCTTGAGCTCGTCGAACGGCACCACCCGCAGGTGGGCGCCGGCGGCCAGGTCCCCCTCGGGGAAGTCCGAGGACGCCCAGCGCACCAGGTCCGTGTCCTCGACCATGAACAGCGCGGTGGGCAGCACGGCCGCCATGCGTTCGAGCGCGGGCCCGGGGTCGAAGCTCTCGACGTGGAAGACCTCCCAGCCGCGCTCGGCGGCGGGGTTGAGGCGCACGGTCACGGAGCCGTTCGAGCACACGACGAAGCCGTCGGTGAGGTCGAGCCGGTTGGCCACGTCCAGCGCCCCGGACACGGCGCGCCCGGTGGCGATGACGATGTGGTGGCCTGCAGCCTCGGCGGCCCGGATCGCATCCCGCACGGGCTCGTGCAGAGCGTCGTCGTAGTCGACGACGGTGCCGTCGAGGTCGAGGCCGACGAGGTGGGATTCCATGTGCTCTCCTTCGCGGGCGTGGGTGGCTGGCGGGCGGGGCCGGTGGCCGCGAAGCTCGCGGCACTCGATGGGCCCGCGGGGCTCAGCTGTAGCGGGGGCCCTCCGGACCGTAGGCGGTCATGCCGCCCAGGTAGGGCTGGAGGGCCTCGGGCACGCGCACGGAGCCGTCTGCCTGCTGGTGGTTCTCGAGGATGGCGACGAGCCAGCGGGTGTTGGCCATCGTGCCGTTGAGGGTGGCGACGGGGCGGGTGCCGTCCTCGCCGCGCTCGCGGATGGACAGGCGCCTGGCCTGGAACGTCGTGCAGTTCGAGGTGGAGGTGAGCTCGCGGTACGTGCCCTGCGTGGGCACCCACGCCTCGCAGTCGAATTTGCGCGCGGCCGAGTCGCCCAGGTCGCCGGCGGCGATGTCGAGCACCCGGTAGGGCAGCTCGCACTTGCCCAGCATCTCCTCCTGGAGCGAGAGCATCCGCGCGTGCTCCTCCTGGGCATCGTCCACGTGGACGTAGGAGAACATCTCCACCTTCTGGAACTGGTGGACCCGGATGATCCCGCGGGTGTCCTTGCCGTACGACCCGGCCTCGCGGCGGTAGCAGGACGACCAGCCGGCGAACCGGATGGGGCCATCGGACAGGTCGATGATCTCGTCCTTGTGGTAGCCGGCCAGCGCGACCTCGGAGGTGCCCACGAGGAACAGGTCGTCGGCCTCGAGGCGGTAGATCTCATCGGCGTGCTCGCCCAGGAAGCCGGTGCCGGCCATGATGTCCGGTTTGACGAGCGTGGGGGTGATGACGGGGGTGAAGCCGGCGCGCTGGGCGGTGTCCATGGCCAGGCTGAGCAGGGCGAGCTCCAGGCGCGCCCCGAATCCCGTGAGGTAGTGGAACCGGGCGCCGGAGACCTTCGCGCCGCGCTGGGTGTCGATGGCCCGCAGGCTCTCCCCCAGCTCCAGGTGGTCCTTGGGCTCGAACCCGTCGGCCGAGAAGTCGCGCGGGGTTCCCTCGCGGCGCAGCTCGACCGAGTCCTCCTCCCCGCCGGCGGGCACGCCGTCGATGATGAGGTTGGGCAGCTTGGATGCCAGCGAGGTGAACGTGTAGTCCGCCTCATCCGCATCCGCCTGCAGGGCCTTCACCCGGTCGGAGAGCTCCTTGGCCTGGGACACGAGCTGGGCCTTCGCATCCTTGTCCTTCTCCTGTGCCACCCGCTTGCCGAACGCCTTCTGCTGGGCGCGCGCATCCTCGAATTCGGTGATGGCGGCCCTGCGCGCCGAGTCCGCGGTCAGGATGTCGTCGACGAGGTCCACATTGGCCCCGCGCGCCCGCTGCGAGGCCTTGAACGCCTCCGGTTCGTCTCTCAGCTGCTGTAGATCGATCACGGTCCCAACCCTACCGTCACGCCCCGCAGTCGCGCGCCGCGCCGGGCACGGGCCGCGAGCGCCCCGTGCACACCGCGGGCACCGCTCCCAGGCGGGTTGTCTAGAGTGCGTCCATGACGATCACCACGGACATGCTCTTGGGGCTGCTGGCGCTCCTCGTCACGCTCCTCATCGGCATTGCCGTGGGCATTGCCTTCGAGGCGGCGCGCACCCGCCGGGCCCGCGCCTCGGCGCCGGGCACGGGTGAGGCCGCCGCCGCGCCCGAGGCGCCCGCCGGGCCCGATCCGCAGGACCAGTCCGCGCCGGCGCGGGCGGCCGGTGGCATGCGCCGCGCCGCGATCGTGCTCAACCCCGTCAAGGCCCACGCGGACTTCCGCGCGAGCGCGGCCGCGGTCTGCCGCGAGGCGGGCTGGGCCGAGCCGCTCATCATCGAGACGGAGGAAGAGGACCCGGGCACGGAGATGGCCCGCGAGGCGCTGGCCGCCGGAGTGGACGTCGTGGTGGCGGCCGGCGGCGACGGCACGGTGCGCCCCGTCGCCGAGCAGCTGGTGCACACAGGTGTGCCGCTGGGCATCGTGCCGCTGGGGACGGGCAACCTGCTGGCGCGCAACCTCTCGATCGTCCTGGGCCGGCCCGAATGGGCCCTGCGCACCGCCCTGTGGGGTGTGGACACCTCCATGGACGTCGCGCACGCGCAGCTGAGCCCCGAGGGCGAAGACCACGTCTTCCTCGTCATGGCGGGCCTGGGCTTCGACGCCGCGGTCATGGCCGACACCAACGATGCGCTCAAGACGCGCGTGGGCTGGCTCGCCTACGTCGAGGCCGGTTCGCGCAAGCTGCTGGGCAACCGCGCGAAGGTCTCGCTGCGCTTCGACGACAAGGAGCCGAAAGAGACCCGGGTGCGCTCGGTGCTGGGCGGCAACTGCGGCAAGGTGCAGGGCGGGCTCGAGCTGCTGCCCGGGGCCAAGGTGGACGACGGCATCCTCGACGTGCTCATCGTGAGCCCCAAGAACCTGGCGGACTGGTTCGGCGTCATCGCCTCCGTCGTGGGGCGGCGCCGCAGGGGCCTGCACACGGAGATCACGCCGTGCAGCCGGGTCGTCATCGAGGCCGAGGATGAGATGGAGGTCCAGCTCGACGGCGATCCGTGCGGGGAGACCGCCTATCTCGCCATGGAGATCGATCCGGGCTCGCTCGTCGTGCGCACGGCCGGCGAGGAGCTGCGCCGCCGCATCCGCGCCGCCGACTGGCCCGTGCCCTTCGGCTACACGAACGACTGACCGAGGCGAGCACCTCGGAGCCTTGGGAAGCCGCGGGGGCGTCGAGAACCTCGGGACCAGGGGGGCGTCGACAAACTCGGGTGGCGCAGGAACAGGGGACAGCTCCGAGCACCCGATGCGCGGCAGCGCCCCCGGCCCCCCTCACGATCCTCTCGCTCGCTTCCCCCTCGCGGCGGAGAGCCTCGAGCGGGTGAGCCACCGCCCGCTCTGGGCTATGCGAGTCTGGGCTATGCGAGCAGGCGGTCGACGAGCGGCCGGGCGAACCGCCAGTCGTCGCCGTCCGGATCGGAAAGCCCCGCCTCGTCGAACCACGTCTGATCCGCCTCGGGGTGCGGGCCGATGAGCCCCACGCGCCCCTTGCCCACGCGGTACAGCGCTGCGGCGGTGCCGCCCGCGCAGTACCGGGCGCAGACCTCCGCCCCGCGAGCCGGCAGCAGCGCGCCCTCCTGAAAGAACGTCCACCTCTTCGTGCCGTTCCAGGCCACCTCAACGAGGTGCTCCCCGCTGTCCGCGACCGGGAACCTCGGCGTGCCCACCGCTCCCTCGATCGATGTGCTGAGCAGCCCGAAGCCGTCGCTGCCGGCAAGGTAGGCCCCCATGCACACCCCGAGGTACCGCCCGCCGTCGTGGACGAACCGCCTGAGCGCGCGCGAGAAGCCCTGTGAGAAGTGCGAGGCCGCATCGTCGATGTCATCCCCGCCTCCGGGCTGGACGAAGAGGCTCGCTCCGTCCAATGCCTCCGGCGTCGCCTCAACGTCCTGCCCAGGCCCGATGAACGACACGTCGAGGCCAGAGCCCCCGCTTCCGAGGCGCTCCGCGAGAGTCTCCGCGCAGCCATCGCACCCCGCCGGACCGCGGTAGACGAGCGCGGTGCGCGGCACGGGGGGCGAGGCGCGACGGGCCGCCGGCGGCGCGCATGCCGCCCCCAGCGCGACCACCGAAGCGGCAACCGCGCCGGTGAGGAGAGAACGCCGCGTCCACCCTGCTGATTCGCCTCTGCCGACCTGCACGTTCGTAGCCTACGGTTTCGTCGGCGCCCCGCGCGGACACCGTCGACCGTGGTCCCTACGGCGGGCGCGGTTACTTAATGACCAGAAGTTGTCTGCGCCACATTTTCCTTCTTTACTAATCTGGAAGCGCTCGCCGCCGTGTGCGGACGGGCCCCACCGCTCCTCTCGCCCTCCTGAAACGGATCAGGATGAAGAAGACGCTCCTGGCAGCAGCAGCCGCACTCACGCTCGTCACCATCCCGATGACCTCGTTGCCGGCCGCGGCGGCGCCGTCCGAGGGCAAGGCCCCGGCCACAACGCAGCCGACCTCGGACAGCACGAAGGCCACTCTCACCGTCACTCCGTCGGTCATCACCGTTGCCGAGGCGAAGAAGGGCACCAAAATCATCGCGAGGGCCACCGGTCTCACTCCGAACGGCGAATATCTCTTCGACCCCAGGGACACTCCCGAACTCGAGCCCCTGCCCGCGAAGGCCGATGCTGAGGGTCGGGTCACCATCAACGGTGAGATCTACAAGCCGAACGATACCGAGGAGGCCGTTGGCACGTACACGGCCTCGCTGAAGGATGCCGGCACGCGGTCGCTGGTCGCATCCGCAACATGGAGGATCGTTCGCGATAAGGAGACACCTCCGACCACGTCGCCCTCAACCTCGACCACGTCGCCCTCAACCTCGACCACCCCGGCCGAAACGCCTACGCGGACCGCAGCGCCGTCTCCCACCCAGACGGCCGCCAAGCCCGCGCTCACCGCAAGGCCCGCACGCGTGAGCGCCGCCGACTTCGTCAACGCGAAGAAGGGCGTCAGCCTCACCGCGGCGCACTGCACGCCCGGTGAGACCGTGAACTTCTCCGTGGCGCCCAAGGACTCCGATGTCACGCCCCTGACCCGCAAGGCCACGGCCAATGCCAGCGGAACCGCGGCGTGGAACGTCTACGGGACAAATCCAAGCAGCCCGGCCGCCTACATCGGTGATTACGTCGTGAGCGCCCACTGCGGTGGAAAGAAGCTGTCGGCGGCGTTCTCCGTGGGCAACGCGCCCCGGCCCGGTGATGACGGTAACGACGGGGACCACAATGACAACGGGGGCGACGACAACAACGGTGGTGACGACGGCAACGGCAGCCTGCCGCGCACCGGTATGGAGCTCGGCGGCCTGGGCGCCGGTGCCGCCCTGCTGCTCATGGGCGGTGCAACCGTGCTCTTCACCCGCCGCAGCCGCCGCTGAGACACGCCAGATTACGAAATGTACGTAAGTTGCACGACGACCGGGTGTGACGTTGACTACACACCAGCGGACAACGCCGTCCTCTCCATCCCCTTGGCCTACGTGAGGTTGACATGAAGAAGCTTCTCGCCCCCGCCGTCATCGCCACCGTGGGAGCGCTGTCGCTGACAACGCTGCCCGCAATCGCGGACGCGACCGCCTCTCCCACCAAGACCGCCGAGGCGAAGGCCGCAGCCACGACAGAGAAGAAGGCCGAGCCCACGTCCGAGCAGGCAAAGCCCGCACCGGAGAAGACGCCTGCCCCGGTGAAGAAGGCCGAGGCGAAGACCGCCCCCGCGAAGAAGGCTGCTCCCGCGAAGCCAGAGCCGAGTGCCAAGCCCGCAGCGCAGGCGGCCCCGTCTGCGGCGAAGGCAAGCCCGAAGGCAATCCGCGCTCCCAAGACCTCGCCGGAGCCACAGGCTGACGAGAAGACGTCTGAGGCCCCCGCGAGCTCTGTGACCCCGCTGTTCGGCGACCCGGTCGATGCCGTCGAGATCGGCGACCATGGGCTGTCGGTCAAACTCACCGGCCTCAAGCCCAATTCGAAGGTGTTCGGAACCGCGTACCTCGATGACAACTCGGTGGGCAAAAGGACTGGCACGGCTGACGCAAGCGGTGATCTCACGCTGCAGGTTCCCTACCAGGGCAGCACCACCAACCTCAAGTCCGGTGTCGCCATCGACGTCCACCTCGAGTACACCAGCGCCAGCGGCGCCGATGGCGCCGACACCTTGACCACCCACGTCGGCAAGGAGATCGAGGAGGCGCCCCTCGCGACGCTAGCGCTGGACCTGCCGAATCCTGCACCCAAGCAGATGATCCTGACCAAGGGATTCCCCGTCCAGATCGCCGATGTGAAGCCCGGGTCCGAAGTCAAGACCTCCGTCAGGCTCAGCACGCCGGGCAGCCCCGTCGTAGCGGAAGGCTCCGGGACCACGAAGGATGATGGAACGGGACGCATCGAAGCGAAGTTCACCGGCGACGCCAAGGAGCTCACCCCGGGAGTGATCGCCTCCGTGCGCGTGGAGTACACCCGCACCGACGGAACGGTCTATGCGACGACGCTGTCGACCGCCATTTCGGATGATGCGACGGAAGAGCCGACGGCGGATCCCACGAGCGATCCGACCTCGACTCCGACCGACGACCCCACCTCGACTCCGACAGACGAGCCGACGACTGACCCCACCTCGACTCCGACCGGTGAGCCCACCACCGACCCCACCGAGGACCCGACGGCGCCGCCAACCGACGACCCCACGGACGAGCCGACCACCGCGCCCACCGAGACGCCCACCTCCCCCGCTCCCACGAGCGATCCGACGGATCCGCCCACCTCGCCCGGGAGCCACACGAACACCGAGGCGCGCCTCATCGTCAACCCGCATCGGCTGACGCCCGCCGCGTTCACCAACGCCCACAAGGGCGTGGACATCGCGGCGACCAAGCTGGAGCCCGGCCAGGCGGTGACGTTCACGGTCAAGCCCCACAACTCGCACGTGAAGGCCTACAGCCGCACCATCGTCTCCAACGCGGACGGCGTGGCCGGCTGGAAGCTCTACGGCACGAACCCCCACAACCTCGGGGCCTATGTGGGCACCTACGACGTCACCGCGAGCATCCCGCCGGTGCCGGACGATGCGCACGGCGATTCGGCCCAGGGCGAGGCCGCGCACGCGGGCGGCACCGTGGCCCGCGCGGGTGCGCAGGCCGCCCAGCAGGACCAGCAGGCCAAGCAGGGCAAGACGCGTGTCCTCGCGGACTCCTTCACGGTCGGCAGCCGCGGCGGCGCCAACCCCGGTGACAACGGCGGGGACAGCGGCCGCGACGACACCGGCTCGGACAACGGCGATCTGCCGCGCACCGGCGCGCAGCTGGGCGGCCTCGCCATCGGGGGCACACTGCTCCTGGTGGGCGGCGCGGCGGTCATGCTCACCCGCCGGCGCACCCGGGACTGAGGCACGGACGAGGGGCCCGGAGGATTCGCTCCTCCGGGCCTCCGTCATGCGCCGCCCGCGAGGCGCAGCTCGCTGCCGCCGCGCAGTCCCCCGGCCCTCTCGCGCCGCGACTGGGCCACCTGGTGAGACGGGGTGAGCCGCGCCTCGGCGGCGGGTACCCATACTGCGGGATGGGGCATAGCGTGGAGCCACGAGGACCACATCCATGACGCCCTGCCCCCAATCCGCGAACGGAGCCCCGCCGTGGCACCCGAGAACACGCCCCCGCACCCCCAGCAGGAGACGAAGCAGGACACAGCGCACGCTCCCGTCGGCCGCCTGCGCACGGCCGCCCAGCGGCGCGCGAAGCTCGCCGAGCAGGCGCGCGCCGAGCAGGAGGCCGTCGAGCGCCACGAATCCGGCCGTGGGCACCGCTTCCAGGACAGCGTGCTCTCCCACCTCACACTGAAGATGGGCTGGTTCGCGCTCGCGTGGGCGGGGCTCATCGTCGTCCTGCTGCTGCCCACCGGCCCCGACCTGCCCCTGGCCGCCAAGCAGGCGCTCGCCATCCTCGTGTTCGCCGTCATCATGTGGGTGACGGAGGCGGTGAGCTACGCGGTCTCCTCCATCATGATCCTGGGGCTCATCGCGGTCATGCTGGCGTTCGCGCCCCCGGCCACTGGCGAGGGAAACACGGCCATGGGCACAGCCGCCTCCCTCAAGCTCGCACTGGGCGGCTTCGCCTCGCCCGCCGTCGCGCTCGTCGCCGCGGCCCTGGCCCTCGCGGCAGCGATGCAGGCGACCGGCCTGCACAAGCGCCTGGCCCTACTCGTGCTGCGCTTCGCGGGCGAGAAGACCCGCAACATCCTCATCGGCGCCATCGTCATCTCGATTATCCTGGCGTTCTTCGTCCCCTCGGCCACTGCGCGCGGCGGCGCGGTGGTGCCCATCCTGCTGGGCATGGTCGCGGCGTTCGGCCTGCAGGCGAATTCGAAGCTGGGCGCGCTGCTCATCATCACCGCCGCGCAGTCCATCTCGATTTGGAACATCGGCATCAAGACCGCGGCCGCGCAGAACCAGGTGGCGATCGGGTTCATCCGCGATCAGATGCATACCGATGTGCCGTGGGGCCAGTGGTTCCTGTGGGCCGCCCCCTGGTCCGCGCTCATGTCCGTAGCTCTGTACTTCATCATGCGCTGGGCCATCAAACCGGAGGTCGAGGAGATCCGCGGCGGCAAGGAGATGATCCGCCAGGAGCTCGCCAAGCTGGGCCCCATCACCGGCAAGGAGATCCGCCTCATCGTCGTCTCCGTCCTCCTGCTGCTCATGTGGTCCACCGAGGACGTCCTTCACCCGTTCGACTCGACGACAACCACGCTCGTGGCGATCGGCGTGCTGCTCACCCCGCGCATCGGCGTGTTCAGCTGGAAGACCGTGGAGAAGCTCATCAACTGGGGCACCCTCATCGTCTTCGCGGTGGGCATCTCGCTGGGCAGCCTCCTCCTGTCCACGGGCGCGGCCGCCTGGCTGTCCGAGCGCACGTTCGGCGCGCTGGGGCTCGCGCACATGCCCATCCTCGCGATGATCGCGATCGTCACCGCGTTCACGATCCTCATCCACCTGGGCTTCGCGTCCGCCACCTCGCTGAGCTCGGCGCTCATCCCCGTCTTCATCGCCCTGGCCATGTCGATCCCCAACGCGGCGCAGGGCGGCCTGGGCTTCGTCATCATCCAGCAGTTCGTCATCAGCTTCGGGTTCCTGCTGCCGGTCTCCGCACCGCAGAACATGCTCGCCTACGGCACCGGGGCGTTCACGGCCAAGCAGTTCCTCAAGGTGGGCATCCCGCTCACCATCGTGGGCTACCTGCTCATCATGCTCTTCTCCGCCACGTACTGGTCGTGGCTGGGCCTGGTCTGAGCCAGGGCATTCGCATCGGATGCTCCGCGCCCTGCCGCCCGGCCGGCTCCGCGGACTAGGCTGAGCCCATGAGCGACGCGAACGGCACACCCGCGGCCCAGCCCCACGGCCAGCAGGTCCAGCCCCACGGCCAGCAGGTCCAGCTCCAGACGGACCTGGATCTGCGCACGCTGGCCGAGGGCTTCTACCTCCAGGCCCTCGACCAGCTCTCCACCTCCGCACTCGATGAGCCGTCCCCGCTGCCCGGGTGGACCCGCAAGCACGTGGCGATCCACATGATCAACAACGCGGAGGGCCTCATGCGCCTCCTCGAATGGGCGCGCACCGGCCAGGAGAACCCCATGTACCCGTCGCGCGAGGCCCGCGACCAGGACATCGAGGACGGCGTCGCCCAGACTCCGGCGGGCGATGTGCGGTCCATCTCCCACGAGGTGGCGCAGGAGCTCGCCGAGGCGCTGGCCGGGCTTGCGCCCGAGGCCTGGGACGCGCAGGTGACAGGCGGGCAGGGCCAGCCGATCGGCGCCTCGGCGATCCCGTGGATGCGCGCCCGGGAGGCGCTCCTGCACAGCCTGGACCTGGGCATCGGGATGACGGCACTCGACTTCCCCGCGGCGGCCGTCGACCGCCTGCTGGACGATGTGCCGGCCACGTGGGCCGCGCGGGGCGAGGACGCCCACTTCCTGCTGCGCCTGGCCGATCGCCCCGAGGATCCGGAGCGGCTCATCGCCACCGGGGACGCGCAGGCCTTCGCCGCGCAGCCCGTCGAGGTGGTGGGTGAGGCCGCAGAGGTCGCCTCCTACCTGGCGGGGCGCGGCTGGCCGCGCTCGGCGCAGGACGACACCGCGAAGGGCGGCCAAGGCTCCGCCACCCCGCAGGACCTCCCGGCCCCGCCGCGCTGGCTCTAGCGGCTTCGCCCGGGGGGCCGCTGGCAGCTGCCGGCCGCATGGCACGGCCGAGCCATGGCATGTGCCTCACGGGCCGACGGCAGGACCGGAACGGCTGCATGAGCGCGCTCACCTGGGGCGCAGGGCACCCTGCCGCACCGCGCCGGCAGTGCGCACAAGGCCCACTGTCGAATTCCTCGCCCACACCTCCTCACCCGCATGATCGCCGCCCGATTACACAATGTTCTAAAGTTGAATGAATCGCCTCTGCGCGCTTGACTGGTGCCAGTCAGCTGAGCACATCCGCTCGCACCGCTCCCACCGGAGGCAACCATGCAGAAGAAGCTCCTCGCTCCCGCCGTCGCGATCGCGGCAATGGGCGCTCTCACCGCCGTGCCCATGTCGACGTTCATCGTCGACGCGGCGCCCGTCGCCCACGCGGAGAATTCCCACGTCTCCGTCACCCCGGCCGGAGAGAAGATCACCAAGAAGCAGATCATGGCCGACGCCATCACAGTCAAGGCCGATGACGTCAAGGAGGGGCAGCCGCTCTCCGCCTTCGCGAAGGTCGGCGAGAACCGCGTCGGCTCGGGTGAGGGCACCGGGACCGACGGTTCCACCGCGACCGCGACGATCAACTACTTGGCCGGACAGGACAAGTACCTGGTACCGGGGGCCACCGTGACCATCGCGGTCACCTACGCCCCCACAGAGGGTGCGGCTGTCACGAATGAGGTCGTCAAGACCTACACGATCGCAGAGGACGAGCCCGCCACCATCCCGTCTACGAAGACGGCTACCCCGTCGAAGACGCCCACCAAGACCGCGACGGCCGCGCCCACAAAGACCGCGACGCCCACGCAGACCTCGGCGCCCACGAAGGACGCGGCGCCGGTTCTGTCGGTCAAGCCCCACACCGTGACCGCCAAGGACTTCGTCAACGAGAAGAAGGGCGTCACCCTCACGGTCAGCCACCTGCAGCCGGGTGAGAAGGCCGTCTACTCGGTGGCCGCCAAGCGCAAGGGCGTCCGGGACCTCGCCAAGCAGGAGGCCACCGCGGATAAGAACGGCGTGGCCACGTGGTCCGTCTACGGCACGAACTCCGCCAACCCCAGCGCCTACATCGGCAGCTACGTCGTCACCGCCAAGGCCGAGGGCAAGACCCTCACCGAGGGGTTCAAGGTGGTCGCGAAGAAGAGCAGCGGCAACGATTCGGACAACGGCGACAACGGTGACAACGGCAACAGCGGCTCGAACAACGACAACGGCAACAGCGGCAGCAATGACAACGGCTCCGGTGACAACGGCGGTTCGCTGCCGCGCACCGGCGCCGAGCTCGGCGCCCTGGGCGTCGGCGCCGCGCTCCTGCTCGTCGGCGGTGCGACGGTCCTCGTGACCCGCCGCCGCACCAGCAAGTAAGCACCACAACGCTACAGGGGCGGTGGCCGTCGGATGACGGCCACCGCCCCTGTAGCGTTGTGCGCGGTTACTTCACGGCCTTGACCTTGTTGTTGTAGGCAATGACGGCGCGGCCCTTCTGCCACACCATGCTGCCGCCCTGGAAGTCCTGGCGCGCCAGGCCCTTGACCTTCCGCTCGGCGCCCGTGGGGTAGCCCAGCTTCGACTTCTCGTAGCCCAGCTTGCGGTAGGCGGTGAGGAATCCGCTGCGCACGGGCTGGACCTTCGTGGCCTTGCTCCAGCTCAGGGTGGCCTTCGCAAACGTCTGGCGCGCGCCGCCGCTGCGCAGGCGGTTCGCCTCACGGCCCTTCGGCATGCCGATCGTGACCGTGCCGTTGTGCGTGTAGTAGTACGTGCGGATGGCGCCTGCGATCGCGTGCTTGGGGCCCGCCTTCTTCGCGCTCGCCGCCACCGACTTCCGGATGGAGGGCAGCATCGCGTAGAACTTGGTGCCGGGGCAGTCGGTGTAGGACGTGTCGCGGTGGCCGAAGATCGTCGACTTCGTCACGACGGTGCCCGCCTTGTACTTCACCGTGTCGCCCTTGGCGGCGGTGAGCTTGACCTTGCCGCCCGGGTTCCAGCCCCACTTCACGGCCTGCCAGGTGGCGATGCGCTTGACGGACTTCACCGCGGCCGAGGTGGGCTGGCGGGAATTGAACGTGCCCATGACGGAGACGCCGAACGTGTGCGTGTTGAACCCGCTGGCGTGCGCGCCCACGACCGGGCGGCCACTGTACGGGGCGCCGCGGCGGCCCTCGTAGATGGTGCCGTAGCGGTCGACGAGCATGTTGTAGCCCAGGTCGCACCACTTGCGGCCCTTCGTGTGGAACTCGAGGTAGCCGCGCAGGATGCCCGGCACCTGGGAGCGCGAGTAGTTCGTCGCACCGGAGGTGTGGTGGATGATGAGCGCCTTGTTCACGTCCGTCGTGTCCGCCTTGCAGCGCACGAGCTTCTCGTTCGCGCCCCAGCCGGCGCGGGTGACGATGCGGCCCAGGTTGGGGATGTTCGCGGACTTCGCGGCGACGTTCTGCACGCCGGCGCCCTGCGCCGTTGCGCTCTGGGCTGCCGCGCCCTGCACCACCGAGGCGTTCTCCGCCGTGGCCCCCAGTTCGCCCTGCGACGTGTCCGCGGCGGCGGAGGGGTCACCGGCCGCTGCGGCATCCGCACCCGAGGTGGGGGTCTCGAATGCCTCGACCGCCAGGCTCTTCGTCGCGGCGGCGGGCTTGGCGGAGCGCACCTGGACCTGCTGGCCGGCGCTGAGCAGAAGGGGCTCGGTACCCTAGACCGCGCCGCTGCCCTCGGCCGAGGAGCTGTCCGGCCCGCCGCCGTCGTCGGCGGGCATGTCCTTCCAGGCGCCCCAGATGCCGTGCTCGAGCACGCGGTACTGGCTGCTGGGGTCGCTGCCCTTCCACGTCACGCCCATGACCGTGAGGTCGTTGGCCTTGACGGTGACGGTCTTCTTGGGAGTGGTGTGAGTCGTGTGCCGCTTGACGGCGGGGGCGCGGTTCGCGCTCGCCGCAGCCGAGGCGCCGCCCAGGTCGGCGTTGACCGGGCCGGTGGTGAGCTGGGGGCCGGGTGCGGCCACGGCGGCCGGTGCCAGCAGCGCCGCGCTCGCCGTGCAGGCGACCGCGGCCAAGAGGATGGTGGATTTCATGGAGTGTGGGGTCCTTCGGTCGGCCGACCGTGCGGGCGAAGCCGAGCGGACAGCAGGGATGGGCGGGGAGCGCTCCCCCGAAGTCGACTGAGAGTCGAGTGGGAACTCTTGCAGATTATGGTGTGCAGCCCGGAGCCGACAATCCAGGGGAACGCCCCGAGATAGATCGTTGCCATTTCGTAATTTATCGCCGTGCCACCGCAACACAACCGCGGCCCCAATGCCGCTCAGCAGGTGTTACGTTCCGACCACGGATTCCGAATTCCGTACATCAACGAGGCTCTTCACGAACGAGGGTGTAGTCGGTTGAGCGCGTCGGTGGCCGGGTAGGGGTCGAGGTCTCCCGGATGATGGAAGTTCTTCACGCTCGCCATCCCGAAAGACCTCGACGTGCTCCACCCTACT
>NZ_WWEQ01000045.1 GCF_009857845.1 Brevibacterium rongguiense | reverse complement strand
GTAGCGGTCGGAGCCCTCGGAGCCGAGGGCGGTGCCCGGCCCGGCCGCGGGCTCCGGATCGTCGACGGCGCCCTGGCCGCCGCCCCGGCCGCGGCGCCCGAGGCCGCCGACGAGTGCCTGAGCACGCAGCTGCACATCATCGAGGGCCGCATCATCGCGGGCGTGCGCTACTACTCGCTCAACGCCGCGCGCTACACCCGCCGCCGCGCGGCACCCCTGTCGCTGCCCCTGCGCGGGCGCCACGCGCCGGTCGCGCGGCTGCGCTACGCGCATCCGGACGCGCCGGAGCCCGTCGACGATCCGGAGCCCGCGGCCGGGCCGGGCACCGCCCTCGGCTCCGAGGGCTCCGACCGCTACCGCCCCGGCCGGCTCAGCGAGGACTGAGCGTGACCCGCTTCCGCATCGACCTGGGCTACCGCGGCACCGACTTCCACGGCTGGGCCCGCCAACCGGGCCTGCGCACCGTCCAGGGGGAGGTCGAGGACGCGCTCGCCCTCGTCACCGGCGCGCCCGTGGCCACGGTCGTCGCGGGCCGCACCGACGCCGGCGTCCACGCCCGCCACCAGGTCCTCCACCTCGATCTCGAGGCTCCCGCGCTCGCCCGCCTGGCCGGGCGCGGCGACCGCGAGCCCGGCGCTGCCCTGGCCGCGCGGCTGCGCGGCGCCCTGGGCCGCGGCGGTGCGCGCGACATCGCGATCCACTCCGCCGCGCAGGCCCCGCCGGACTTCGACGCCCGCTTCGCCGCTGTGTGGCGGGCCTACCGCTACCGGCTCGCGGACGCTGCGACCTTCCGCGATCCGCTGCGCGCGGACTCGACCGCCGAGCACCGCGGCAGGCTCGACGAGGCGGCGATGGCCAGGGCCGCCGGCGAGCTGCTGGGCCTCCACGACTTCCTGCCGTTCTGCAAGCCGCGCCCGGAGGCCACGACGGTGCGCACGCTGTTCGCCCTGGAGGTGGCCCGCGATGCCGATGACGCCCTCGAGGTCCGCCTGCGCGCCGATGCGTTCTGCCACCACATGGTCCGCGCCCTCGTGGGCGGCCTCGTGCGCGTGGGCTCCGGGGCGTGGCCGGCCAGCCGCCCGGCCGAGCTGCTCGCCCGCGCCGAGGCGGGGGAGGGCAAGGCGGCGCTGGGGCCCATGTCCGTGCTGCCCGCCCACGGCCTCGTGCTCGAGGCGATCGGCTATCCGGACCCCCAGGAGTTCGCGGCCCAGGCGCGCACGACACGCGCCCGGCGCCCTGACATTGGCTCTCACCAGCACTGATACTGCTATCTGGGTGCTTCATGTGCCGTTCATGAGATGTTGCGCACAAACCTGGGCGAATCCTGGCAGGATGGGGTCACACCGCCTTCCCCCTACCCATCGGAGTCCCGCATGCATCCCGTACGCCTGAGCGCGGCCGCCGCGGCCGTCACCCTCCTCGTGCCCCTCGGGGCGGTGCCGGCCCTCGCCGCCGATGCCGATGCCCCCGCCGCCAAGGGCAAGGACGTCCAGCTCCTCTCCCTCACCGACTTTCACGGCCGCCTGGGCGACGGCGCCGGTGCCGGCCTCGCCTCGGTCATCGAGCGCGAGCGCAGCCTGCACAAGGACATCCCCACCGCACTCGTGTCCTCCGGCGACAACGTGGGCGCCTCGACCTACGCGTCGTCCTCGCAGCAGGACAACCCCACGATCGACTACCTCAACGCGATCGAGCTCGATGCGTCCTCCGTGGGCAACCACGAGTTCGACAAGGGCGCCGACGACATCGCGAACCGGCTGTCCAAGCGCGCGGACTTCCCGTTCCTGGGCGCCAACGTCTACACGAAGGGCACGCAGAACATCGCCCCCGGCATGAAGGCCTACAAGGTCATCGAGCAGGGCGGCGTGAAGATCGGCGTGATCGGCGTCGTGACGAAGGAGACCGCGAGCCTCGTCTCACCCGACGGCATCAAGGACGTGACGTTCGGCGACCCGCTCGAGGGCATCAACCGCGCGGCCAAGGAGATGGCGGCCCTGCCGGCGGACCAGAAGCCGGACATGACGGTGCTCACCGCGCACATCGGCTCCTCGCAGCCGGACAAGACCCTCGAGGTCGCCAAGCAGGCGGGCCCCGAGTTCAAGAAGATCGTCGAGGGCGCCGACGCCTCGATCGACGCCATGTACTTCGGCCACACCCACCTGTCGATGAACTTCACCGAGCGGATCCCCGGCACGGACCGCACCCGGCCCATCATGCAGGCGTCGAACTACGGCACGAAGGTCGGCCAGTCCATCCTCACCTCGGAGGGCAACGGCGACTGGACGGTCAAGGACGGCACGGACAAGCTCCTCGAGACGAAGGGCGTCGACTTCGACTCGGCCGCCGTGAAGAAGGCCAAGGGGATCATCGAGGACGCCGAGGACAAGGCCAAGGAGATCGGCTCGGAGGTGGCCGGCACGATCGCCGACGACTTCGACCGGGCGAAGAAGGACGACGGCGCGGAGGACCGCGCCGCGGAGTCGACGCTTGGCAACCTCGTGGGCGATGCGCTCAAGGAGGGCACCGAGGGCTCGCAGCTCAAGGCGGCCGATCTGGGCCTGACGAATCCCGGCGGGATGCGCGCGGACCTGAAGAAGGACTCCCAGTTCGGCTCCGAGAAGCCGGGCGAGGTCACGGTGGGCGAGCTCAACCAGGTCCTGCCGTTCGCCAACGACTACGGCGTGGTCGCGCTCAAGGGCAAGGACCTCGAGGAGGTCTTCGAGCAGCAGTTCCAGCCCGAAGGTTCCTCGCGGCCCTTCCTCCACCTGGGCGTGTCGAAGAACGTGCGCGTCGTCTACGACTCGAAGGACACCAAGCAGCGCGTGAAGTCCGTGCTCATCGACGGCAAGAAGATCGACGCGGACAAGACCTACCGCGTGGCCACGCTAAGCTTCCTGGCCGCCGGCGGGGACAACTTCACCGCCCTTTCCAAGGGGGAGTTCGAGCAGTCCGGGCTCACCGACTTCGACGTGTGGAAGTCCTACTTCGCCAAGCACAAGGACCTCGCCCCGGACCGCAGGGAGCGCCAGGCCGATGCCGCCGAGGACATGATCGAGGCAAACGACCTGTCCTACAGCGTCAAGGTCGCGCAGGGCGGCGGCGAGACGGGGCAGCGCTACGAGCTCACGCTCGCCGCGAAGAAGGACGTGCCCGGTCCGCTGCGCTTCGCCGTGAGCGCGCCGCAGGGCGCGAAGGTGGCATTCGCCGCTGCCGAGGGCACGAAGGCCGATGGCTCCGAGCTCATCATCGAGGCGCGCAGGGCCGGCACCGCGAAGGTCGCGTTCACGGTCTCCGGCGGGGCACAGGGCGCCCAGGCGAGCGCCCGGGGCGCCCGCGCAGCCGCCGCGCAGGCCGCGCCCGCCACCGCGCAGCCGCTGCAGGTCGCGCTGACGTCCGACCGCGCGCACGCGTTCTGGGACGACGATCCGCTGCCGCTCGTCCACGCGGCCGAGGTCGACGCGGCCCCGGCACCGGACCCCACGCAGCCGCCCAGTGAGCAGCCCAGCGACGAGCCGAGCCAGGATCCCAGCCAGGACCCCAGCCAGGGACCCGGCCAGCCAGGCCCGGACGAGGAGCCCAGCAGCACCTCGGGCCCGCAGCGGCCCGGAGACGACGGCCGCGACGACAGCGGCTCCGGCAGCGGGCACCTGCCGCGCACCGGCGCCCAGATCGCCGGCCTCGTGGGCGCGGCTGCGCTCCTGCTCCTCGTGGGCGGCGCGACGATGGCGCTGACCCGCCGCCGGGACTGAGCCCCCGCCGGGGCTGAGCGCCCCGCCCGGTGACCCGGGATGACCGTCCGGCCCCGTCGCGCATTTGCGCGGCGGGGCCGGACTGCGCTAGATTTGCTAGTCGTTGCGTACGTCTGCGTGCCCCTTTCGCCTCTAGTCGCGTTGCAGGCCGGTGGGTCCCGATTCGTACCGCGCATGAGAGAAAGCCTGCTTGGGCGCACCGCCAGATCACGACCTGCGCGCCCAACCGTGCTGTGGACCGAAGTACAACGAGAAGAAGGCTACTTTTGCGTACGTACACCCCGAAGCCCGGCGATGTTCAGCGCCAGTGGCACGTCATCGATGCCACGGACGTGGTCCTCGGCCGGCTTGCCTCGCAGGCCGCGCGCCTGCTGCGCGGCAAGCACAAGCCGACGTTCGCCCCCCACGTCGACACGGGTGATTTCGTGATCATCATCAACGCCGACAAGGTCGCGCTCACCGGCGCCAAGCTGGAGCAGAAGCGCGCCTACCGCCACTCGAACTACCCCGGCGGCCTCAAGAGCGTGAACTACACGGAGCTGCTCGCCACCTACCCGGAGCGCGCCGTCGAGAAGGCCATCGCGGGCATGGTGCCCAAGAACCGCCTGGGCCGTGCGCAGATGCGCAAGCTCAAGGTCTACGCGGGCGATCAGCACCCGCACTCGGCCCAGAACCCGCAGCCGTACGAAATCAGCCAGGTCGCGCAGTAAGCGCCGACGGCAACACAACTTCCGAGGAGAGACGTGGCTGACACCGCCAACACCCCTGACGTCGTCGAGGACGTCGAACTGACCGAATACTCCACCGAGACCCCGGCGTCGGCCGGCCTGGGCGAGTCCGTGGCCGGCGGCCGCGGGCAGTCCATCACCGCCCCCGGCTCCGGCGTGGGCCGCCGCAAGCAGGCGATCGCCCGCGTGCGCCTGGTCCCGGGCTCCGGCGAATGGACCATCAACGGCCGCGACCTGGAGACCTACTTTCCGAACAAGCTGCACCAGCAGCTCGTCAACGAGCCCTTCCGCCTGCTCGACCTCGAGGGCCGCTTCGACGTCCACGTGCGGATCCACGGCGGCGGCCCCTCCGGCCAGGCCGGCGCGGTCCGCCTGGGCATCGCCCGCTCGCTCAACGAGATCGACCGCGAGGCCAACCGCGCGGAGCTGAAGAAGGCAGGCTTCCTCACCCGCGACGCGCGCGTGCCCGAGCGCAAGAAGGCGGGCCTCAAGAAGGCCCGCAAGGCGCCGCAGTTCTCGAAGCGCTGATCGACCGCGCCGCAGCCCGGCGCACCGCACCGCACAGCAGGCCCCGACCGCTTGGTCGGGGCCTGCTGTGATTCACGTCTCCTCAAAAGTATCTTGACGTCGAGATACATGCTGCTTAGGTTAGAAGTACCTAAAGCGATCGAGCCGCAGTGGCGGCCCGGCAGAGAGGAGAGAACGGATGTCAGCTCCGACCGAATCCCGCACCGAGGTCCAGCAGCTCGCGCGCTTCGCCGCGCAGGCGGACCTGTCCCAGCTCAGCCCGGCGGCACTCGAGCAGCTCAAGATCCGCGTGCTCGACACGGTGGGCGTGGCGATCGGCGCGCTCGACGCGCAGCCGCTGCGGGCGATCCGCGCGCTCGTCACCGCCGACGGCGGCACGGGCGCCACGCTCATCGGCGGCGGCTCTGCGAGCCCCGACCACGCCGCCTTCTACAACGCGGCGCTCAGCCGGTACCTCGACTTCATGGACGCCTACCTCGCCAAGAGGGAGACGAACCACCCCTCGGACAACATGGGCGCCGTCCTCGCCGCCGCGGAGTCCGTGGGCGCCAGTGGCCGGGAATTCCTCACCGCGTTCGCGGTGGCCTACCAGATCCACGCGCGGCTCTCCGACGTGGCGCCGGTGCGCGACCTGGGCTTCGACCACACGACGCAGGGCGCGTTCGCCGCCGGCGCCGCCGCGGCCCGGGCCATGGGCCTGGACGAGGACCAGATCGCCAACGCGGCCGCGATCTGCGGCACCGCCAACGTGGCGCTGCGCGTGACCCGCACCGGCAACCTCAGCCACTGGAAGGGCCTGGCCTACCCGCACGTGGCGAAGGAGGGCGTGTTCGCAGCCCAACTCGCCGCGCATGGCATCACGGGTCCCGAGGCCGTCTTCGAGGGCAACAAGGGCTTCCGCGCCCTGGCCGGGGACTACGAGCTCGACTGGTCCGCCGAGGACCTCGAGAAGGTCACCGGCACGATCATCAAGAAGCACAACGCGGAGATCCACTCCCAGTCCGCGCTCGATGCGGCCCAGGACATCCGCGCCCAGGAGGGCTTCCGCGCCGATGCGATCGCGAAGGTCGAGCTGACGACCTTCGACGTCGCCCACCGGATCATCGGCGGCGGGGAGGAGGGCGACAAGCGGCTCGTGCGCACGAAGGAGGAGGCGGACCACTCGCTGCCGTGGATGCTCGCGGTCGTGCTGCTCGACGGGCGCCTCAACCCCGAGCAGTACGAGCCCGAGCGCATCGTCGCCGACGACGTGCAGGACCTCATGCGCAAGGTGGCGATCACCCCCTCCCAGGAGTTCAGCGACCGCTTCCCGGAGCACATGTGCGCCGACCTCACGGTCACCCTGGGCGACGGAACGGTCTTCCGCGCCCAGACCGATGACTACGAGGGCTTCACGACCCACCCGCTGACGTGGGAGGCCGCCCGCGAGAAGTTCGACGCCCTGGCCGCCCCGTTCGCCGCTGCCGACCTCCGCGAGCGCCTTGCGCAGACCATCCACGGCCTCGAGGACCGCCCGGTCAGCGCGCTCACCGAGCTGCTCGCCCAGGTCGGCCGCGAGCGCTCCTGAGCGAACCGGCCCCCGGACCCACCCGCACCGACCACCCCGCGAACCCATCACGAAGGAAGGACCACCACCATGTCCAATGCCATCGACTTCGACGTCGCCATGAACTTCGTCCCCCGCGCCTGGCGCCCCGCCAAGCCGCGCACCATCGGGATGACCGAGATCCGCGCCCCCTACTACTCCACCTTCGGCACCCGCCACCTGCGCGACGTCTTCGACGTCGCCGGCCAGTGGGTGGACGGCATCAAGTGGGCGGGCGGCTCGTTCGCCCTCGTCCCGCAGGAGCAGGTGCGCGCGTTCAGCGACATCGCCCACGAGAACGACTCCTACGTCTCCTCCGGTGGCTGGATCGAGACCGTGCTGCGCTACGGGGATGACGCCGTCGACGAATACCTCAAGCAGGCCAAGGAGGTGGGCTTCGACGTCATCGAGATCTCCACCGGCTTCATCATGCTGCCCACCAGCGGCCTCGAGCGCCTCGTGGAGAAGGTGACGAAGGCCGGCCTCAAGGCCAAGCCGGAGCTCGGCATCCAGATCGGCTCCGGGGGCGACTCCGGCGAGGCGGAGCTCGCCGCGGAGTCCGCGAAGGACATCGGCGACCTCGTCGACCGCGGCCGGCGCGCCCTCGACGCCGGCGCCTCGATCATCATGATCGAGTCCGAGGGCATCACGGAGAACGTCACGGAGTGGAACACCGCCGCGGCCGCCTCGATCATCAACGGCCTGGGCCTGGACAACGTCATGTTCGAGGCCGCCGACGGCCCGGTCTTCGAGTGGTACATCAAGAACTACGGCAACGAGGTCAACCTCTTCGTCGACCACTCCCAGATCCTCCAGCTCGAGGGCCTGCGCCAGAACATCTGGGGCAACAAGAGCACGTGGGGCCGCGTCATCAACCCCGCCCCGCGCGGCTGAGACCCGCCCCGCCCACCCTCCGCGAGCCTGCGCGCCGGCCGAACTAGACTGGCGCGCAGGCAAACGGAAGGAAGCGCAATGTCGAGACTGTTCGGAACGGACGGGGCCAGGGGCCTGGCGAACGCGGACATCACCGCCCGCCTGGCCCTGCAGCTCGCGGTCGCGGGCTCGCGAGTCCTGGGCGCGGCCCAGGCGGCCGACGGCGCGCGGCCCGTGGCCATCGTCGGCCGCGACACGCGCATCAGCGGCGAGTTCCTCTCCGCGGCCACGTGCGCGGGCATCGCGTCGACCGGCGTGGACGTCCGCGACGCCGGCATCCTGCCCACCCCGGGCGTCGCCCACGCGGTGGCGGCCACCGGCGCCGCGTTCGGCGTCGTGCTCTCGGCCTCGCACAACCCCATGCCGGACAACGGCATCAAGTTCTTCGGCCCCGGCGGCACCAAGCTCGACGACGCGGTCGAGGACGAGATCCTCGCCGTGCTCGAGACGGACTGGGAGCGGCCCACCGGGGCCGCGGTGGGCCGGATCAACCGGTACCCGGCGGCCGCGGACGAATTCACCGAGCACCTCGTGGCCACCTTGGGCGCGGCCGACGCCCGCCCGCTCTCCGGCCTCTCGGTGGTCGTCGACTGCGCGAACGGCGCCGCGAGCGTCGTGGGCCCGGCCGCCCTGCGCCAGGCCGGTGCCGAGGTTATCGTCATCGCCGCCGAGCCCGACGGCCTCAACATCAACGACGGCGTGGGCTCGACCCACATCGGCAACCTCCAGGCCGCGGTCGTCGAGCACCAGGCGGACCTGGGCGTCGCCTTCGACGGGGACGCGGACCGCTGCCTGGCCGTCGACGCGCTGGGCCGCGAGGTCAACGGCGACCAGATCATGGGCATCCTCGCGATCGGGCTGCACTCGGCCGGCCGGCTGGCCCGGGGCACGCTCGTCACCACCGTCATGTCCAACCTGGGCCTGCGCCTGGCGATGGGCGAGCACGGCATCGACACCGTCCAGACCGCGGTGGGGGACCGCTACGTCCTCGAGCGCATGCTCGCCGACGGCTACTCCCTGGGCGGCGAGCAGTCCGGGCACGTCCTCATGCTCGACCACGGCACCACCGGCGACGGCGTCCAGACCGCGCTGCACATCATGCACCGGATGGCCGCCGAGCGCCGTACGCTCGCCGACCTCGCCGCCGAGATCCCGCAGCTGCCCCAGGAGCTCGTCAACGTGCGCGGCGTGAACAAGGCGCGCACGGACGATGCGCAGGTCGCCGCGGAGGTCGCCGCGGTGGAGGAGGAGCTCGGCGACACCGGGCGGGTGCTGCTGCGCGCCTCGGGCACGGAGCCCCTCATCCGGGTGATGGTCGAGGCCGCCTCCGCCGCCCAGGCCAAGGCGCAGGCCCAGCGCCTGGCCGCCGTCGTCCGGGACCGCCTGAGCCTGGGCGGCTGAGCCGCCCGCGCCCGAGGCGTTGGCCGGCTGTTCACCCGCCCGCCGCCGGGCAGCGGGGCCGGGGCCGGCCCGCGGTGCTAGCCTCGCCGTGCCGCCCCCCGGCACCGCACAAGCCCGACACCCACCATCTCGCATCCGAGGAGTCGCCCACATGCCCCAGATCAGCCTGGCAGCCTTCGACATCGCCGGCACCACGGTCGACGAGCACGGCGGGGTCTACCGCGTGCTGCGCGAGGCCGTGGAGGAGACCGGCGCGGCCGTCACGGACGAGGGTGTGCAGACGTGGATGGGCGCGGACAAGACGGAGGCGATCTCCCACCTCATGTCCGAGGGCGGGGTCGAGCCCACCGCCGAGCGGGTCGAGGCGGCCTTCGCCCGGTTCAAGGAGCTGCTCGCCCAGCGCTACCGCGAAGACCCGCCGGTCGCCCTGCCCGGTGCGGAGGACACCATGCGCGCGCTGCGCGCCGCCGGCGCCAAGGTCGCGCTCACGACCGGCTTCTCCGCCGACGTCGCCGAGCCGCTGCTGGCCCAGCTGGGCTGGAAGGTGGGCGAGGGCGAGCTGCTCGACGCGCTCATCACCGCCGACACGGTGGCCGCGGGCCGGCCCTACCCGTACAAGATCTTCTCCGCGATGGAGGCCACCGGCACCGCCGCGGTCGGCACCGTCGTGGTGGCCGGGGACACGCGGGTCGACGTCGAGGCCGGCCGCAACGCCGGCGCCGCGCACGTCATCGGCGTGCTGACGGGCAAGCTCGAGCGCCCCGCGCTCGAGGCCGCCGGGGCCACCGCCGTGCTGGACTCGCTGGCGGACCTGCCGGCCCACCTGGGCCTCTGAGCCGCCTGGGCGGGGCGGACCGCCTCGGCTCGCGGAGTGGGACCGCGGGCGCGGGGGCGGGCCCGGCTGGGATGATGGGCCCATGACACCCCCGCGCAGCGCCCTCGTCGCCGCCGGCTGCACCGCCGCGGCCGCCCTGTTCGTCTGCGCGCTCACCCTGGTGCTGCGCGCGGCGGGCGGCCTGAGCGGGCCGATCGCCGTGCTCGCGGGGCTGACGAGCTCGTTCGCCGTGCTCGGGGCACTCGCCGCCGCGCTGGGCGCCGTCGTGGGCTGGGTGCGCGCCCGCGCCGTGCCGCTGGACGGGCAGGCGCCGGCGCCCGGTCGCGCGAGCGCGGGCCCGCCGTGGCGCTGGCTGTGGCTCACCGCCCTGTTCCTGGCGCTGTCCGCGCCGCTCATCGTCTACCTGCTCGCGGTCCTGTGGCTGACGAACGCGCTCTACGTGGCGCTGTGCCTGGCGATCGTGTGCGTGCCGGCCGCCCTGGCCTTCGTTCCCGTGGGCCGGCTGACCCTGCGCTCGCGTCCGGGGCCCCCGCGCGCGTAGGGTGGTGGCAAGACGCCTTGCCGCCCCCGGTCGCCGCCGGGGCGCGGCGGTGCGCACTTAACGAAGGAGGCACTCATGTCACAGGCCGACGAGCAGACCGACCAGCTCACCTTCCAGGACCCGGTCACCCGGTTCCCGGAGATCACCCCGCCCAAGCAGGACCAGCCCGAGCCGGGCCTCGACCGCGACCTCGAGCCGCAGACCGACCGCGGCGAGGACAGCTACCGCGGCACCGGCCGCCTCAAGGGCCGCCGCGCGCTCATCACCGGCGCGGACTCCGGGATCGGCGCCGCCGTCGCGATCGCCTTCGGCCGGGAGGGCGCGGACGTCGCGCTCAACTACCTGCCCGACGAGGAGGACGACGCCCAGCACGTGCGCGACGTCATCGAGGCCTCGGGCGCCCGGGCGTTCCTGTTCCCCGGCGACCTCTCCGATGAGGCCTTCGCCGCGGACCTCGTCGGCCATGCGGCCGAGGCGCTGGGCGGCCTGGACGCCGTGGTGAACAACGCGGGCCGCCAGATCGCGGTCGAGGACATCGCGGACCTGAGCGATGAGCAGTGGTCGAAGACGTACCAGACGAACGTCCACGCGATGTTCACGATCTCGAAGGCGGCGGCGGCCATCATGCCCGCGGGCTCCACGATCGTGAACTCGACGTCGGTCCAGGCCTACACCCCGTCCCCGCACCTCATCGACTACGCGTCGACGAAGGCGGCCATCAACGCGTTCAGCAAGGGCCTGGCCCAGCAGCTCGCGCCGCGCGGGATCCGCGTGAACGCCGTGGCACCCGGCCCCATCTGGACGCCGCTGCAGGTCTCCGACGGCCAGCCGAAGGACGCCCTGCCGGAGTTCGGCAAGAGCACGCCGCTGGGCCGCGCGGGCCAGCCCACCGAGCTCGCCCCCGCCTACGTGTTCCTCACGTCGCCGGAGTCGAGCTACGTGGTCGGCGAGACGCTCAGCGTGACCGGCGGGCAGCCCACTCCGTGAGACGGGCCGCGAGGGCGGCCGGCGACGGCAGCATCGCGCCGCATCCGCTGCGCGTGCTGCTCGTCGCCGACCCCGGCGTGCCCACCGAGCGCGCCGAGGCGGTGGCCGAGCCGCTGGCCGAGGCGCTGAGCGAGGGCGGCCGGCGCACCGTGGACGTGGCGATCGAGACCCGCCTCATCCTCCTCACCCCGGACCACGCGCTCGACCTCGCCACAGCCCGCGACCTCAACGCGCAGTATTCCGAGGCGCCCATCACCATCCTGCTCACGGAGATCCCCCGCCACGAGCGCGGCCACCCGCTCATCGCCGAGGTCTTCCCCGACGAGCAGGTGGGCGTCGTCTCCTGCCCCACGTTCGGGGCGCTCGCCACGAGGCGCCGCCTCACCCGGATCCTCGCCGCGTGCATCCAGCGCATTGAGTTGGGCTTCAAGGACGGCTCGGGCAACCCGGAGCCGCACTGGAGCCGGTGGGGCTACCGCGAGTCCGAGCGCAGCTACGCGCTCCACGCGCACACGTTCTTCGGCGGGCCCAGGCTCGTGACGGGCATGGTCGTGGCCAACGAGCCGTGGCGCTCCCTGCCCCGGCTGTCCGGCGTGCTCGCCGCGGCCGCCGCCGCCGGCGCCTTCGGCATCTTCTACAACTCGATCTGGATCATGGCGGACTACCTGCCCTGGCCGCGGCTGCTCGCGATCGCCGCGCTGGCCATGGTCGTCATGGTCGCCTGGCTCATGGCGAGCAACCGGCTGTGGGACCGCCCGGAGCGCGAGAGCCTCGCCTCCGTCGTCTTCTACTACAACGTCTCCACGGTCATCACGCTGCTCGTGTGCGTGCTCGCGCTCTTCGCGGCGCTCGGCGCGCTCATCCTGGGCGGCTCGCTCGTCGTCATCGACGTGCGCTACATGGCCGACATCCTGGGCCACCCGGCAGGGTTCATGAACTACCTGCGGATCGCCGTGCTCAGCGCCTCGATGGGACTCATCGCCGGCGCGCTGGGCGCGAGCTTCGACTCCGATGCCGACATCCGCCGGCTCACCCACGGCCAGCGCGAGCGGCTGCGCGTCCAGCAGGAGGACGCGGCCAAGGACGAAGCGGCCGCGGCGGAGGGCGCCGAGGCCGCCTCCTAGCTCAGCCGTCCTGCCGGGCGAACTGGGTCTCGTAGAGCTGCGCGTAGCGCCCGCCGGCGACCAGCAGCCGCGCGTGCGGGCCCCGCTCGACGATCGCGCCGTGCTCGATGACGAGGATCTCGTCCGCGCTGCGCACCGTGGACAGCCGGTGGGCGATGACGAGCGCGGTGCTGTGCTCCATGACGTGGGCGAGCGCGTCCTGGACGGCGGCCTCGTTCGTCGAGTCGAGGGCGCTGGTGGCCTCGTCGAGGACGACCACCGGGGGCGCGGCCAGCAGCATCCGCGCGATCGTCAGGCGCTGGCGCTCCCCGCCGGACAGCCGGTAGCCGCGCTCGCCGATGACGGTGTCGAGCCCATCGGGCAGCTCGGCCAGCACCTCGCCCAGCCGGGCGGCCTCCACCGCCGCGCGCAGCTGCTCGTCCGTGGCCGCGGGCGCTGCGAGCAGCAGGTTCTCCCGGATGGACTCGTGGAACAGGTGGCCGTCCTGGCTCACCATGCCCACCGCGGCGCGCAGGTCGGCAAACGACAGCTCGCGCACGTCGACCCCGCCCACGCTCACGGCCCCCGCGGTGACGTCGTGCAGCCGCGGCAGCAGGGAGGCGAGCGTGGACTTCCCGGCCCCGGAGGAGCCCACGAGGGCCACCGTGTGCCCGGCGGGGATGTCGAACGAGATGCCGTGGAGGACCTCCTCGCCGGCGCGGGGATCGAGCGCCTCGACGTCTTCGAGGCTGGCCAGGGAGACCTCGCTGGCCGACTGGTAGGCGAACCGGACGCCGTCGTAGCGCACGGCCAGCGGGCCGGCCGGCAGCGGCCGGGGCGCCTCGGGCTCCCGGATGGCCGGGCGCAGGTCGAGGATCTCGAAGACGCGCTCGAAGCTCACGATCGCGCTCGTGATGTCCATCCGCGCATTCGCGAGCATGGTCAGCGGCGTGTAGACCCGGGTGAGGAGCATGGCCAGCGCCACGACGCGCCCGGCGTCGAGGTGGCCGAGGACCGCCTGCGCGCCGCCCAGGCCGTAGACGAGCGCGAGCGCCAGGGCGGAGACGAGGGTGAGGGCCGTGACGAAGGCCGCCTGCAGCATCGCGGTGCGCACCCCGATGTCGCGCACGCGCCCGGCCCGCAGCGCGAACTCCGCCGATTCGCGCGCGGGGCTGCCGAAGAGCTTGATGAGGATCGCACCGCCGGCGGAGAACCGCTCGGTCATGCGCGTCGACATCGCGGCGTTGAGGTCCGCCGTCTCGAACTGGAGGCGGGCCAGCCGGCCGGCCAGCAGACGGGTGGGCAGGACGAAGATCGGCACGAGCAGCAGCGCGAGGGCGGTGACCTGCCACGAGATCGTCACCATCACCACGAGTGTGAGCACGACGGAGATGAGGTTCGTGACGACGCCGGAGAGAGTGTTGGAGAATGCCCGCTGGGCGCCCATCACGTCCGAGTTCAGCCGGGAGACGAGCGCCCCGGTGCGGGTGCGGCTGAAGAAGGCCGCGGGCATCCGCTGCACGTGGTCGAACACCGCGGTCCGCAGGTCGAAGATGATGCCCTCGCCGATCCCGGCGGACAGGCGCCGGTTGGCGAGCGTGAGCGCGGCATCGGCGAGCGCGAGGCCGGCCATGAGCGCGGCGAGCGCGACGATCGCGGAGATCGGGCCGGACCCGGTGATGAGGTTGACCACCCGCCCCGCGAGCGTGGGGGTGAGGACGCCGAGCACCGAGGCGAGCGCGGAGAGCGCGAGGAAGGCCGTCAGCGCGGCCCGGTGGGGCCGGGCGAACCCAGCGATGCGCCGCAGGGTCGCCCGCGTGATGCGCGCGGGAGCGTCGCCGGCGGTCCGGCGCGAGCTCGTGGCGCGGTACATCGCCGCCTGCGGCGAGGGTGTCGACATGGGGCTCCTGGGGCGGTGGGCTGCGTGGGCGGTGGGCTGCGGACCCACCTACAACCCGCCGGGCGCGCGGTCCATTCCCGCAGGCCGCCCTGCCGGACGCGCCTCAGAGCTTGCGCAGCTGGATCCGGCGCACCGTGTGATCGGGGGACTTCGAGAGGATGAGATCGGCCCGCCCGCGGCTGGGCGCGACGTTCTGGGCGAGGTTGGGCGCGTTGATCGAGTCCCAGATCTCCCCGGCCAGGGCCCGGGCGTCGGCGGTGTCGAGCTCGCTGAAGCGGTGGAAGTAGGAGTCCGGCTGGGAGAACGCGCTGTGCTGGAGGCTGAGGAAGCGCTCGATGTACCAGTTGCGGATGTCGTGGGGCTTCGCGTCGACGTAGACGGAGAAGTCGAAGTAGTCGCTCACGCTCACGCCCATCCGCCCGTCCGGGCGCGGCCGGGCCGGCTGGAGGACGTTGAGGCCCTCGACGATGAGGACCTCCGGGGCGCGCACCGTGACCTCGGCGCCGGGCACGATGTCGTACGTGTGGTGGGAGTAGACGGGGGCGCGGGCCTCGGGGGCGCCGGACTTCACGGCCGCGAGGAAGCGCAGCAGCGAGCGCCGGTCGTAGGACTCGGGGAAGCCCTTGCGGTTGGCGATCCCGCGCCGCTCGAGCTCCGCGTTGGGGAGGAGGAAGCCGTCGGTCGTGATGAGCTCGACGTGCGGGGTGTCCGGCCAGCGGGCGAGCATCTCGCGCAGCACGCGCGCGGTCGTCGACTTGCCCACGGCCACGGAGCCGGCCACGCCGATGACGAACGGCGTGCGGTTGGGCACGGGATCGCGGCCGTCGGCGTGCAGCGGGGCGAGGAACTCGCGGGTGATGTCGTGCTTGAGCTCGCGCGCGGAGACGTAGAGGTTGAGCAGCCGCGAGAGCGGCAGGTAGATCGACGAAACCTCGCCCTCGTCGATGCGCTCGCCCAGGCCCCGCAGCCGCTCGATGTCCGGGGCGGTCAGCGGCAGCGGCATCGTCTCGGCCAGCTGCGACCACGAGGTGCGGTCGAAGCTCCAGTAGGGGGACAGGGAGTCCGCATCGGCTGCGCGCCGGGCGGGCCGCAGGCCCACGAGGCGCCGGGCGGGCTCGAGGTCCACGTGGTGGTGGGGAGCGGGGGCGGCATCCGAGTCGGTCGGCATGGCCCGATTGTCTCATGCGCGCGTCTCAGGCGGCGGTCGGGCGCGTGTCACGTGACGGACGCCCAACGTTTGCCTGCGGTTCAGCCGGCCGTCAGCCCCGCCTTCGCGGCAGGGCCTAGCGTGCGAGCATGACGACCGCCCGCGAGCTTGCGCACACGCTCGCCGCCGAGGTCGCACAGCTGCCCGGCGGGGCGCGCATCGACAGCGAGCACGCGCTCATGCGCCGGTTCGGAGTGGGCCGCAGCGTCGTGCGCGCGGCCGTCGCGGAGCTCGAGGCCCGCTTCCTCGTGCGCCGGGTCCAGGGCAGCGGCACCTACGCGCTGCGCCGGATCGACCTCGTGCTCGCCCACGGCGCCGTCCCGAGCTTCCACGGCCTCATCGAGTCCGCCGGGGCGAGCCTGCGCACCCGGCTGAGCGCCACCGCCATCGAGCCCCTGCCCGCGCCCGTCGCCGACGTCCTGGGCGCACCCGAGGCGGCCCCGGCCCGCCGGCTGCTGCGCACCGGTGAGATCGACGGGCTGCGCGCCGTGCTCATCGACGAGTGGGTCACCCCGGGCATCGCCGCCGATGTCGATGCGGGCCTGGGCGTCATCGAGTCCGTCTGCGAGATCCTCGCCGCCTACGGCTCGCGCCCGGAGTGCGCGCTCACCCGCGCGAGCGTCGAGCAGCCCAGTGCGCTGGCCGCCGAGCACCTGGGCCTCGACGCGGCCGCACCCGTGTGGAGCGTCGAGACCCACACCGTCGACGCCGCCAGCGGCTCACCGCTGCTGGTCTCCCGGGCCTGGCTGCGCCTGGACAGCGTGCGCATCGTCATGGAGCTCGCCCGCGCCTGAGCGGGTTCGCCCAGGCTTCACCTCACCGCGCCCGCCATTCACCCGGCGGCCGTCGCGGGCTCACCTCCATCGGCCACGCTCGGCCGGGCGCGTGCCGCGCCGCCGCAGGCCCCGCCCGCCTTCCAGCCCGCATCACCGAAGGGCTCACCCATGCGCACCCCCGCCGCCGCACTCTCCGCACTCTCCGCCGTCTCCCTGTTCGCCCTCGCCGCCTGCGGCCCCTCGGCCGCCCAGGGCTCGAGCGGCTCGGGCGACTCCGACCCGGACACCCTCGTCTTCACCGCGATTCCCTCGGAGGAGTCCCAGAGCCTGTCCCAGCAGTTCAAGATCGTCATCTCCGAGATCGAGAAGGCCACCGGCAAGAAGGTCCAGGTGCAGTCGGCGACGGACTACGCCGGCGTCATCGAGGCCCAGCGCGCGGGCAAGGTCCAGCTGGCCAACTACGGCCCGCTGTCCTACGTCGCCGCCCACGATTCCGGGGTGGGCCTCGACATCCTGGGCGGCCAGATCACGGAGAAGGACGGCAAGCCCGGCTACAACTCGTTCGGCGTCGTGCCCGCCGATTCGCCGATCAAGAGCCTGGACGACCTCAAGGGCAAGAAGGTCTGCTTCGTCGACCCGACCTCCACCTCGGGCTACCTCTACCCGTCCGCGGCCCTGCAGAAGGCCGGGATCGACCCCAAGAAGGACGTCAGCCCCATCATGGCCGGAGGCCACGACTCCTCGGCGCTGTCCGTGGCGAAGGGCAGCTGCGATGCGGGCTTCGCCGAGGACGCGGTCGTCAATGGCAGCCTCATCAAGTCCGGCCAGCTGAAGAAGGGCCAGCTGCGCGAGATCTGGAAGTCCGAGCTCATCCCGGCGACCCCCGTCGCGGCCTCGGACTCGCTGAGCCAGGACCTGCGTGACAAGCTCAAGCAGGTCTTCACCCAGACGCTGAACAAGGACGCGCTCGTCAAGGCCGGCACGTGCACGTCGGCCAAGGACTGCGAGCTGCCCGAGGACTCGTGGGGCTACGTGCCGCTCGAGGACTCCGCGTACGACTCGGTGCGCAAGGTCTGCGAGGCCACCAAGGCCGATTCGTGCGTGAAGGGCTGATGACGATGACCGCCACGCTGCCCGACCCCACGCGCTCCGGTTCCACGGCCTCCGAACCCACCGCCTCCGATCCCACGGCACCGGCCCTCGCCGTGGAGCCCGCCATCGCCTTCGACGCCGTGGAGCCCGCCATCGCCTTCGACGGCGTGGTCAAGGAGTTCCGCCGCGGCCAGCGCGCCCTCGACGACGTCACCGCGACGTTCGCCACCGGGCGGATCACCGTGCTGCTGGGCCTCTCCGGCTCAGGCAAGTCCACCCTCCTGCGCCACATCAACGGCCTGCACAAGCCCACCGCCGGGCACGTGCGCACCCTCGACACCCAGGTGGAGCGCGCCGGCACGCATGCGCTGCGGGCCCTGCGCCGGGACGTGGCGATGGTCTTCCAGCACTTCAACCTCGTGGGCTCGATGACGGTGCTGGAGAACGTGTGCACCGGCCGGCTCGGCTCGCTGGCCGGGCCCCGGATGGGCCTGTTCATGTACCCCCGCGCCGTGCGCGCCGAGGCGATGGAGCAGCTGGCCCGCGTGGGCCTGGCCGACAGGGCCTTCCAGCGCGCCGACACGCTCTCCGGCGGCCAGCAGCAGCGCGTCGCGATCGCCCGCGCGCTCATCCAGGAGCCCAAGATCCTGCTGGCCGATGAGCCCGTCGCCTCACTCGACCCCGTCTCCGCGGCCTCCGTCATCGACCTGCTGGGCCGGATCTCACGCGAATCGGACCTCACCGTGGTCTGCAGCCTCCACCAGGTGGAGATCGCCCTCGACTTCTCCGACCGGATCGTCGGCCTGCAGGCGGGCCGGGTCGTCCTCGACCAGGAGACCGCGGGGCTGAGCCAGGAGGACGCGTACGCGATCTACGACCGCGTCGCCCACCCCGAGGGCCCTTGCCGCCGCCGCGGCGGGTGAACCGCGCGCCGTGCAGGAGGCCTGAGGTGTCCGCACCCGCCGTCGCGACCCTCGACGCCCACCGCGGCCCGGAGGGCGAGGGACCGCGCTTCGCCCCGCCCAGGCGGCCGCTGCCGGCGCCGCGCACGCTCGCCGCGGCAGCCGTCCTCGCCGCGCTGTTCGCCGCGTCCGTGTGGTCGCTCATTTCGCTGCGGATCAACGTGGCCACGGTCATCGACTCCGTGTCCAACGCCGCGAAGTTCCTCGCCCGGATATTCCCGCTGGACTTCCCGAGCCTGGGCGAGATCGTCTCGATGACCGGGCTCACGCTCGCCATCGTCTTCCTCGCCACCCTCCTGGCGGTCATCCTCGGCCTGCCGGTCGCCGTGCTCGCGGCCACGAACACGGCCCCGAACCGCGCGACCCGGCTGGCCGCGCGCGTGCTCATCGTCATCGCCCGCGCGATCCCGGACCTCGTGCTCGCGATCGTGTTCTTCCGCATCTTCGGCCTGGGCGCCCTGCCGGGCATCCTCGCGATGGGGCTGCACTCGGTGGGCATGGTCGGCAAGCTCTACGCGGATGCCATCGAGTCGATCGACGAGGGACCCGTCGAGGCCGTGCGCGCCGCCGGCGGCGGCCGCGTCCAGCAGGTCGTCACCGCGGTCATCCCGCAGGTCATGCCCCAGATCATCGCCACCGGTCTGCACCGCTTCGACATCAACCTGCGCACCTCGGTGATCCTGGGCTACGTGGGCGTCGTGGGCATCGGCAAGGAGCTCTCCGACGCGATGCGCACCATGCAGTACGACTGCGGCATGGCCTGGGCGCTCATCGTGCTCATCCTGTGCGTGGGCATTGAGCTGCTCTCCGGCGCGCTGCGGGCCCGCCTGCTGCGCAGCCCCGGCGCCGCCCAGCAGGGCCTCTACGGGTTCGTCATGCGCCGGATGCCCGGCGCCGCGGCCGCGCAGAGCGCCCCCGCGCTGCCCGGCGACGAGGTCCAGCGCACCCCGGACGGCGCCGTGCGGGTGTCGCCGGGCTGGTCGGCCGACCGGATCCGCCGCCTCCTCACGCTCGTCGTCGTGCTCGCCATCGTCGCCGCCTCGGGCGCGGCCACCCAGCTCGATCCGGTGGCCGCGCTCGCCTCGCTTGCGAACCTCCCGCAGACGCTCGCGATGTTCTTCCCGCCCAGCTCCGGGGGCATCCTGCCGGAACTCGGCGCGGCGATGGTCACGACCCTGCAGATCGGCCTGGCCGCCACCCTGCTGGGCGGGATCCTGTCCGTGCCGATCGGGGTGCTCGCGGCGGCGAACGTGGCGCCCAGCCGCGGGGTCGCGGCGGCCTTCCGCGCCATCATCGTGGGCGTGCACGCGATCCCGGACCTCATCCTCGCGATCATCTTCATCGTCATCACGGGGCTGGGGCCGGTGGCCGGCACGTTCGCGCTGGCAATCGGCAGCATCGGGCTGCTGTCCAAGCTCATCGCGGACTCGCTCGAGGAGACCGACTACGGCGTGCAGGAGGCCGTCCGGATGAACGGGGCCACCCGCGTGCAGGTCTTCTTCGCGGCCACCGTGCGCCAGGCCATGCCGGCGCTCGTCGCGCACGTGCTCTACTAGCTCGACACGAACATCCGCTCGGCCACGCTGCTGGGCATCGTGGGCGCCGGCGGGATCGGCTTCTACCTGCTCAACTCCGCCCGGGTCATGCAGTTCGACGTCGTGACGTTCATCATCTGCCTCATCCTCGCCACGGTCCTGCTCGTCGAGGGCCTGTCGGTCTGGACCCGCTCCGTCATCCGCTGAGCCGGGTCGGGATCCAGCAACCGCGCCCGAGGTGCGGGCCGAGTGGGACTCGGCCCGCACCTCGAGCGCGGTGTCAGTGCAGGAGTGCGTCAGCTCACTGGCCGAACGCGGCGGGGTCGGGGCCCATGCGCTCGTCGGTGCTCAGGCCGTCGATGGCCGCGAGGTCGTCCGGGGTCAGCTCGAAGTCGAAGACCTCGAAGTTCTCCGCGATGCGCGCGGGCGTCGTGGACTTGGGGATGACGATGCGGCCCTCCTGGAGGTGCCAGCGGATGACGACCTGGCCGGGGGTCTTGCCCAGCCGCTGCGCGATCTGCTCGACCGTGGGGTTCTCGAGGTCCTTGCCCTGGCCCAGCGGCGACCAGGCCTGCGTGGCGATGCCCATGTCCTGGTCGAAGCGGACGAGGGCCTCGTTGCCGAACGTGGGGTGCACCTCGATCTGGTTGACCGACGGGGTGACCTGGGAGAGGTCCGTGATCTCGCGGATGTTGTCCGCGAGGAAGTTCGACACGCCGATCGAGCGGACGAGCCCGTCCTCCTGGGCCTGGATCATGGCGCGCCAGGCATCCGGGCGCTGGGTGGAGCCGGCCACCGGCCAGTGGATGAGGTAGAGGTCCACCCGGTCGAGGCCGAGCTTCTCGAGGCTCTCCTCGAGGGCCGCGCGCGCATCGCCGTGGCGGTCGTTCCACAGCTTCGTCGTGACCCACAGGTCCTCGCGGGCGATGCCCGATTCGCGGATGGCCCGCCCGACGCCCGCCTCGTTGCCGTAGGCGGCGGCGGTGTCGATGTGCCGGTAGCCCGTCTGCAGGGCCGTGGCGACGGCGCTCACCGCGTCGTTGTCGGCGACCTGCCAGGTGCCGAAGCCCAGCTGGGGGATGTGCGTGCCGTCGTTGAGTTCGATGGTGGGGACTGCCATGGTGCTCCCTTCGAAGGCGGGCGGGGCGTGCGCATTGCCGGCACCGTCCCGGTGGCCCGGGTCCTCCCCTCTTCCTATCAGGTGAGCCTGGGCCGCGGGTGAGGATGTCCCCGCCGCCGGGGCTGTGGACATCCCTGTGGATGACGTGCGTCACGCCCGCTCTGCCCGCCCCCGGGGCAGGGGACGCGATCCCCTACAATTGCGCCCATGTGCGGAATCGTCGGATATGTCTCCTCCCTGTCCCCTGACGCCGCGGGGCACTCTGCCCTCGACGTCGTCCTCGCCGGCCTGCGCCGGCTCGAATACCGCGGCTACGACTCCGCGGGGGTCGCCCTCGTCAGCGAGGACGGCGAACTGGCCAGCGCCAAGAAGAGCGGCAAGCTGCAGAACCTCCTCGACGAGATCGAGGCGCACCCGCTGCCGGAGGCCATGACCGGCATCGGCCACACTCGCTGGGCCACGCACGGCGGGCCGACGGATGCCAACGCCCACCCGCACCTCGCCGACGGCGGGAAGCTCGGACTCATCCACAACGGGATCATCGAGAACTTCGCCGAGCTGAAGGAAGCGCTGCTGGCCGACGGCGTCGCGTTCGCCTCGGAGACGGACACGGAGGTCGCCGCCCACCAGGTGGCGAAGAACTACCGGGCCACCGGCGACCTCACCGAGGCCATGCGCCTGACCGCGGGCCAGCTCGAGGGCGCGTTCACGCTGCTCGCCGTCCACGCCGACGAGCCGGGCAAGGTCGTGGCCTCGCGACGGAACTCGCCGCTCGTCATCGGGCTGGGGGAGGACGAGAACTTCCTGGGCTCCGATGTCGCGGCGTTCATCGACTACACGCGCAGGGCCGTCGAGATCGGCCAGGACGAGATCGTCACGATCACCCCGGACGAGGTCGCCATCATCGACGCCGACGGCAACCCGGTGCAGGGCACGCCCTTTGAGGTCGACTGGGACCCGGCGACCGCGGAGAAGGGCGGCTTCGCCTCGTTCATGGACAAGGAGATCCACGACCAGCCGCAGGCTGTCGCGGACACGCTCCTGGGCCGCTTCGACCTGGAGGGCCGCCTCACCCTCGACGACATGCGCATCGACGAATCGCTGCTCAAGTCGATCGACAAGATCGTCGTCATCGCCTGCGGCACCGCCGCCTACGCCGGGCAGGTCGCCCGCTACGCGATCGAGCACTGGTGCCGCATCCCCACGGAGGTCGAGCTCGCCCACGAGTTCCGCTACCGCGACCCGGTCGTGAACGAGAAGACGCTCATCGTCGCCATCTCGCAGTCCGGCGAGACGATGGACACGCTCATGGCCGTGCGCCACGCCCGCGAGCAGGGCGCCAAGGTCATCGCGATCTGCAACACCTACGGCTCGTCGATCCCGCGTGAATCGGACGCCGTGCTCTACACCCACGCCGGTCCGGAGATCGCCGTCGCCTCGACGAAGGCGTTCCTCTCCCAGATCGTCGCCTGCTACCTGCTGGGCCTCTACCTCGCCCAGCTGCGCGGCAACAAGTACCGCGACGAGATCGAGACGGTCATCCGCGAGCTGCAGGAGATCCCCGCGAAGATCCAGCGCCTGCTCGACGAGGACAAGCAGCAGGTCGTCGACCTCGCCGCGAAGTACAAGGACACGCAGTCCGTGCTGTTCCTGGGCCGCCACGTGGGCTACCCCGTGGCCATGGAGGGCGCGCTCAAGCTCAAGGAGCTCGCCTACATCCACGCGGAGGGCTTCGCCGCCGGCGAGCTCAAGCACGGGCCCATCGCGCTCATCGACGAGGGGCAGATGGTCTTCATCATCGTGCCCTCGAAGAACGGGCGCGACTCGCTGCACGCGAAGGTCGTCTCGAACATCCAGGAGGTCCGGGCGCGCGGGGCGAACACGATCGTCATCGCCGAAGAGGGCGACGAGGAGGTCCGACAGTACGCCTCCGAGGTCATCTTCGTGCCGCAGACGGCCACGCTGCTCGCGCCGCTGCTGGCCACCGTCCCGCTCCAGGTCTTCGCGATGGAGCTCGCAACGGACAAGGGCCTCGACGTCGACCAGCCGCGCAACCTCGCGAAGTCCGTCACCGTCGAGTGACGCGGACTTCGAAGCGGGCGCGGGCGCTGGCGTGAGCGGGGCGCGGGCATGAGCATCATCGGGATCGGGATCGACATCGCCGATGTCGACCGCTTCGCCGAGCACATCGAGCGCGTCCCGGAGCTGCTCGACCGGCTGCTGACGCCGGCCGAGCAGCTGCGCAGGAACGGCCGCCGCCGGTCCGCGGAGTCGCTGGCCGCGCGGTTCTCCGCGAAGGAGGCGCTCGTCAAGGCGCTGCAGCTGCCGCAGATCATCCCGTGGCACGAGGCCGAGATCGTCTCCGCCTTCTCCGGAGCGCCGAGCTTCCGGCTCACCGGCTGGGTCCTCGAGCACTTCCGCGCGCGCGGCGCGCAGACCGCCCACCTGTCCATCAGCCACGACGGCGGCCGCACGGTCACCTACGTCATCGTCGAGGGCGACGGCGCGCCGCTGCCGCCCCCGGTCGACCAGCCGGCGCCGCTGCTGCCCGGCTCGCCCGAGGCGCTCGCCGAGCTCGAGGCCTTCCGCGCCCGCGCGCGGGCCGGCCGGGAGGCGCGG